>CANCET010000022.1 GCA_947375105.1 Sphingomonadaceae bacterium
CCGGAGAATGTCGTCCAGTTGGTCTGACAGGAACGACCGGGGTTCGCGGTAGGCCATCGACCAATCGCTGTAACGGCGCACGAAGATTGGCCCATCGGCAACGATCGCCACGCTGTGGTGGCGGGGGTCGCGGATGATCCGCTGCCAGAGCGCGCGGACTGCGCCTTCGGGACCTTCGAGAACTTGGGCGAACTTGCCCCGGTGCAAGGTCAGCACTCCGGTGATGCCGACCAGCGCATTGTGGACTTGCGCGAGGCTGCAGATCTCGTCGAGTTGGTGGCGCGCCCCATCGTGGGATGCCGTGGCCGTGCTGGTGTATGACAGCTTCCACAAGCGCATGCCGGACGGTCCTCAGCCACGCCGCGCCTGTCTGCGCTGCGGTGGAACGCTAACGGCTGGTAGACAGTTCGACCGGAAATGGAAGGGCAGGGCCGGCCTTTTGCGTATTTGGCCGAGGGGGTGTGGCCCAGTGGTCATTGTCGCCGTCAGTGTCGCCGTCAGTGTGTCCGGCTTTGCGTGGGGGCGATGCCGGCGGGCGGGGCCTGTGCCAAGGCGGAATTGGACGTTGCGAAGTCGTGGATCGTCGTGCCGGATGATAGCAGCCGACCCGATTGCATCGGATCGGCTGCTATAAAATTTCTGTTTTTCCGCGCTTTCCGGGTCAGCAGGTGAATCCACCTGCTTCGAAAACGCTCTAGAGGTTCGCCCCGTAGAGCGCGAGCATGCGGCTCCATGCCTTTTCGGCCTGGGGCTTGTCGTAGATCGGGGCGTCGATCGTGCACCAGCCGTGCTGGGCGGGATAGACTTCGACTTCCGCGGGGCGGCCCGCGGCCTTGGCGGCGGCGGCAAGCGCGGTCTTGTCGTCCGGCGCGCTGGCGTCGTCATTCTGCGCGATGGCGAAGAGGAAGCCGGCGTTGGTCTTGGCGATGAGATTGACCGGGCTGTCTGCGTCGGGGCCGACGAGGCCCGCGCCGTGGAACGAGGCGGCGGCGCCGACCCGGCCCGGCACGGCAGCAGCCGTGCGGACGGTGTAGGGACCGCCCATGCAATAGCCGCAGGTGCCGATCTTCTTCGCGGTATCGACTTCGGCTTGCGTATCGAGCCATGCGGCGAAGGCCTTGGCATCGCTCATCGTGCCCGCAGGGGTGATGCCCGCGATCAGCGGCTTGAGCTTGGCCTGACCTTCGGGCGTGCGCCATGCCACGAGCGAATCGAGCACCGGGGCGACCGCACCGCGATAGTAGTGGTTGACCACGAGGACGGCATAGCCTGCCGAAGCGAGGCGGGCGGCCATGGTCTTGTAGGCTTCGCGCAGGCCCGCGATGTCGGGCCACATGATGATGGCGGGGTGCTTGCCGGTTTCGGGCGTATAGAACCAGGCATCGACCTTGCCATCGGGCGCGGTGACGGTGACGGGGCGGCCCCGTACTGGCATGTCGCCGGGCATGTCCTGCGCCATGCTGCAGCCGGGCAGGCTCGCGAGGACTGCGGCGCTGGCACCTGCCGCGCCGAACTGGCGGCGGCTGAGCCATGCGGCATTTTCGGCTTCGGTCAGTTCGTCACACATGGGGCAAGGCCTTTCGCTGGGCGCGCGCGCGGTGGCAATCTTACCCAACCGCCGGTTTGTGTCGAGCAAAGTCCATCTTTCTCTTCGTCATCCTCGCGCAGGCGGGGATCCAGAGCGGCCACAGCGCTACCTCGCCCTGGATCCCCGCCTGCGCGGGGATGACGAGGGAGGGAGATGCGGCCATGACCAACCTGGAAAAGCCGCGGCTTGCGGGGCGGCTCAGGTCAGGTCGCCAAGGCCGATCACCGTTCCGGCTTCGGCGGCTGTCATCGCGGCGCGGCGGAGGCGTTCGATTTCGAGCCGGGCGGGCGGCGCTTCCTCGTCCGGCAGGGCGGCGAGGCTCTTTTCGTAGATCTCGCGGAAATCCTCGGCAAACTCCGGATGGGTGAGGATGAGGCCGTCGCCGCGCTCCATGCCGGCGAGGATCTTGGTGCCGACCTCGTAGGGGTCCATCCCGGCCTCGAAGGCTGTGCCGAACTGTTCTAGCTCGGCCCGCTCAGGCGGTGCGAAGCCGCTTTGCGCAAAAGCATCGGGCCGCTTGAGCGCCGAATCCCACGCGTTGGTGCGGGTGAGCGCGGGGCAGCAGAGCGAACAGCCGATGCCGTGGGGGGCGAGATTGTAGCGCAGCGATTCGGTCAGGCCGCGCACCGCGAACTTGCTGGCGGTATAGATCCCCGCCTGCGGGCCGGGCAGGAAGGCGGCCATGCTGGCGACGTTGACCACGTGACGGCGGCCGGTGGCGGCTTTCAGCTTTGGCAGGAAGCTGACGACACCGTTCACCACGCCGCCGAAATTGACGCCCATGATCCAGTCGTAATCGTCGTAACTCGCTTCGTCGGTCGGGCCGAACACGCTGACACCGGCGTTGTTCACCAGCACGTGGACAGCGCCGAAGGTGGCTTCGACCGCATCGGCGGCGGCGGCGAAGGCGGCTCGGTCGGTGACGTCGAGCTTGAGGAACAAGGGCTCCTCGCGGCCCTTGGCGGCAAACCACGCCGCTGTCTGGGCGCGGTGGTCCTCGTTGCGGTAGGTGAGCGCAAGGCGCAGGCCCGCATCGCTGAAGGCCTGCGCGACCCCGAGGCCGATCCCCGTGACGCCGCCGGTAATGACGGCGACTTGTCCTGCAAAGCTCATGCGTTTTTGCCTTCGATCATGCGTTTGCCCGCCGTTTCAGGAAGGCCGAAGGTGGCAACGATGGCGGCGATGATGACCATGATGAACGGATACCAGAAGCCCGCCATGACGCTGCCGGTGGTCGCGACGATCGCCTGCACGATGAACGGCATGAAGCCCGCAAAGATCCCGACGCCGAAGTTGTAGCTGGTGGCGAGCGAGGAATAGCGGGTGCGCGCGGGGAATTGTTCGCACAGCCATGCGCCCATCGGGCCATAAGTCAGGATGCCCGGAAGGCCGACGACAACCATGGCGATGACGATGATGAACAGGTTGCCCGCAGGCGGAGTGACCGGCTTGACGGTGTAGCCGGCAGCGGCAAGCGCGCCGTCGAGCCCTTCCATCGCGGCGGGTTGCCCGCCGATGGTCACGACCGGCGGGGAGCCTGCAGGCGCATCGTGCTTGGTATAGGGCACGCCTGCGCGGGTCAGGGTATCGAGCACTTTGCCGCAGGCGCTGGCCTGGCCGTGCTGCGCAAAGGGATTGTAGGTGCAGTCCGCGCCGGAGACGACGACGGGGTGGTCGCGGGCGGCGCGGGCGAGCGCGGGGTTGGCCTGATCGGCAATGAGGTGGAAGCCCGGGAACAGCACCGCGATGAACATCAGATAGCCCGCCATCACCACCGGCTTGCGCCCGACATGGTCTGATAGCCATCCGGCAAGGACATTGGTGAAGGCCATCACGGCGAGCACGCCGATCAGCAGCATCCGGGTCAGCACCGGGTCCATATGGACCGAGACCTGCATGAAATTGAGCAGCTGGATCATCCCGACATAGCCGCAGATGGCCTGCCCCACCGCACCGCCGAAGGTGACGGCGAGGAGGCGGCGCAGCTGCTTCGGCGTGGCATAGGCTTCGCGCAAGGGCGTGCGCGCCAGTTCGCCCGCCTTCTGCATCGCCGCGAACACCGGGCTTTCGGAAAGCTTGAGGCGCATCCACACCGAGATGGCGAGCAGGACCAGGCTGAGGATGAACGGCACCCGCCAGCCCCACGCGGCCCATGCCGCTTCGCCGACGATGGTTTCAGTGGCGAGCACGACGAGGAGGCTGAGCGAGAAGCCCGCCGAGGCGCCGATCTGGATCCAGCCGGTGTAGAAACCGCGCTTCTTGAGCGGGGCGTGTTCGGCGACGTAGATCACCGCGCCGCCATATTCACCGCCGACCGCAAGGCCTTGCAGCGCGCGCAGCACGACGAGGAGGATGGGCGCGGCGATGCCCCACTGCGCATAAGTGCCCAGCAGGCCGATGGCGGTGGTCGCAAGGCCCATGAGCGTGATCGTGACAAGGAACGTGACCTTGCGGCCGAAGCGGTCGCCGAAGGTGCCGAAGATCGCCGCGCCGATGGGGCGCACGGCAAAGCCGACACCGAAGGTGGCAAGCGCGAGGAGAAAGCCTGCCGCCGGGCTGCTGCCGGGGAAGAACATCTTGCCGAACAGCGGCGCGAGCGTGCCGTAGATGTAAAAATCGTACCATTCGAACGCAGTGCCTGCCGCCGAAGCCGCAATGACCATGCGGATTTCGGCCACCGACGGTTCTCTTGCCGCCGCCCCATTCGAATCCATTTTTTTCTCCCTTGGCCGCAACATGGCGCGGCGCGAGGCGATTGCCAATCGTTTCGAGATTAGTTAGCCTGCCTTACAAATTTCCGGAGAACCGGAGCGAATGGGAGCTGGATAAATGTCTGATTGGGAAGCGCGTCTTGCCGCGCTGGAAAACCGCGTGGGCGAGCTGGAAGACGAGGGCGCGATCCGCCGGCTGCAAATGGCCTATGGCTACTACATCGATTACAACCGGCCCGAGGAAGTGGCCGGGCTGTTCGCCGAGGACGGCGCGGTGGTGTTCCTCTCGGGCGAATATCGCGGCCATGCGGGCGTGATGCGGCTCTATGGCACGTGGTTCCAGAACATGTTCACCGATGGCAAGCGCGGGCCGATCCACGGGTTCCTGCTCGATCATTTCCAGCTGCAGGACGTGATTACCGTGGCGCCCGATCGGCAGACCGCCAAGGGCCGCTTCCGCGGCATCCTTGCGGGCGGCTGGCATGACGAAGTGGTGGCGAACAAGCCCGAGCACGTGCCGCAGCAGTTCTGGGAATCAGGCATCTACGAAAACGACTACGTGCGCGAGAACGGCGTGTGGAAGATCAAGCGGCTCAACTACCTGATGCAGTGGCAGGGCGATTACGAAACCGGCTGGGCGCACACCGTCTCGCACTTGCAGCCCGCCGTGGTGTGCTACCCCGAGAACCCGCTGGGCCCGGACGTGATCCTTCCGCAAGAAAACTACCGCCCGACCTGGCCCCACCGGCAGGAAGTGCCGATGAGCTTCGCGCATCCGGTGCTGGCGGAAGCCTTCCGGCTGGAGATGTTTGCGGGGTTGAAGGACCAGTAGGCGGGGCGCCGCGCGGGCAGTGGCGGAAGGTAGCCAAGCCCCGTGCCCAGCACGGGGCGACGAGGCGTTTTGGCTTAGGCTGGAGGGTCCTTAACCCCCCGTCATCCGCGCCAGAATCGCCTGCGCCGCCGCGTGGAACACCGCGCGCTCCTTCGGTGTGAAATCGGCGAACAGGCGCCCGCCGATCTGCGCCATCGCGGGGATCGTCTGGCGGAACAGGTCCATGCCCTCCGCCGTCAGCCGCACCGGCTTACGGCGGCGGTTGGAGGCATCGGGAGCCAGTTCGACCAGGCCACGTTCGTGCAGCGCGGCGATGGCGCGGCTCACGTTCATTGGCGGCAGGCCCATGATGTCCGAAAGTTCGTGCCCCGCCAGTTCGCCTTCGCCGCCCAGCGCCAGGATGATCTTGAGGTCGTTGGGGCTGAGCCCCATCGGCTCGGCCACGCCTTCGCGCATCGGCCGCGCGATGAAGGTGCCAAGCTTGAGCAGATCGACGAGCAGCGCGGCATCTTCGCCCAGATCGAGGTCGGGGCGGGCGGGTGTCGGTTCTTGCGTGAGCTTGGTGGCCATCGCGCGCCTTATCGCGCCGCGCAGGCGGGACGGCAAGAGGGGCGGCAGGCACGCGTGACCCGATTGCGCCATTGGAAAAGACCTATGCGCCGCGCGTCGCAAGCCTCTTGCCAAGGACAAATTAGTATGTCTTACTAACAAACGGTAGAACGGTCCCGCAGAGGACAAATTCTTGGAGAGGGGATCACCCATGGCGAAGACATACACGCAATTCGTGCGCCTGCTCGCTGCCGGAAGCGCCGGTGCACTGGCACTCGGGCTGGCGGTTCCGGCAATGGCGCAGCAGGCTCCGCAGGCCCAGCCGCAGGACGCAGCGCAGGCTTCTGACGACAACGGCGGCATCAAGGAAATCGTCGTTACCGCGCAGTTCCGTTCGCAGAAGCTGCAGGATACGCCGCTTTCGATCACCGCGGTCGATGCAAGCCTGCTGGCCTCGCGCAACCAGACCGACCTTTCGCAGATCGCGGCGCAGGCGCCCAACGTGACGCTGAACGCCATGGGCGGCGCCTATGGTTCCTCGCTCGGCGCTTCGATCCGCGGCATCGGCCAGTTCGATTTCAACCCCGCCTATGAACCGGGCGTCGGCATGTATGTCGACGATGTCTATTACGCGACGCTGACCGGCGGCATCTTCGACCTGCTCGACCTCGACCGCGTGGAAGTGCTGCGCGGGCCGCAGGGCACGCTGACCGGGCGCAATTCCATCGGCGGCGCGATCAAGCTGTTTTCCAAGAAGCCGACCGACGAGAATTCGGGCACGGTCGAGATGGTCTATGGCAGCCGCCAGCGCATCGACGTGCGCGGCAGCGCCAATTTCAAGCTGGCCGACGGGCTCTACGGCCGCATCTCGGGCGTGTACAAGCACCAGGAAGGCTATGTCGACCAGCTCGATTACGGCTGCGTCTATCCGAACAACCCGCAAGGCATCGGCGCGCGGCCGAGCAGCGGGCAGGGCTGCGTGGTCGATAAGCTGGGCGAGAAGGGCTATGCGGGCGTGCGTGGTTCGCTGCGCTACAACCCGAACGATGCCATCGATTACACCGTGACCGGCGACTACACGTACGAAAGCCGTACCAACGCAGCGGAAGTCGTCACTTCGGTCAATCCCGCCAAGGTAAGCAGCACGTATCTGTGCGGGCGCTATTGCACGTTCGCCAACTTCTACGGGCAGGGCAACACGGCGCCGCCGGGCCTCTCGATCCCCGGGCCTTGGGGTCAGGTCAAGGACGGGTACACCATGCCCAACCGGACCAAGTTCACCGGCTGGGGCGTTTCGGGCAACGGCACGTTCAAGCTGGGTGACAACTTCAACGTCCAGTCGATCACTGCCTACCGCGAATACCGCCAGAAGTGGGGCACGGACGACGATTTCACTCCCGATCTCAACGTGGTCGGCCAGGGTTACAACGACCTCAAGTTCTGGTTCTTCAGCCAGGAACTGCGCCTGAACGGCAAGGTGGGTGACAAGATCGATTTCACGCTCGGCGGGTTCTATTCCGATCAGCGTTCGACCTACTTCACTCGCCAGGACATCCGCTACATCGCGCCGGGCCTGAACTTCCAGTTCCAGGGCAACGACCCGGTCAATGCGGACAGCAAGGCCGTGTTCGGCACGGTGATCGCGCGGCCGGTCGAGGGTCTGACGCTGACAGGCGGCCTGCGCTATACCAAGGAGCACAAGGACTATACCTTCGTGCGCCAGAACTTCGACGGTTCGGTCTCGTACTTCCTTGGCGCGCTCAATGGCGTGAAGGCGGTCTATGACGGGCACAAGACCGACTGGCGCGTTTCGGCAGACTACCGCTTCAGCCCCGAAGTGCTGGCCTATGTAACCGTGGGCACCGGCTTCAAGGGCGGCGGCGTGACCGCGCGTCCGTTCGACGCGGCGCAGGCGCTCAACGGCAGCTTCGGGCCGGAAACGATCACTGCCTACGAAGTGGGCCTGAAGACCGATCTGTTCGACCGCCGTCTGCGGATGAACCTTTCGGCCTTCATCAACGACTACAAGGATATCCAGCTGCCGCTCATCACGTGCGCGTCGCTGGGTTCGAACGCGCCGTGCGGTGCGCGCCAGAACGCGGGCGACGGCAAGATCAAGGGTGTCGAACTGGAAGTCCAGGCGCAACCGATCGACGGTCTCGCGTTCGACGGTTCGGTCAGCTACCTCACCGGCAGCTGGTCGAAGATCGATCCGCGCGTGGGCAATGCCTACCTGCTGAACGATCCGATCGTCACGCCGGAGTGGAAGTGGAGCGTGGGCGTCCAGTACCGCGCCGATCTGGGCAAGTCGGGCTCGCTCACGCCGCGCTTCGATGCCAACTACACCGGCAAGAACAACGCCGGACGCCTCGTTGGCGGCGGTCCGATCGACTACTATCCCTCCTACACCCTCGCCAATGCGCGCCTGACATGGCGCAACGCGGGCGAGGACCTGTCGATCTCTGCCGAAGTGCAGAACCTGTTCGACAAGTACTACAACCCGTACCGCTTCGCTGCGGTCTACTCGTTCACCGGCACGATCTACAGCCAGGTGGGCAAGCCGCGCGAATGGGCGATCACGGTGCAGAAGAAGTTCTGATCCGAAGCGCATAGCCCGATCAAAAGGGGAAGGGGGGCGGCCAGCGATGGTCGCCCCTTTTTGCGTGCAGGGCCTTGCTTCAACCATACCAAATGGTAGAATTTTGCAACGGCACCGCCGCGTGTGCCACGGGGAGAGAGTTTCATGCTGCCAACCGGGGTTTCCATCGCGCATCCGGACAAGCTTTTTATCGGCGGCGCATGGGTGGCCGCGCACAGCGGGCGGATGATCGAGCTGGTCTCGCCCGATAGCGAGCAGGTGGTGGCGATGGTCGCCGAAGCGGACGCGGCGGACATGGACGCGGCGGTGAACGCGGCGCGCGCGGCATTCGATCATGGCCCATGGCCGAGCACGCCGCCCGCGGAGCGGATCGCCGCGTTCCGGCGGATGGTGGGGCACCTGCGCGCGCGAGTGGACGAGCTGGCGCGGTGCTGGACGGCGCAGATGGGTGGTCTCGCCAGTTTTGCCGGGCCGATGCATGCTGGCTCGGTGGCGGTGCTGGAAGGGATCGCGGCCATTGCCGAAGGCTTCGCTTTCGTGGAGCAGCGGCCAAGCATGGGCGCGGCGGCCGGGTTCGTGGTGCACGAACCGGTGGGGGTTGTCGCGGCCATCGCGCCGTGGAACGGGCCGTTCGGGATCATGGCGAACAAGGTGGCCTATGCGCTGCTGGCGGGCTGCCCGGTGATCATGAAGCCTTCACCGGAAACGCCGCTCGAAGCCTATATCATTGCCGAGGCGGCCGAGGCTGCAGGTCTGCCGGCGGGGGTGGTGAACCTCGTGACGGGGCACCGCGATGCGAGCGACCACCTTGTTTGCAACCACGGCGTGGACAAGGTGACTTTCACCGGTTCGACCGTGGCGGGGCAGCGCATTGCCTCGGTGTGCGGGGAGCGGATCGCGCGGTGCACGCTTGAGCTGGGCGGCAAGTCCGCCGCTCTGGTGCGCGATGATTTTCCGATTCCGATCGCGGCGAAGATGCTGGCCGGCACGATCACGATGATGAGCGGGCAGGTCTGCGCGATGCTGAGCCGGGTGATCGTGCCGCGCGCGCGGCATGACGAGCTGGCCGAGGCGATTGCGGCGGAGATGCGCCAGGTCGTGATCGGGCATTCGGATGATCCGGCCACGCAGCTCGGTCCGCTGGCGATGAAGCGGCAGCTGGACCGGGTGGAGATGTATATCGCGGAAGGCTGCAAGACCGCCGATCTGGTGTGCGGCGGCGGGCGTCCGGCGCATCTGAGCCGGGGCTATTTCATCGAGCCGACGCTGTTCGCCAATGTGCCGAATGACAGCCGGATCGCGCAGGAGGAAATCTTCGGCCCCGTGCTCAGCCTGATCCCGGCGGAGGACGAGGAGGACATGATCCGCATCGCCAACGCTTCGCGCTTCGGGCTCAATGGTTCGGTGCTGACGCATGATGTTGACGCGGCGTACCGGATCGGCCGGCGGGTGCGCACGGGCGGGTTCGGGCAGAACGGCCTCAGGATGGACTTTGGGCTTCCGTATGGCGGGTTCAAGCAGTCCGGCATCGGCCGCGAGGGCGGCGTTGAGGGGCTGATGCCCTATCTGGAAGTGAAGACCTTGCTGCTGGATGGGGTGCCGAGCGCGCTCTAGCCACAGGGTTACCGCACAAAAATCTCTCCGTCGCCCCGTGCTTGACACGGGGCTTGGCTGTTCTTCCGGCGCGGCGCCGAACAAGGAAAGCCAAGGCCCGTGTCAAGCACGGGCCGACGAAAGCGGTTTGGCGGGAGAAGGCATGGCGTCTCCTACCCCAGTTCCACGCAGCCGCCATCGACATAGAGATCGACGCCGTTGATGAAGCTGGCCTCCGCGCTGGCGAGGAACAGGACGGCGCGCGCGACTTCCTCTGCTTCGCCCATGCGCCCCAATGGCACCACCCCGCCGAGCATCTGGCGGGTCGCCATGATTTCAGCTTCGCTCGCGCCGCGCTTGAAGATTTCGGTCTCGGTGGGGCCGGGGCTGACCATGTTGACGCGGATCCGGCGGGGCAGGAGTTCCTTGCCCACGATGCGGGCCATGGCGCGCAGGCCCGCCTTGGCCGCAGCGTAGGCAACGTTGCCCGCCAGCGCGAGTTCGCTGCCGATGGAGCCGGTGATGACGATGGCGCCGCCGTCGCGCAGCAGCGGCAGGGCGTTCTGGATCGCGAAGAAAGCGCCGCGCAGGTTGACGTTGTGGATGCCGTCCCAGAATGCCTCGGTCACGTGCGGCATGGCAGCGAATCCGCCGACCCCGGCGTTGACGAAGAGCACGTCGATGCCGCCAAGTGTATCCTCGATCTCCGCGAGCGCGGCCTTGGTTTGGCCGATATCGCCCATGTCTGCGGCTATGCCGAGCGCGCCAAGTTCCTCGGCGGCAGCGCCGAGGGTTTCGCGGTTGCGGCCGGTGATGGCGAGCTTGGCGCCTTCCGCCGCGAACATCCGGGCGGAGGCGAGGCCGATGCCGGCATTGCCGCCAAGGACGACGACGCATTTATCCTGAAAACGCATGGGGACCTCAGAACATCGTGTTGGTGTTGGCGGAAGTTTCGGGGACGGGCTGGATCACATCCCAGTGTTCCATCACCTTGCAACCCTCGACGCGGAACATGTCGACCACGGCGTAGCCGCGCTTCTGTTCAGGCGTGCCGTCTTCCTGCCAGCCGTGGCTGTGCGCGGCAACGAGATTTCCGTCCGCCATGATCCGGCGGATTTCGGTGCGCTGGCCGGGGTTCCCCTCGACGAATTTTTCCAGGAACCCGATCGCGGCCTCCCGGCCTGTCTGGGCATGGGGGTTGTGCTGGACATAGCCCGGATCAACCCACTTCTCGAACGAGGAGCGGACCTTTTTCTCGATGTAGAATTCGTGGAGGAACTCGGTGACGACCTGCTTGGGGGTCAGCTTGCAGGTTTCGGCGTGCGCGGCCGGGGCTGCGAGCAGGGCGATTGCGGCAATCAGGGCGCGGCGCATGAGTGCGTCTCCTCTCAGAACATCGAATTGGGGTTCACGGGGGTTGCCGGCACGTCCTGCAGCACATCCCAGTGCTCCACGATCATGCCATCGGCGCAGCGGAAGATATCGACCACGGCAAGGCCGGGATCGCCGGGCCAGCGTTCGACATGGGTGTGGACGATCACGTGGTTCCCATCGGCAAAGCTGCGGTGGATGGTCTGCTTCGCATCGGGCGATTCCACTTTCACATGGTCCAGAAAGGCTTTCAGCGCATCGACGCCGGGCGGGGCGAGCATGGAGTGCTGGATGTAACCGGGCGAAATGTAGCGGTCCACTGCGCTGCTATCCATCGCGATGAGGACCTTGTGGTACATTGCCATCACGAGATCGTGGTTGGCTTGTTCCGTGGCGGTTCGTGCCATCGACTCTCTCCCCTTTTATTCTAACATTTGATACGGTATGCCGGATTGAAAGGGGCGTCAAAGCCCCAAGAAGAATTGGCTCCGGGAGAGACTATGGACCGCGCCGGTCTTTACGCAGAACTCGATAAGTTCCTCGCCGCGCTGAATGTCGGCGATCACACCCGGCTGACCTGGGCTCCGGATTCTTTTCATAGTGAAAACAACGTGATGCTGGAGATCGGCGACGGCGTCTGGGGCACGATCCAGCGGCTGGGAGCCTACCAGCTGCGCTTCGCCGATGTTCACACGAGACAAGTTGGTTACTTTGGCACGGTGATCGAAGCGATCGAGGAATCGGCCTTCACACTCCGGCTGCAGATCAACGACGCCGGCCAGATCGCCGAGTGCGAGATGCTGATCGTCCGCCAGTCCGACAGCGGCATCAAGTTCGATAACTGCCGCTATTGGGACAAGCCGATCCTCCACCGCGACGCGGTGGCGCCCGTTTCGCGCGCGGAGATGATCCAGCTCTCGGACGGCTATTTCGATACGCTCCAGCGCAACGACGGGACGATCCACACGAAGTTCCATCCGGAGTGCAACCGGGTGGAGAACGGCGTGCAAACCACGCGCAATCCGGAGTTCGCCAAGATCGTGCCGGTTTCGGCGCTGGGCTGCGAGGAGCAGTTCCGCATGGGCAACTACCGCTATGATGACGACTTGCGCGCGCGGCGGTTTCCACTGGTGGACGAAGAGCGGGGGCTGGTGCTGGCCTTTGGCTTCATCGACCATTCGGGGCGGATCGATGAGTACCAGCTGACCGATGGCCGCACGGTGAAAAGCCCGGTGCGGCGGCCACACAGCTTCTACATCTCCGAGCTGTTCAAGATCGACCACGGCATGATCGAGCAGATCGAGGCCAATTTCATCACGGTCCCCTACCGGATGCCGAGCCCGTGGGATTCGCTGTGATGCGGCGGCTGCTCCTTGCCGCCTTGGCCGCCTGCGCCTTGGGGGCCGCGCCGCCGATGGCGGGGGCGGGGAGCGAATGGACGAGCCCCGGCGGAGACGCGGGCAAGACGCACCATTCCGCGCTCACGCAGATCAACGCAGGTAATGTCGGCACGCTGGGGCTGGCCTGGCAGGCCGATCTCGGCTCCGCGCGGGGCATGGAGGCGACGCCGGTCATGGTCGGCGGGGTGCTCTATAGCTCGGGCGTGGCAGGGCGTGCCTATGCGTGGGACGCCGCGACAGGGAAACAGCTCTGGGCGTTTGAGCCCGAAATCGACATGCAGCTCAACCGCACGGCATGCTGCGACATGGTCAACCGCGGCGTTGCGTTGGCGCAGGGCAAGGTCTTTGTCGCAACGCTGGATGGCTGGCTTTATGCGCTCGATGCCAAGACAGGCGCAGTGGTCTGGAAAAGCGATTTCATCGAGGACCGCAAGAAAGGCGACAATTCGACCGGCGCGCCGGAGATCGCAGGAGACGTCGTCGTCATCGGCATGGCGGGCGCGGAATATGATGTGCGCGGTTATGTCACGGCGCTCGATCTGGCGACCGGCAAGCTGCGCTGGCGCTGGCATGTGGTGCCGCGCGATCCCGCGCTGGGGCCGCAGGACGCGCCCGAACTCGATAAGGCGCTGGCGACCTGGGACCCGAAGAGTCGCTGGGATGTGGGCGGTGGCGGCGCGCCTTGGGATGCCATCGCGTTCGATCCGGAGACCGGGTATCTGCTCGTCGGCACGGGCAATGGCGGGCCGTATGCGACATCGAAGCGTAGCCCGGCGGGTGGTGATAATCTCTACCTCGGCAGCCTTGTCGCGCTCGATCCCAAGACGGGCCGCATGGTCTGGCACTATCAGGAAACGCCCGGGGACAACTGGGACTTCACATCGACCCAGCCGCTGATCCTGACGCATCTGAAGGTGGACGGGGCGGACCGCTCGGTGATCCTCCATGCGCCTAAGAACGGCTTTCTCTATGTGATCGACCGGGCAAGCGGGAAACTGATCAAGGCCAATCCGATCGCGCGGATGAACTGGGCCAAGGGGATCGATCCGGCGACCGGCCGGCCGAACCTGACGCCGGAGGACAGCGATTACACGGCGGGGCCGAAGATCGTGTTCCCCGCAACGCCGGGCGCGCGCAACTGGCATCCGGCCTCGTTCGATCCCGCCACCGGCCTCTATTATGCGGCGGTACTCGATCTGGGGAACCTGATCTTCATGACGCCGGGGCAGAAGCCCTTGAAGGCGCGGGGGCTCAACAACGATGCGGCGCTGATCTTCACGACCGACGTGAAGGATGCGCTGACCAGTCTGCCGCCGCCGATGGCCGATGCGGTGCGCGCGCTGCCCGCCTATGCCGAAGCACTGCGCGATCCGGGCAGCGCGCAGATCCGTGCGATCGAGCCGCTGACCGGCAAGACCGTGTGGGCGGCGAACACGGCCGGGTGGCAAGACCGCGCGGGCGTGCTGACGACAGCTTCGGGATTGCTGATCCACGGCGATGTGGGCGGCACGCTGTTCGTGCGTGATGAAAAGACCGGCAAGGTGCTCAAGGCCATCGAGACCGGCACGCCGATCATGGCTGCGCCGATGACCTATCAGGTGAACGGCGTCCAGTACGTAGCCGTCATGGCTGGGTGGGGCGGCGGCGGGTTCCCCTATGTGCCGCGCTATTCAGCCGCCTATAACCGGGGCAATGCCAACCGCCTTCTGGTGTTCCGCCTCGGCGGGCGCGCGGTGGAAAAGCCGCGCTTGCTGCCGCCGCTGGAAGTCGCGCCCGAACCGCCGGCGCAAGTCGCTGGCGTGACGGCGCAGACCATCGCGCAAGGGCAAAGCCTGTTCTTCGGCAACTGCGCGATCTGCCATGCCAATCGTCACCGCTCGATCACGCCCGATCTGCGGCGGATGCAGCCCGGCACGCATGACATGTTCCGCCAGATCGTGCTGGAGGGCGCGCTGGTGCCGGGCGGGATGCCGCGATGGGATGATATCCTTTCGCCCGGCGATGCCGATGCGATCCACGCCTATCTGATCGACCAGCAGAAGCAGACGCGCAGCGATGAACTGGCCAAACGGAAGGCGGGCAAGCCGCTCGATGGTCCGAGCCTGACGATACTCTCCAATTACTGAAGGGCAGCTCCATGGACTTTTCAACGCTCGACAACCCGCGGCTGGAGTTCGCCTTTGCCTGCACGCTGCGCTTCACCCGCGTGCAGGCGATCCCCGATGTTCCGACAGGCGGAATGCGCAGCGCGGTCTATGTCGATAGCGGTGAGTTTGAAGGCCCCCGGCTGAAAGGCAAGGCGGTGCCGAATTCGGGCGGGGACTATGCCTTCTTCCGGCCGGACGACACCGCCGTGTTCGATGCGCGCTATATGCTCGAGGTCGATGACGGCACGCTGATCTACATGCAGAACAAGGGCTTCTTGTGGGGGCGCGAACCGGGAACGATGGAGCGGCTGCGAAACTGGGCGTTCGCGGGCGGCGCGCCGGTGCCGCATGCCGAATACTATCTGCGCGCGCAGCCGACCTTCGAGACGAGCAAGGGCCCGCATGACTGGCTGACCCGGCATGTGTTCATCGGCGTGGGCGAGCGGCGACCGGATGGCAATCACGTGCGGTATTACGCCATCACCTGACATGGCGCCTTGACGCCGGGCGTCAGGCGCGTCAAAAAACTAACAATTGGTAGAAAATAACCACGGGAGAATCTTGCCGGTGAAGCTGCATCTGCCGCCCCGCGTCAGCCCCAAGTCCTTCGATGCCATGCTCACCGCGTCTGCCGGCGTGGTGGGCAAGGATTGGGTTCTGGCGACTGACGCCGACCGCGACGCCTATTCGGACGTCTATGCGCCGGGGTCCTCCGAAGAATGGCCCGCGGGGGCCGCGATTGCGCCCGCTTCGGTCGAGGAAGTGCGCGCGGTTGTGCGGCTGGCGAACGAGCACAAGACGCCGCTCTGGCCCGTCGCGCGCGGCAAGAACCTGGGATACGGGGCGGCCGCGCCGCGCATGGCGGGTTCGATCGTGCTTGATCTGGGCCGCATGAACAAGATCCTCGAGCTCGACAGCAAGCTTTCGTACTGCGTGGTCGAGCCGGGTGTGGGCTTCTTTGATCTCTATGATGCGATCCAGCGCGCCAAGGCGCCGCTGTGGCTTTCAGTGCCGGGCAATGCCTGGGGCTCGGTGCTCGGCAATGCGCTCGATCACGGCATCGGCTATACGCCCTATGGCCTCCACGCGCGCAACTTGTGCGGGATCGAGGCGGTGCTGCCCGATGGCGATCTGGTGCGCACCGGCATGGGCGCGATGGAGGGCAACCCTTCGTGGCACTTGTTCCCGTTCAGCTTTGGCCCGACCTTCGACCTCGCGTTCACGCAGTCCAACCTCGGCGTGGTGACCAAGGCCGGCGTGTGGCTGCAGCCCGCGCCCGAAACCAGCCTTGAGCTCGTTTGGGATATTCCGAACGAGGAGGACATTGCCTGGGTGATCGACACGATTGCCCCGCTCAAGATTTCCGGACTGATCGACCAGAACGTGTTCGTGCCTTCGTGGCTGGGCAAGATGGTGCTCAAGGGCCAGCGCAAGGACTTCTGGGACAAGCCCGGCGCGATCCCCGAATGGCGCGTGCAGGAGCTCTTGAAGCAATACAAGCTGGGTTACTGGCAGGTGGCGCTGCGCCTTTATGGTGAGGAGACGGTGGTCAAGGCGCGGGCTGAAGTGGTCAAGGCGGCGATGAAGCGCCACCTCGATGCAGCGCCTGCCGAGCACTGGTGGCACGAAGGCGAACCTGTCGGCCAATATGATATCACGATGGGCGTGCCTTCGGCTGTGCCGCTGCAGATGTCGGACTGGATCGGCGGGCGCGGGGCGCACATGGGCTTTTCGCCCGTGGTGCCGGCCACGGGCATGCATGTGATGGACCAGCTCAAGCGAAGCCGGAAGATCATCGCGGATCACGACGTCGATTTCTACGCCAGCTTCACCATCGGCGGGCGCTTTGCCAACAATATCAACATGCTGATGTATGACCGCGATCAGCCGGAGATGGTGACGAACATGCGGCAGCTGTTCGATGCGCTGATCAGCGAGACGGCGAAGGCCGGCTATGCCGAATATCGTACGCATCTGGGCTGGATGGACCCGGTGGCGGATACCTTCGGGTTCAACAACCAGGCGCTGCGGCGCATGACCGAGAAAGTGAAGAACGCGCTCGATCCCAACGGCGTGATCGCGCCGGGCAAGCAGGGGATCTGGCCAGCCGCCTATGCGGCGCAGCGGGCCAAGAACTCGGGAGGCAAGGCATGAGCAGGTTCGTTTCACGCGCGCTGCTCGGTGCCGCGCTCGTCGTGGCTGGTGCCAGTGCAGTGCTGGCCGATGCTCCGCCCCCGGGACCGCCCATGATGATGCCGCCCTATATGCTGCGGCCAGAGGCGCCGGCGGGGGACCGGCTGAAGCCCGGCGGGGACGGCAAGACGCTGTTCGAGGTGCACTGCGGCTATTGCCACCTGCTCGGCGGGATGGGCACCAATCTGCTGACCAAGCAGCGCATGATGATGGGCGAGACGCCAGACAAGGGGCTGTTGGTGAACCGCACCGACCTTACCGCAGACTATGTGAAGACGGTGGTCCGCATGGGCAAGGGCGCGATGCCGGCGCAGACCAGGGTTGATGTCACCGACACCGAACTGGAAGCAGTTTCCCGGTATCTCGGAAAGGCGGGCTGATGCGGACCGACCGGCGCGGGGTGCTGCAGGGCGGGGCGCTTGTCGGCGCGGTGGCTGCCGTGCCGGTGGCGGCGCACGCGGCTTCAGCGGTGGCGACAGAGGCGGCTGGGATGGTGGTCTACGATAGCCGGTTGGCCGAATCCGCGAGCTTTGCGGGTGGACGAGGGATCGACCTCGCGGTCATGTCCTTGCGTGAGGCCCACGCTGCGCTGGCGGGTTCTACGCGAGTTGAAGGACTGACGCGGTGGAGCGACTGGACCGTGCTGCGCGGATTGCTGGAAGAGCGGGGCCTGCGCCGAACTGCCGAGGCGCGCCTTGGTGCGCCGCTTTCCGGACATGACGGCCTGCTGCGCTGGAGCATGGCGGCGCGCTGAAGGGCATTTCACTTTGTGAAACACAACCGCTCCGCAGCATTTAGCGCGCGTGCCGACTAGCGCCTAAGCGAGTGGCTGAACCCTGCCTATGCGGGCAGGACTGCTTGAACCGGCGAGCGGGCTGATTTAGTATGCAACACTAACAATCAGCTCCGCATGTCCGGAGTCGAGGGAGAGCTTGCTGCCATGGTCCCTAAATCATGACTGAGGTCACGCTCTATCACTGGGAGCCGAACGCCAATTCGGGCAAGCCGATGCTGGCGCTCATGGAAAAGGGCGTGCCCTTTGCCAGCCACTACATCGACATGCTGCAGTTCGATCAGCACAAGCCTGAATACCTCGCGATCAATCCGCAAGGAACGATCCCGGCGATGACACATCAAGGGCCTCTGGGCACACGCGTGCTCACCGAGAGCACCGCGATCATGGAATACGTGAACGCCGCGTTCCCCGGGCCGGACCTGATGCCGGCGGACGCGCAGGATCGCTGGCGAGTGCGCTGGTGGATGAAGTTCATGGATCAGTGGCTTGGCCCCAGCTTCTCGATGATCGGCTGGAGCGTGTTCGTTGGACCGATGGTGAGGAAGCGCGATCCCGAGGAACTGGCCGCGGCGATTGACCGCATCCCGCTGCCCGAACGGCGCATCGCGTGGCGCAAGGCGATTAACGGAGATTTTTCGGCAAGCGAAATGGCCGAAAGCCGCCGCCGCGTGGCGCTGGGGATCGCAAGGCTCGAGGAAGAGCTGGGCAAGCGCGATTATGTCGGCTCAGCCAGTTACAGCCTTGCCGATATCAATATCTTCAATTCGACCTATTCGCTGCCGCTTTCGCAGCCGGATCTCGCCAGCAAGGACAAGACGCCCAACATCATGCGCTGGCTGAAGCGCGTGTATGAGCGCGACGCGGTGAAGCGCACCTGGGCGATGGGCAAGACCGATCTCGCCGCACGCTACAGCCTTGTCATGGAAGGGATCGTCTGATGGGGGCAGTTCTCTATCATGGCGAGCCCAATGGCGCCTCACTGACCGTGCTGGCGGCGCTGGCGGAAAGCGGGCTCGACATTCCTTGCGTGCGGATCGACCTACTGGCCGGCGCGCGGCACAATCTGACGGGCATTGCCGAGCCGATTGCGCTCGATCTCGGTATCGAGGGCGAAGGCCCGGTGCTGGTGATCGGCGGCGAGGCGATGACCGAATCCGTGTTCCTCGCGCAGTATTTCGATGAGCTGGCGGGCGGCTGCGGGCTCCAGCCCGCTGATCCTTACGCCCATTGGGATATGCTGATGTGGTGCCGGCAGATCACCGAGCGGCTTTCGCCCGCAGCGGCGCTGCTGGGCAATCTGGCTTCGTCGCAGCAGGGCATTGCGGCCATTCCGGCCGATGATTTTGCGGCGCTCACTGCCTCGGTCGTCTCGGACGATCTGCGCGCGCGCTGGCAGGCGCTGCATGATGATGCGATCGATGCGGCGCAAGTGGCCGATAGCCACGCCAAGGTCGATCAGGCCGCGGCGCGCTGCGAGGGCAAACTCGCCGACGGGCGCGAATGGCTGATGGGGGAATTCTCCATTGCCGATCTCGTCACGTACGGCTGGCTGGCGGGGATGGAGCCTATCCGCCCGCAAGCCTTTGTCGCCGCGCCTTTGACCTGCGCCTGGCTGGCGCGCGTTGCAGCGCGGCCTTGCGTCGTTTCCGCTTTGGCTTTGGCAAATTGCGCCGAGCCGCTCCGTTCCTGGGCTCCCGGCCCTGAAATCAACCGTTGGGGATAAGACAAGACCATGCGCGCCATCGACTATTTCGACCGTGGCCACGACCGCGATCCGCAGCGCCTTGCGATCATTGACACCGAAAGTGGCCTCAAGCTGACTTTCGCGGAGACCAAGGCGCTCACCGAACGCCTTGCCGCAGCGCTGCAGAAGGGCGGTTTCAAGAACCAGGACCTGCTCGGGTTCTATGGTCCGAACGATGGCATGCTGCTGGTGGCCGTGCTGGCGATGTGGCGCGCCAACGGCAAGTGGATCCCGGTCAATACGCGCAACGCGATCGACGCCAATGCCGCCTACATCAACTACGTGCGGCTGGAATGGATGATCTATCACTCGTCGAAGGCCGATGAGGTTCAGCAGCTCAAGGGTCTTTGTCCCACGCTCCAGCACTTCGTGTGCCTCGACCAGCGCATGGGCGATGATCCTAGCCTTGAGGAATTCATGGCCGGGGTGAGCGAGGCCGATTTCGTCGAGCCCGAGACCGACGCGTTCGGCAACCTGATGGACATGGTCGGCATCTTCCCCACCGGTGGCACGACCGGCCCTTCAAAGGGCGCGAACGTGACCAACCTTGGCTGGGGCACGATGATCGAGACCGCCGCCGATGGCATGGGCGGGCGCACCGACAACCCTGTCGCGCTGGTCTCCGCGCCGATCACGCATGCGGCGGGGCCCATCGCGCTTTCGACGATGAGCCTTGGCGCGACGCAGGTGATCCTGCCCGGCTTTGATGCCGAGGACGTGCTGCGCACGATCGCGGAATACAAGGTCACGCACATGTACCTGCCGCCGACGGCGATGTACCAGCTGCTCGCCAGCCCCGAGATC
Organism: Sphingomonadaceae bacterium; assembly: GCA_947375105.1. Classification (GTDB taxonomy): domain Bacteria; phylum Pseudomonadota; class Alphaproteobacteria; order Sphingomonadales; family Sphingomonadaceae; genus Novosphingobium. The sequence goes on from CANCET010000022.1 coordinate 20,328, forward strand.
GGCAGCCATGACTACTCGTCGCTGCGCATCTTCATCCTGGTCGGATCGCCGTGCAGCCCGGAAAAGCTGCGCCAGGCTGTGGAGATCTTCGGTCCGTGCATGTGCCAGGCCTATGGCCAGGTCGAATGCCCGATGATCGTGGCGTGGTTCCCGCCCGAGGACGTGGCGCGCTTTGCGAAGGAAGCGCCGGAGAAGCTGGCCTCGTGCGGCAAACCGACTCGCTCGATCAAGGTCACGCTGATGGACGATGACGGCAACCACATGCCGCTGGGCGAAGCAGGCGAGATCTGCGTGCGCGGCGCGTTGGTGACGCATTCCTACTTCGAGAAGCCCGAAGAGACCGCCGAGATTCGCAAGTTCGGCTGGCACCACACCGGCGATGTCGGCAAGTTCGATGCGGACGGCTATCTCTACATCGTCGACCGCAAGAAGGACATGGTCGTCTCGGGCGGCTTCAACGTGTTCACCGCCGAAGTCGAGGCCGCTGTGACCGAGCTGGCGCAAGTGCGCGAGGCCTGCGTGTTCGGCATCCCGCACGAGAAGTGGGGCGAGCAGGTCCATGCCGTGGTCGTGGCGGACGGGATCACCGGCGAGGAGATCATCGCCTATACCAAGCAGCGGCTGGGCGGGGTGAAGGCACCCAAGTCGGTCGAGTTCGTCGCAGCTATTCCGCGCACCGCGGCGGGCAAGATGGACAAGAAGGAACTGCGCAAAAAATACTGGGGCGATGCGCAGCGTATGGTGAATTGACGCACTGTGGTTTAAACAGGCGATTAAAGCGATCCGGATGACGCCGGACCGACAGGAGAGGGCAGACAGGTATGCGCGTTTCGTATGTTCGTAAACTTGCCATGGCATCGGTTCTCGCCCTCGCGGCGGGGGCTGTGGCCCAATCGGGCGCCATGGCCGGGGTGACCGAGGCGATGCTGCGCAATGTGCCGGCTGGCGAGTGGCTGAGCTATGGCCGCGACTATGCCGAACAGCGCTATTCGCCGCTGACCATGGTCAACGAATACAACGTCGATCAGCTGGGCCTGGCATGGTCCGCCGACATGGACACCGCGCGCGGGCAGGAGGCTACCCCGCTGGTGCATGACGGCGTGCTCTACGTCACGACCGCGTGGTCGATGGTGAAGGCCTATGACGCGAAGACCGGCAAGCCGCTGTGGTCCTATGATCCCAAGGTTCCGCGCGATACGCTGGTGCGCACCTGCTGCGATGCGGTGAATCGCGGCGTGGCGCTGTATGGCGACAAGCTGTTCGTCGCCGCGCTCGATGGCCGCCTGCTGGCGCTCGACCAGAAGACTGGCAAGGTGATCTGGGAAAAGGTCACCGTGCCGAACCAGACCGACTACACCATCACCGGCGCACCGCGCATCGTGAAGGGCCGCGTGCTGATCGGCGCGGCGGGCGCGGAATACAAGGCGCGCGGCTATCTCGCGGCTTATGATCCGGAAACGGGCAAGGAAGTGTGGCGCTTCAACACCGTGCCCGGCAATCCGGCCAAGGGCTTTGGCGTCGAAGGCGTCAACAAGGCGGCGCACGAAGCTGCGGCCAAGACCTGGGGCAACAAGTGGTGGACGCTGGGCGGCGGCGGCACGGTCTGGGATTCGATCACTTACGATCCGGAAACCAACCTCGTGCTGTTCGGTACCGGCAATGCCGAGCCGTGGAACCCGGCAGCGAACGGGCGCGAAGGCGACAGCCTCTACACCTCCTCGATCGTGGCCGTGAATGCGGACACGGGCCAGTATGTCTGGCACTTCCAGGAAACGCCGGAGGACCGCTGGGACTTCGATTCCGACCAGCAGATCACCATCGCGGACGTGAACATCGGCGGCGAGAAGCGCCATGTCGCGATGCATGCGCCCAAGAACGGGCATGTCTATGTGCTCGACGTAAAGACCGGCAAGTTCCTTTCCGCAACGCCGTGGGTGCCGGTGAACTGGACGACGGGGATCGATCCCGAGACTGGCCGCCCCACCATCAATCCCGACGCGCGCTACGAAAAGACCGGCAAGCCCTTCGTGAGCCTGCCCGGCGCGGTCGGCGCACATAGCTGGCAGCCGCAGAGCTACAGCCCGAAGACCGGCTACCTTTATATCCCGACCAATCTTGCAGCGTTCCCCTACATGGCGGCGGCGGGGTGGAAACCGACGGGCATCGGCTTCCAGACCGGGCTCGACAGCTATGCCGTGGCCATGCCGGCGGACGCCAAGGTTCAGGCAGGCGCAAAGGCCGCAACCACCGGCCAGCTCGTGGCGTGGGACGTGGCGAATCGCAAGCCGGCGTGGAAAGTCGATCTTGTCGGCCCGTCGAACGGCGGCGTGCTCTCCACTGCGGGCAACCTCGTGTTCCAGGGCACGGCGGCCGGCGAGTTCGTCGCCTACACCGCTGACAAGGGGCAGAAGCTGTGGTCGTTCCCGGCGCAGACCGGGATCATCGCTGCACCGATGACTTACGCGATCGATGGCGAACAGTATGTCGCCATCCTCGCGGGTTGGGGCGGCGTTTGGGATATCGCTACCGGCGTGCTCGCCAACAAGGCAGGTGCGGCGCGCAACATCAGCCGCCTGCTGGTCTTCAAGCTGGGCGCCAAGGGCCAACTGCCCGAAGCGCCGCCGATGAACCAGATGGTGCTCGATCCGCCGCCGTTCACAGGCGCCGCTGCGCAGGCGACCAAGGGCGGGCAGCTCTACGGACGTTATTGCGCGGTTTGCCACGGCGATGCCGCAGTGGCTGGCGGGCTCAACCCCGATTTGCGCCATTCGGGCACGATCGGTTCGGCCGAGGCGATCAAGGCGATCGTGCTGGGCGGGCAGCTGCACGAGCTGGGCATGGTTTCGTTCAAGTCCGCGCTGAAGGCACCTGACGCGGAGGCCATCCGGATGTATCTGATCAAGCGGGCCAACGAGGACAAGGCGCTGGCATCACACTGAAGAACTGCTATATCTTAGAACAATCGCATGATGACGGAGAGACTCATGACCACAATCTATCCCAATCTGATCGATGGCGAACTCGTCACCACCGAAGCCTTGCTCGATGTGGTGAACCCGGCAAACGAGCAGGTTATCGGCCAGGTCCCGGCTTGCGGCGCTGCCGAGCTTGACCGCGCCGTTGCCGCCGCCCGCCGCGCCTTCAAGACCTGGTCGAAGACCCCGGTCGATGATCGCCGCGCCGTCATCCAGAAGATGGCTGCCGCAATCGACGCCAACTTCGACGAGCTGTTCCGCCTGCTCACCGCCGAACAGGGCAAGCCGCACCAGCAGGCCCAGTTCGAAATCGGTGGCTGCTCGGCGATGATGAACGCGCAGTCGACGCTGACACTGGAAGAGACGATCAACGAGGACAGCGATACGCGCCTCAGCCGCACGCGCCGCGTGCCGGTCGGCGTTGTCGCGGGGATCGTGCCGTGGAACTTCCCGGTGCTGATGGCCGTGCAGAAGATCGCGCCTGCGATCCTTTCGGGCTGCACGATCGTGCTCAAGCCTTCGCCGTTCACGCCGCTGACCACGCTCAAGTTTGCCGAGCTGATCAAGGACATCGTGCCTGCTGGCGTCGTCAACATCATTTCGGGCGAAGATGCGCTCGGGCCGATGATGACCGCGCACCCGGACATCGACAAGATCACCTTCACCGGCTCGACCGCGACCGGCAAGAAGATCATGGAAGGCGCATCGAAGGACCTCAAGCGCATCACGCTCGAACTGGGCGGCAATGACGCCTCGATCGTGCTGCCGGATGCCGACGTGGCGAAGGTGGCCGAGCAGCTGTTCTGGTCGAGCTTCACCAACGCCGGCCAGATCTGCGTCGCCGCCAAGCGCATCTATATCCACGAGGATATCTATGACGAGATGAGCGCCGCGATTGCCGCCTATGCCAAGACCGTGACGGTGGGCGACGGCGCCAACCAGGGCACCGGCGTGGGGCCGATCCAGAACAAGAAGCAGTTCGACCGCGTATGCGAGCTGATCAAGGACGCCAAGGACAACGGCTACAAGTTCCTCGTCGGCGGCGATGTCGATCCTTCGGGCTCGGGCTACTATGTGCCGATCACCATCCTCGACAACCCGCCCGAAGACGCGCGGATCGTTGCCGAAGAGCAGTTCGGCCCGGTCATGCCGCTGATGAAGTTCTCGTCAGACGACGAAGTCATCGCGCGCGCCAACAACTCGGACTACGGCCTCGCCGGCGCGGTGTGGACCAAGGACACCGACCGCGGCGTGGCGATCGCCGAGCAGCTCGAAACCGGCACGGTTTGGATCAACGAGTTCCTCCACCTTTCGCCGTTCGCGCCCTTCGGCGGCCACAAGCAGTCCGGTTTCGGCGCCGAATACGGCATCGAAGGCCTGAAGGAGTTCACCTACAGCCAGGTGATCACCGTCAAGAAGGACGCGCTCGTCTGAGCCATTGTTGAGTGAACAACAGCCCCGGCGACCTTCGGGTCGTCGGGGCTTTTTTCAAGGAAATGCCCGGTGCCCATCGATATTTCGAAGATCAAGGCGATCGACGTCCACGTCCACGCCGAGGTTTCCTGCCACGATCCGGAAGACGCGGTGATGGGCAAGTTCTTCGATGCGGCCTCGGCTTACTTCAAGGCCCCGCGCGAGCGGCCCAAGATGCCCGAAATCGTCGAAATCTACCGCGAACAGCAGATCGCGTTCTGCATGTTCACGGTCGATGCCGAGTGCGGCATGGGCGCCAAGCGGGTATCGAACTACGAAGTCGCCGAAATGGCGCTCAAGAACGACGACATCTGCATCGCGTTCGCCTCGATTGACCCGCACAAGGGCAAGATGGGTGCACGCGAAGCGCGCGATCTGGTCGAAAACTATGGGGTCAAGGGCTTCAAGTTCCACGGCATCGCGCAGGATTGCCACCCGGCTGACCGCGTGGCTTATCCGATCTACGAAGTGATCGCCGAATATGGCTTGCCCGCAATCTTCCACACCGGCCATTCGGGCATGGGTACCGGCATGCGCGGCGGCGGCGGGATGCGGCTCAAGTATGGCCAGCCGATGCTGATCGACGATGTTGCGGTCGATTTTCCGGACATGAAGATCATCCTTGCGCATCCTTCGTGGCCGTGGGTGGACGAGAGCCTTTCCATGGCGCTGCACAAGGACAACGTTTTCATCGACCTGTCCGGCTGGTCGCCGAAGTATTTCGCGCCGCAGATCATCCAGTATGCCAACACGCAGCTGAAGCATAAGATGCTGTTCGGATCGGATTTTCCGCTGATCCACCCGCAGAAGTGGATCGATGCCGCGCTGAAGGTGGGCTTCCGTGATGACGTGCTGCCCGGCATCATGAAGGACAACGCACTGCGCGTGCTCGGGCTGGGCTGAGCAGGCCATGGCCGCCGGCTCCGCAGACGATCCCGCCGATATCCGCGGCTGGCAAAGGCTGAGCTGGGACGTCACGACTTCGGGGCGGTTGGAGGAGGCGGACGTGAACCGCCTTGCCGCCATTGGCGTGAAGCAGGTGGTCAATCTGGCGCTCGACAGCCATCCCGAGGCCCTCGTCGACGAAGGCGGAAAGTTCGCGTCGGTGGGGATTGCCTACACGCATATTCCGGTGCCGTTCGACGCGCCCGATGAAGCGCATTACGCAGCGTTTCGCGCGGCGGTTGAACAGGGGCCGCGACCGGTCCATGTGCATTGCATCATGAACTGGCGGGTTTCGGCGTTCTTCTACCGCCTCCACCGGGACCAACTCGGTATGCCCGAAGCCGAGGCGCGGGCACTGATGACTCAGCAATGGGAACCTGATGCTGCCGACAAGCCCGAATGGGCGGTCTGGGCCAAATTCATCGCACCACAGGCGGATCGCTGATGGATTTCGCGGGCCAGCATGTGGTGATCACTGGGGCTTCGACCGGGATCGGCCGGGCGACGGCCGAACGGGTCGTACGCGCCGGAGCGCGCGTGACGTTGGTCGCGCGGCGGGGCGAACTGCTCGCGGATCTGTGTGCCGAACTCGGCGCAGGCGCGGGCTGGGCGGCAGCGGACGTCGGCCGGCAGGACCAGTTGATCGCGGCGCTGGACAGCGCAGCCGCGCAGCATGGGCCGATCGATGCGCTGTTCCTCAATGCGGGCACTGGCGGCACTTTCGCGCCGCTGGAGCACTATTCGGACGATGCATTCGACGCGCTGATGGCGGTGAACATGAAGTCCGCGTTCTGGGCGGTGCGCCATGTCCTGCCGGCGATGAAGGCACGCGGGGCCGGCTCGATCCTGATCACTGGCAGCCTCGCTTCGGAGCGCGGCATGGCGATGAACGTGGGCTACGTGATGAGCAAGCACGCGGTACTCGGCCTTGCGCGCGCCGCTGCGCTCGAGGCGGCCGCTCACGGCGTGCGCGTCAATTGCCTTGTGCCCGGCTTCATCGATACTCCGCTGCTCGACGGCGTGCCCTCTGATCAGCTCACTTCGCTCGCCGCCAATGTGCCGCAGGGCCGGCTGGGCAGTCCGGATGATGTGGCGGAAGTCGCCGCCTTCCTGCTTTCACGTGCCGCCGCGCATGTCACCGGCCAATCGTGGGCGGTGGATGGCGGCGTGCTGGGAACCCTTGCGATCAGGTAACACCATGACACTCAAATACTATCACGCCGAGCCACTGGCGAATTCGCTCAAGTCCATGGCCCCGCTCAAGGAGAAGGGGCTGGCGTACGAGAGCATCTACGTCGATCTGCACAAGTTCGAGCAGCACCAGCCGTGGTTCACCGCGATCAATCCGGAGGGGCAGGTGCCCGTGCTGGATCACGACGGCACGATCATCACGCACACCACGGTGATCAACGAGTATCTGGAAGACGTGTTTCCCGATGCCCAGCCGGCGGACAGCCCGCTGCGCCCGCGTGATGCGGTGGGGGCAGCGCGGATGCGCTACTGGAACAAGTTTGTCGACGAACACGTGATGAACTTCGTCTCGATGCACGGCTGGCACCGGATGGTCGGCGTGATCGCGCGCAATATCGAAAGCGGCGAGTTCGAGAAACTACTGGAGAGCATTCCGCTGCCCGACCAGCGCAAGAAGTGGGCGACGGCGCGTTCGGGTTTCTCTGAAGCCGATCTCGCCAACGCCACCGCCAAGATCGAATACGCGGTCGACAAGGTGGAGAAGCAGTTGGCGGAGACGCCGTGGCTGGCAGGCCAGACCTACACGCTGGCAGACATCAACTTCTACTCGCACTGCGGGATGATGGTGGAGCGTATGTTCCCCGAAATGGAGATCGCCAAGCGCGCGCCGCGCCTCGTCGCATGGCGCGACCGCGTCACCGCGCGGCCGGGCATGGCAGCGGCGCTGAAATCCGAGGATCGCACCGCGCCGGGGCTGCGCACCTGGTCGGGGCACGTGCGCTGATGGCGGGTTTCGTTCTGATCCATGGTTCATGGCACGGCGGCTGGTGTTTCGATCCGGTTGCGCAATTGCTGCGGGCGCGCGGGCACTCGGTCGTTGCACCGACCCTGCCGGCGATGGGCGGCAGCGCAGAGGAAATGGCTGCGATCACGCTGGGCGAATGGGGCGAATTTGCTGCGCAACATTGCCGCGAGCTGAAAGCAGCAATCGGCGGCGGTCCGGTTGTTCTGGCAGGGCATTCGCGCGGCGGGCTGGTGGTCAGCACGGCGGCGGAGCGCGATCCGGCGGCGATGAATGCGCTGGTCTACATTTGCGCGATGATGCTGCCGTCAGGCGCTTCGCGCGCCGAGTTCAAGACGATGGAAGAGCCCAATCCCGATTTCGATGCGATCATCAGCAAGGTGCACAACGGAGCGGCGACGGTGGTTGATCCGGCGCGGGCCGGGCCGGTCTTCGCACAGCTTTCCCCGCCGGAACTGTTGGCAGGTGTGCTACCGCGCCTGGTAGCCGAGCCGCATGGGCCGCGCGGAGAGCCGCTGGTGCTGACAGCGGAGCGGTGGGGTTCGCTGCCCCGCACGTATGTGGAATGCACCGCGGACCGCACGATTCCGATTGCCAGCCAGCGCCGGATGCAGGCGATGAGCCCCGGCGCGCGGGTGGTGACGCTGGACGCCGATCACAGCCCCTACCTCTCGCGCCCGGTGGAACTGGCCGATGCGCTGGAGCGAGCAATTCCGGCCTGATGGAGACGATTTGATGCGCGAAGTAAGGCTGAGCCCGCAGGGCGATTTCGACAATGCGGCACGCGATTACGCGCACATCACCGCGCTTCCGCTGACGGCGGCGATGGGCGCGGAAATCACTGGCGTGCGGCTCGGGCATGATCTTGCGCCTGAAGCCTTCGATGAGATCCGCGATGCGCTGTGGCGGCACAAGATGGTGTTTCTGAAGGACCAGCACCTCACGCATTCGGAGCACGAAGCGTTCAGCGCGCGGTTCGGGCCTTTCGCGGTCGATGCCTATACGCAAGGGGTTGAGGGGCACCGCAACGTCCACCCGCTGATCAAGGAAGCGGACACCAAGACCAAGGCGCTGTTCGGCAGCGGCTGGCACACCGATTCGCCGTTCCTCGACGAGCCGCCTTCGGTGACGATCCTGCGCGCGGTGCAGGTGCCGCCTTATGGCGGGGACACGACCTGGGCCGATACGCAGTTGGCCTGGCGCATGCTGAGCCCGGCGATGCAGGCCATGCTGCGCCCGCTGAAAGTGCATATGTCGGCCGAGGCAAACGTGGCGACGCAGGAGCGGATCAGCGGCAAGCCGATGGCCTTTGCCAATGATGACCGGCGCTCCTCCGCGCTCAACGGCAATTTACACCCATTGGTGCGCACGCATCCCTTCACTGGGCTGCCCTCGCTCTATGTGGACGAGGTCTATGCCGTGGGGATCGAAGGGATGACCGAGGCGGAGAGCCGCCCGATCCTCGACATGCTGACGCGGCATATCACGCAGGCAGGCTTCACCTGCCGCCTGCGCTGGGAACCCGGCATGATCGCGATGTGGGACAACCGTGCGGCGCTGCATCTCGCGCCGAATGACTATGACGGGTTCCGGCGCGAGATGTACCGCACGACGATGGCGGGTGAGCGGCCGGAGTAGGTTGACGCTGCGGGGTCTGCGACCGCTCTGGATTCCCGCCTTCGCGGGAATGACGAA
>CANCET010000023.1 GCA_947375105.1 Sphingomonadaceae bacterium
GGATGTCCGCCAACGCCGCAGCTTCCGGCACATCCGGCCCCGGCAAACCGGCTCCCCGAATGCTGCCGAATCGTCTGGTGACCTGCAGGCTCGGTCATGCGGTCAACGTAGACCTGACGCGCGAACAGAAGGCGGATGAGGTCACTTACGATTCGTGGCACGACTTTGCCCTGTTCCTGCCCGCGATCCCGGCACGGACGACACCGCCGCCCGACGCCACTGATCCGGCCGAGCCGGTCAATCCGCGCACGCGCGTGGTGCATGATCCCGACGGAATCGGCGCTGGCACGATCGGGCCGTTCATCCGCGTGATCGATATCTGGCCGAACCGGGTCGAGCTCATCGAACCGATGAAAGACAACGTCTCCAAGCTGTTCGTGCTGAGCGAAGTCGATACCTCGGCCGGCACCGCGCGGCTGTTCGTGACGGACGCACAGGATCTTGCGACGTACGATCTCGCCAAGATCTATTCCGGTGCCTGCACCGTGACGCTTGAACCGAAGCTGCCTGGCCTTGCGCAGCCGCGTCGGCATTCGAGCTGAAGGGCGGCGCGGTGGCTTGCTCCGTGCACCCCGGTGCCGTGCCCGGCACCGCAATACTGTTGTGATCTTGATCCCCGACAATCACCCCGCGCAGGACGTTCGTATGTCCCGCGATGCGTACCCAAGACCCCATAAGCAGAGTGTATGATGGCCATGAATACATCAGCCGGTGTGAGCTGCCTTTCCCCAATGCATCGGCATTCACAGCGGCGGCCCTTGCTGGCCGGCGTGCTGCGCGGCTTGGTCGGCGCGCTTGCGGTGCTGCCGCTGGCGGGGTGCGGTTTTCCCGTCGGCACGGGCAGCCGGATCAAGGTGTCCGAGCCACCGCCATCGGCACAGAGCACGCCGAGCGAACCGATCATGAAGGCACTGCTGTGCATCCATGACAGCAAGGTGCTCAATCGGATCCGCTTCGGCATCGCGGTGCATTCCGATGGCACCGGCAAATCATCCTATGGCTATGACGGCGCGACCGGTTCGTTCCTGCCGCAAGGCACCACGGCGATCTGGGCATCCGAAGCGGTGATCCGCGCAGGCGGCCTTTCGATGAATTATTACGAGCTCAACACCGAACGCGCATTGCGCCAGTTCGGAGGCGCCAATCTCGATCAGGCCCTGTCCAACCAGCAGCAAACGCGCGTGCCCAACTTCATCATCTCGACTGCCTTCACCGCGCTCGATTTTCTGGGCGGCCCGTCGGTCGACATGCGCGCGGGCGGCATCGGGCCCTATTACAACGTTCGCGGCGCCAGCCTCGAAGTCGCCGCTGAAATGTACCGGCCGGGGGACCGCATGACGATGGCGATCAGTTCGCTCAACCGGCAGGTGTTCTACCGCGATGCCGGCGTCGGCGTTGCCCGCCTGTTCGGCAAGGGCAAGGGCGAACTCGTCACCGGCACGATCGGTTTCACCGATCAGCAGCGTCTTCAGGAAGCGACTCGCGACGTCATCGCTCTGGCTGTCGCCGATGTGCTGGCCAGCATGCCGATCGTGCCTGACGATTGCCGCCGCATGGTCGAAAATCTCAAAGGCGTGCACACGCGCGATGCGGGTAAGTAGCAGGCGCAGGGTCATCCCGAAAAGCGCGGACGCAGAACCACCCCGCGCGGCGATTCAGCCCCTCAATCGGCACAAAATCAACCATAACTGGCCGGCGCAGCGCATTCGGCATGTGGCAAACACCCGCCGCGCCGGGCGTCCGATGCGCCTGCACCATGCGCCGAACCGCAGCAGGTGACAGTTTGGTGAAAGAAAAAAACCCCGCCATTCTTTAAAGAGTCACCAATGTTTCAACGTAGCCAGCCATGGCACGCGTGCTGGTACTTATGGTGCCGGAAACGGGATATAAACTAAAGACATAGGGGTACAAACGTGACCAAGATCAACTTGAACAAGATCGCGCTTCTTAGCGCGACTTCGCTTCTTTTTTCGACGGCTGCACATGCGCAGGTCGCTGACACCTGGGATATCCAGGATGCCGTGGGCGTTACCGCACAGAACACCGGCACCGTGACCGTTGACACCGCCGGCGGCACGACGGCTGCGGGCATCGACTCGGCCAACATCACAGACGGCTACAAGAACTCGATCTCGGCTGCTGCCGTTGGTGCCAGCGCGTCGTCCTCGTTCAACACCTTCGTGAACGATGGCACGACCGGCGACACGTCGGTTCTGACGACCGCCGGCGGCCTGACCATTACGGCTGGCAACACCGGTGCAGTGGCCAATAACAGCGACACCGTGAACCTTGGTCCGGTGATCCAGGGCGGTTCGGGCAACTCGGTTTCGTTCGCTGGCGTTGGTTCCTCGGCTTCGACCTCGATATCGGTCGGCGCTGCCGGCGGTTCGACGATCGACACCGCTTCGTTCGTCACCGGTGATGCGATCACCGTTCAGTCGGGCGACGGCGAGAGCGCCCCGACCGCGCTGACGATTGGCGACGCTGGCGGCAACCTTGCCGACGTCACCGTCGGCATGGGCACCAGCCTTCTGTCTTCCGACATCGCGGGTGGTCAGGGCAACTCGATCAGCGTTGCCGGCGTCGGTTCGTCGGCCTCGTTCAGCATTTCGGCCAGCCAGGCCGACAAGTCGTCACTCGGCACGTATGACGTCGAAGTCGGCGCTGTGACGGTGACTTCGAGCAACGCGCCCGGCACCGGCACGACGCCCGGCGTCTCGAACACGGCCACCCTGTTCGACAACCCCAAGATCGACGACGGCAACGGCAACGCGATCAGCGCCGCCGCCGTGGGCAGCTCGGCTTCGGTTTCGGTCTCGAACACCTTCTTCCAGGGGCCGAGCGGCGATGCCGGCGGCACGATCACCGATGGCACGGTCTCGTTCGGCGATCTCATCTCGGCGTCCTCGTTCAACTCGGCTGCTGTCAGCAACGGGACAGATCTTGGTGGTGACACGGGCGGCGCAACGATCGGCGCTGGTGCCGGTTCGAACAGCTCGAACAACTCCATCAGCGTCGCCAGCGTCGGTTCGTCGGCCTCGGCTTCGTTCTCGGTCACCTCGTACGACGCTGCCTCGGCATCGGGCGTCGCGACGACCGCGCAGGGCATCACCCTCGCCTCGACCAACACCGGCAACGTGCTGACGACCGCCGGTATGCTGACGCCTTCGATCGAAGGTGGCTACAACAACGCGATCTCGGCCGCTGCGGTCGGCGCTTCGGCTTCGCAGTCGGTCTCGCACGTCAGCCTGCCGGTCAACTGATCGCGCCGGATGGCCTGCGGATCGGGTGGCGGTGTGCGCAGGCACGGCCCACGCGATCCACGTTTGGGGAAGGAGGAGTCGGTGGCTCCTCCTTTTCCCGCTTGAAGCACTGCTGGTTCAGATTGCGCCAAGGTGAAAGGAAAAGCCGCGATGGCAAAGGTTAGATCGATGGTTCGGTTCCTGCGCAGTCCGCTCGCCTTGCTGCCCGGCCTGCTGCTCGCCTGCACCCAGCCTGCCGCCGCGCAACAGCTGAACTTCAACCAGACCGGCGACAGCAACCTCAACGCCATCAATTCCGGTGACGTGACGCTGCAAGGCACCGTCATCAGCCCCACCGTCTCGGGCGGTGCAAACAATTCTGCCGGCTCGCTCTCGGCGCAGGGCGCCAATTCCAGCTACGGCATCAACGACCAGAATTACGACGCCAATGGCAATACTGTCGGGACCTATAGTGCCGGGATCAGCAACACCAATTCGCGCGGCGTCAACACCGGGTCCGTCTCGGTCAGGGGCAGCGTGACCGGCAGTTCGCTGAACGGCAACAACATCAGCCAGAGCATCGTTGCCACCGGCTATTCCAATTCGATCTCGATCAAGACCACGGGCAAGTGACCCCCGCCTGAAACGAAGGACCACATCATGACCCTGCGCAAGACCACCACTGTCCTCGCCGCCCTTGCCGTCATGCTCGGCGCATCAGCAACTCCCGCCCTTGCTGGCCCCGCCACGTCCGCCTGGGGCACGATGGGTTCGGGCGGCAGCTCGGCTCAGGCGCTGAATTCGGCGCTGCTCCACAAGACCGAGGGCGACAATGCCCAGATCCAGACGATCGGCAAGGACGTGACCTCGATGTACCGCTCGGTCACGTCGTGCGGCAACTGCGTCTACAACACGATCACTGGCGATGCGAACTCGATCAACGGCAACACCATCGACGGCAAGAACACCGGCTCGATCACCGCTTCGGGCACGTTCAAGAACTAGTCGGTTGAGGCAAGACTTGATCGAAACCGGCTTGCCGGAGCTGCCCCGACCGAAGCGACGTGCGCGCTTCGTGCTGCGCTGCCTGGCCCTCGCACTCGCCAGCGCCGGAGCGTTGTCAGCAGCGCAATGGCCCGCCGCCGCACAGACCACCCCGACCTCGCCCGCAATGGCGACGGCTGCGGCGACGGCTGCGGCGACGGCGGGCGATCAGGACGGCGAGGCGGAGCCGCAAGGCGAGGACGCAGCGCCAGAGGTCGATCCCGGCGGGTTTCCGGACGATCCGACTGACACACTGGACCTTCCCCCGCCAAGCAAAGCCACGCCGGCCGCGCCGGACAACCGCAACAGCAACAGCCCCGGCGCGCCGCGTCCGGATCTCTCGGCGCTTCCCGCAGCATCGGGTGCGCTCGACAGCGCGACGGTGAAGCGGATTGTCGATCGGCTGGTGGCGCTCCATTTCCTCGCCAGTGCGGCCGATGCAGACAATCCCGAGGCGCTGGACCAGGCGATCCGCAGCTTTCAAACGAACATCGGAATTTCTGCCAGCGGTACCCTGGATCGCGATACGGTGGGACGCCTCACCACGCAGTAGTCCGCGCTCAGCCTTCGACGCCGTCCAGCCGCAACTCGGTGCGCCGGCGCAACTGCTGATCGCCGAGCGCGTAGCCGACCGAGCGCACGGTCCGGATCACGTCGGACCGGCCTTCGACGTTGAGCCGGCGGCGCAGGCGCGTGATGCGCACATCGATCGCACGGATTTCGATCTGGCTGTCGCGGCCCCAGACAGCGTTGCGGATCTGCTCGCGGCTCCTGACTTTGCCCGCGTTTTCCATAAGGTAACGCAGGATCTTGAACTCGATCAGACTGAGCCGGACTTCAATGCCATCGCGCTTCACCAGCCCGTTGTCGATGTCCATCTCCACCCCGGCAATGCGGATGACGCGGCCGCTGATGGCAGGCGCGGTGCGGCGCAGGATGGCGCGGATACGAGCCAGCAATTCGGGCAGCGAGAACGGCTTCATGACGATATCATCGGCACCGGCATCGTAGGCGCCAAGCCGTTCGCGTTCCTCGCGCACGGCGGAAACGACGATGATCGGCAGGTATCGCACCCCGTCTGCGCGGCGCACCGTGCGGCACAATTCGATGCATGTGTCGCCCGGCTCGGTCCAGTTCAGCAGCACGAGATCGAGATCCTGCGCCGCGATCTGGTGTACAACGGCTGCGGGTTCGTCCGCTTCGAACACGACGAAGCCTTCCATCTCGAGATTGAACGTCATCATTCTCAGGATGGTCTGGTTCGGTTCGTACAACAGGATGGATGCCTTGCGTGACATCGCGCTTGCAGGGCCTTCCTCTCGCCCGCAGGGAGCTTCGTCCATCAGGGGCTTTGCACTGTTCATCTGGCGTTCAGGCCTAGGTGCCGTTTGTTGCAGCATAGTGACCCGTTGATGACACCAGCACGACGAGGCAGATGCGGACAGCGCAAGGTTTGGGTGGCGCGGCGCGTCAAAGCGGGACGCCGAGTGCCGCTGTGTTGACAGTCTTAATTCAACTCACCAGACGATACGATGTTACTGGCAGGGAACACAATTATCATGGCGACTTACTTCAGCACTTTCACGGCGGGTGAGACCGATACCAACGTGTTCGATACAGGATTGCTCACTTCGTTGATGCGCAGCGCAACCGAAGGTGCGATCCTGAGCGAGGGCGGGACGGCCATGACATATGACTTCGATGTGCTCAGCTCCTTCTCGTTCACAGCGTCGGGCGGGCTGTCCGCGCCTTGGAGCGGCACGATCACCGGAATCTCCACCGTTGTGAACGACGCTCAGGTCTCGGGCGGCTCGGGCTTTGCGGTGGACGCCACGACGGTGCGCGACGCGATTGCGGACGGCGACGGCGATGCGCTCAACGCCCTGTTCTGGTCGGGCAACGACCAGATCACCGGCAGCGACAGCAAAGACACGTTGCGCGGCTTTGCCGGGAGCGACCTGCTGATGGGCGGGATGGGCAACGACACGCTGATCGGCGATGCCGGTGCGGACCGGCTCGCGGGCGGAAAAGGCCTCGACAACCTGTTCGGCGGCAGCGGAAATGACCGGCTCTACGGCGAACGCGGCAACGATGTCCTCGTCGGCGGCGCGGGCAACGACCTCATCGTCGGCGGCCTCGGCAGCGATACGATGTCGGGCGGCACAGGCGCCGACACCTTCCGCTTCCGCAGCCTGAACGATATTGCCGGGAACGATGTGGACCGGATCACCGACTTCAGCCACGCACAGCATGACCAGATCGCCCTGACCCTGATCGATGCGAACAGCACCATCGACGGCGATCAGGCCTTCACGTTCATCGACAGCACGAGCGCACCGTATATGGACAAGCCCCCGGCCGGCAGCCTGATCGTGGAATCAGGCAAGGGCGAGGGCAACTACATCGTGTCGCTTTCCGTAAGCGGCTTTGGCGACCAGATATCGTTTCTGGTCCACACGACGGACGGCGTGCTGACCGCCGACGACTTCGTGCTCTGAGCCGGGCGCCGGGCACCCTCTGCCGGGGCTTGCGGGCTTTTCCCGTGTTCCGGGGGAAAACCGGTCAGCGGGTGAGAAGCGGTTTGAGGTAGTGGCCGGTGAAGCTGCGAGGGTTGGCCGCGACGTGTTCGGGAGTCCCTTCCGCCACAAGCTCGCCGCCGCGGACGCCGCCTTCGGGGCCCAGATCCAGCAGCCAGTCCGCGGTCTTGATCACGTCGAGGTTGTGTTCGATGACGACGACGCTGTTGCCCTGATCGACGAGGCGGTGGAGGACTTCGAGCAGCTTGCGCACGTCTTCGAAGTGGAGGCCGGTGGTGGGCTCATCCAGAATGTAGAGCGTCTGCCCTGTGGACCGGCGGGCAAGTTCCTTGGCGAGCTTGACGCGTTGCGCCTCGCCGCCTGAAAGCGTGGTGGCCTGCTGGCCGACCTTGACGTAGCCGAGGCCGACTTCGTTGAGCATGTGCATCCGGTCGCGGATGGGCGGGACGGCCTTGAAGAACTCCTCGGCGTCCTCGATCGTCATGTCCAGCACATCGGCGATGGAGTGACCCTTGAACTTCACTTCGAGGGTTTCGCGGTTGTAACGGCGGCCTTCGCATTCCTCGCAGGTGACGTAGACGTCGGGCAGGAAGTGCATCTCGATCTTGATGAGGCCGTCGCCCTGGCACTTCTCGCAGCGGCCGCCCTTGACGTTGAAGCTGAAGCGGCCGGGCTTGTAGCCGCGGGCAGCGCTTTCGGGGAGGCCGGCGAACCAGTCGCGGATCAGCGTGAAGCTGCCGGTGTAGGTCGCGGGGTTGGAGCGGGGCGTGCGGCCGATGGGGGACTGGTCGATCTCGATCACCTTGTCGCAGTGTTCGAGGCCGGTGACCTTGTCATGCGCGCCGGCGATGACGCGGGCGCCATTGAGCGTGCGCGCGGCGACGGCGTGGAGCGTGTCGATCGTGAAGCTGGATTTGCCCGAGCCGGAGACGCCGGTGACGCACGTGAACGTGCCGAGCGGAATGCTGGCGGTGACGTTCTGCAGATTGTTCGCGCGGGCGCCTTCGACGGTGATCTTGAGGCCGTTGCCCTTGCGGCGCTTCTTCGGCACTTCGATGCGGCGGGCGCCGGTGAGGTATTGGCCGGTAAGACTGGCGGGATTGCTCAGGATATCCTCGAGCGTGCCCTGGGCGACGATCTCGCCGCCGTGGACACCGGCGCCGGGGCCGAGATCGACCACATGGTCAGCCGTGCGGATCGCGTCCTCGTCATGCTCGACCACGATGACGGTGTTGCCGAGATCGCGCAGGCGCTTGAGTGTGATGAGCAGGCGGTCGTTGTCGCGCTGGTGAAGGCCGATGCTCGGTTCATCCAGCACATAAAGCACGCCGGAGAGGCCCGAGCCGATCTGGCTGGCGAGGCGGATGCGCTGGCTTTCGCCGCCGGAAAGCGTGCCGGAGGTGCGATCGAGGTTGAGGTAATCGAGGCCGACGTTGTTGAGGAAGCCGAGGCGCTCGTTGATTTCCTTGAGGATGGCCTTGGCGATCTGGCTCTGCTGCGACGTGAGCTGGGCATCGAGCTTGCCGAACCATTCCACCGCGGCGGCCACGGAGAGGTGGGTGATGCTGGAGATGTCGGCCATCGCGACCTTGACGCTCAGCGCCTCGGGCTTGAGCCTTGCGCCATTGCAGGTCTCGCACGGCTGCGCGGTCTGGAACTTGCCGAGCTCCTCGCGCATCCATGCGCTTTCGGTTTGCAACATGCGGCGATTGAGATTGCCGATCACGCCTTCGAAGGCCTTTTGCACCGTGTAGCTCTTGCGGCCATCGATGAACGTGAGCGGGACCGCCTTGCCGGCGGTGCCGTAGAGGATGACGATGCGGACTTCGGGCGCGAGCTGCTCCCACGGCGTTTCGAGGCTGAAGCCGAAGTGCCCGGCGAGGCTGGCGAGGACCTGCATGTAATAGGGCGAAGGCGGGTTGGACTTGGCCCACGGCACCACCGCGCCTTGCTTGAGGCTGAGCGCTTCGTTGGGGACGACGAGCTGCGGATCGAACAGTAACTTTTCGCCTAGGCCATCGCATGCGGGGCACGCGCCCTGCGGGGCGTTGAACGAGAACAGGCGGGGTTCGATGCTCTCGATGGTAAAGCCGCTGACGGGGCAAGCGAACTTTTCCGAAAAGACGATGCGGTTTGCGGCGAGACCGGTTTTCTTCATGCCCTTTTTGGGCTTGGCCTCAGGCTCGGGCGCTTCGATGGGGGCGGGTTCACCGCCGACGGCGGCGACGGTGGTATCCGCCAGATCGAGATAGACAGTGCCGTCCGCCAGCTTGAGCGCCTGCTCGAAGCTATCGGCCAGCCGCGTGCGGAAGCCTTCATCGCTCTGCTTGACCGCGATGCGATCGACCACGACTTCGATGTCGTGCTTCAGCTTCTTGTCGAGCGCGGGGGCGTCTTCGATGGCGAGCAGTTCGCCGTTGATGCGCACGCGGGTGTAGCCGGCGCGCTGCCATTCGGCGAGCTCCTTGCGGTATTCCCCCTTGCGGCCGCGCACGACGGGGGCGAGCAGATAGGCGCGCGTGCCTTCCGGCAGGGCCAGCACGCGGTCGACCATCTGGGTCACCGTCTGCGCCGCGATGGGCAGGCCCGTGGCGGGCGAATAGGGAATGCCGACGCGCGCCCACAGCAGGCGCATGTAGTCGTAGATCTCGGTCACAGTGGCGACGGTGGAGCGCGGATTGCGGCTGGTGGTCTTCTGCTCGATCGAGATCGCAGGTGAGAGCCCGTCGATATGCTCGACATCGGGCTTCTGCATCATCTCCAGAAACTGGCGCGCATAGGCCGACAGGCTCTCGACATAGCGGCGCTGGCCTTCGGCATAGATCGTATCGAACGCGAGGCTGGATTTGCCGGAGCCCGAAAGGCCGGTGATGACGATCAGGCTATCGCGCGGAAGATCGATATCGATCCCCTTGAGATTGTGCTCACGCGCGCCGCGAATGGAGATTGTGTTGAGGGACATGGAGGCAGTCTGTTCCAGATTTGTTCGATTCCGGCAAGAGCCGCGCGGGATGAATTCCCCACGTGGGTGGGGGCGCGGGGATGCGCAAGGTGGCGCGGGGGGCAAGCGCGGTCCGGAGCGGAGCTAAGCAGCATGGACACCGGGCAAGTTTTAGGAAATTCTGAGCACGAGAGGAAATTGCGTGACAATAGTTCCACCGATAACGCCGCCAGCCGGTACTTCGATCTATTGGTCGCTGGAACAGTTCGGCATTGATAGAAGCACGCTCTATCCCAACCAGCCGGACTACTGGAACGGATTTTCCAACGATATCCAGGTGTTTGATATCAATGGCGACGGGCACCTCGATGTGGTGCAAGTCTATTCGTATATCCCGCCGCTCGACAAACCGGGCCTGCCGATCCGCATTCTGCTGGGCGATGGCAAAGGCGGGTTCACCGATGCAACGAACACGCTGATCAAGGGCGGTGTGCCGCTGGGGGATGCGGCATCGGGTGCCTCGGTGGCGGATTTCAATGGCGACGGGGTGAAGGACTATTTCATCGGCGTGGCGTGGGAAACCGCCAATCCCAAGGCCTCACACAATATTCTGCTGCTTTCCGATGGCCATGGCGGCGTGATCAACGCCAGCGCCAATCTGCCCGACCTCAACGATTATACCCACTGGAGCACGGCCGCCGATATCAACGGCGATGGCTTCGTCGATATCTACGTCAACAATCTCGGCCCGGTCAAAGACACCAATGGGCGTGATACGACGCCGTATTTCCTGATCAACGATGGCACCGGCCATTTCACCCGCGATGATAGCCGCCTGCCCACGAATATCGAGACGGGGCAGGACCAGTTCACATCGAGCCTGTTGTTCGATGCCAATGGCGATGGCCACCCCGATCTGCTGCTGGGCATGTGGGGACGGCAGAATGCATTTCTGGGTCGGCCGCAGACCGGATCGTTGCTGCTGTTCAACGATGGCACCGGGCATTTCGTCCAGACCGCCAAGAGTGCCTTGCCCGCCGCCCTGTTTCCCGCCGATCAGACCGAGACGCTGGATATCAAGCCCATCGATCTGAACGGGGACGGGAAGCAGGATCTGATCCTGCTGGTCGATACACCGCAGAGCCGCGGCTTGCAGGTTCTCATCAATGCGGGCGACGGCACGTTTCGCGACGGGACAGCGGCGCGGATCAGCGCGTTCGAAACCGATCCGCGCAACACCGGCCGCTATCTGAAGCTGGCCGATATCAATGGCGATGGCGCGATCGACCTGATCCTGCAAACCGGCGGGCCGAACCGGATCTACCTCAACGATGGGGCCGGGCATTTCGTGGCGCTTCCTGCCGACTTCCTCTTCGCCAATGCACCCGACGGCAATTATGCGTTCGTTCCCGGCGATTTCAACGAGGACGGGCACACCGACATGTTCGTGCGCCAGTTCACCAACAGTTGGGACGATCCCAAGCACCCGACCGAATTTTCGGCGCTGGCGCTGTGGAAGCCATCCAGCGCCAGCCAGCTTGCGGGCGATGACGGGGTCAACACACTGCTCGGCACGGCGGCAGCGGAGACGATCACCGGCAAGGGCGGCGCGGATATCGCATTTGGCGGCGCGGGCAACGACAAGATCGATGGCGGCGCGGGCGCGGACTACATGAACGGCGGCGCGGGCAACGACACCTTCTTGGTGGACAATATCGGCGACCGCACGGTCGAAATGGCAGGCGGCGGAGCTGATACCGTACAAGCCGGAATCACCTGGAAGCTGGCCGATCAGATCGAAGTTCTGACTCTCAGCGCAGGCAAGGGCAGCATCGGCGGCACCGGAAATGCGCTGGCCAACAC
This sequence comes from Sphingomonadaceae bacterium, assembly GCA_947375105.1. Taxonomy (GTDB): domain Bacteria; phylum Pseudomonadota; class Alphaproteobacteria; order Sphingomonadales; family Sphingomonadaceae; genus Novosphingobium. The sequence continues at coordinate 11,628 of CANCET010000023.1, forward strand.
GATCATCGGCAATGAGGGCGCCAACCTGTTGCGCGGGGCAGGCGGCAATGACCGCCTCTTTGGCGGGTTGGGCAACGATTATCTGCGCGGCGGAGCCGACAACGACGCACTGAACGGGGGCGCGGGCCACGACAAGCTCTATGGCGATTTGGGCAAAGACGTGCTGACCGGCGGGGCGGATGCCGATATCTTCGGCTTCACCGCCGGATCGACCGGCGCAACGCAAAGAAGCGCCGATCGCATCACTGATTTCAACCACACGCAAAAAGACCTGATCGACCTCTCCGCGATCGATGCGAATACGGCGCTGGCGGGTGATCAAGCGTTTGCGTTCATCGGCAACGCCGCCATTTCTGCGGCAGGCCAGCTCCATTTTGTACAGCTTTCGGGCAGCACATATGTGGAGGGAGACACAAACGGTGACGGCAAGGCAGACTTGGTGATCCGGCTGGACGGGCTGCATGACTTGGTGGCGGGTGATTTCGTGCTTTGAACTGTCGGGCACGGGTGCTGTGCGCGAGGGCGGCGGCGAGTTCCTTGCGGCATTCGCTCTTGGGCGAGCAGATAGCCGTGCATGCCATCCGGCAAATCAAGCACGCGGGCAACCATCCGGGTCGCCGTTTGCCCTGCAATGGGCAGCCCCGTGGCGCGGGAGAGCTCGTCGGTCATGGTCTCGCAGTGCTGCGGAGGCCGGCCTTGACCGGCGCCGAACGGCTCGGCAGATGTGCGGTGGACGCGCAAGAGTGAGCGAGTGATGGCGACGATCAAGGGCACGGACGGGAACGACACGCTGAAGGGCACGGCGGGGGATGATATCCTGCAGCCGCTTCAGGGCACCGACACGGTCGATGGCGGCGCGGGGATCGATACGCTGCTGTTCGATTATCCGAACACGCTGTTCGGCACGCCGCTGCGTGTTGAATCGACCAATGCCTCCGGCACATCCGGCACATTTACCGCAGGCACTTTGAAGACCACGTTCAGCAACATTGAGAGCTTTAAGATTGTTTCGGGCGGGACGATCCATGTCGACGGGCGTCTGGCGTTCGGCCCCGGAACACTGACCATCACCGGTACCGGCACTGATGCGGTGCTCGACCTCAACATGGGTCTTGGCACGCCGAGCAGCGGCGTGGTCGTGACCATCAATGGCCGCGATGCCACGATTGCGCACGGCATCTTCACCAACTTTGCGACGTATACGATCGGGCTGACAAACCTGGCCGATACCGCAAACGGCGGTGAGGGCGGCGACGGCTTCAATGGCCAAGGCGGCGACGACAAGCTCTATGGCAATGGCGGGTCGGACGGGCTTAGTGGGCAGGATGGCGCAGACTTGCTCGATGGCGGTGCAGGCGATGACCGCTTGGTCGGCGGCGGCCAGGGCGACCACCTGCTCGGCGGCGACGGCAACGACCTGCTGATCGCAGCCTACAGCGCGCAAGCGAACGACGACAAGGGCCACGATGTGCTCGATGGCGGCGCGGGCGACGACCAGCTGTTTGGCGACGCGGGCGATACGCTGATCGGCGGCGCAGGGCGCGACACACTGGGCCTCGACCTCAGTCTGATGAAGAGCGGGATCAACCTGAACCTCGCCGCCGCATTCACCGGGGGGAGCGTGACGTTTGCTTCCGGCATCTATGGTTCGACCACAATTTCGAGCGTGGAAAACTACAATTACCTGATCCTGACCGACTTTGCCGATGTGCTGCAAGTGGGCGCGACGGCCCGCTTCAAGGATGCTTCGGATATCGGCGATGCCGTGTTCACCGGGATAAGCGCCGGTGGTGGTGACGACAAGATCTATGGCAGCAACCAGGCCGACCGGGTCTATGGCGGGGCCGGGAACGACCGGATCTACGGCAATGGCGGCAACGACCAATTGCAGGGCGAAGCGGGCAACGACATTCTCGTCGGCGGCTATGGCAACGATACTCTTTCGGGCTGGGGGGAGAACGACCAGCTGTTTGGCGGCGCCGGCGCCGACGCCCTGAACGGCGGGGATGGCAACGACATGCTGCGCGGCGGAGCGGGCATCGATCAGCTGGATGGCGGCGATGGCCGAGATACCTTCGTATTCGCGCCGGGCGAATATGGCACCACGCGCGCGACGGCCGATACCATCTTCGCGTTCCAGCCGCAGCAGCTGGATCAGATCGACCTTTCGCTGATCGATGCCAACACCAAGGTGGCAGGAAATCAGGCGTTCACGTTCATTGGCTCAGCCGCGTTCAGCATGGCCGGACAGCTGCGCGTGACCAGCGAAGGAAGCGGCTTTTCGAAAGTGACCTGGGTGGAAGGCGATACCAACGGCGACGGCGTGGCAGACATGGTCATCAAGCTGGGCCCGATGACCGGCACGTTGCCCCTGCCCGATTTGTCGGCCACTCACTTCATCCTCTGAGCAGGGCCTCCCCTGCCCTAGCCCCCGCGCTCGCAAGCGCGCTCGCCATCGCTGGGCCGGTTACGGAAGGATGGCGTCCCACGTCTGCGGGCCGACGACACCATCGGCACGAAGGCCAGCCCGGTTCTGCGCCCTGACCACTGCGGCCTTGGTGCCGGGTCCGAAATCGCCGTCGGGCTGGAGGCCGAGTGCGGTCTGGAGGGTTCTGACACCTGCCCCCTTATCTCCCCTGCGCAGCACCGGACGGGCAGTCTCGGATCGGGCAGTCTCGGATCGGGCAGTCTCGGGCCGGACGGCTTGGTCGCGGCGAGCAAAGGCGGCGGCAAGGCGGGCGGCATAGTGGTTCCTGGCGTAGTCCGGGCCGTTGTAGCCGCGGGCGAAACCGGGCCAATCGCGGCGGACGATGGCATCGCCCAGCCCGGCAGACTGGATGAAGCGCACGAAGGCATCGAGCTGCGCGCCGGAGCCGGAGACCATCGCCTGCACGAAGGCTTCAACATCATCGAAGCCAGCGGCCTTGTGGTTGAAGCCCATGATCTGGAACGCGCCCCAACTGGCCGAGCGAAGCGCGGCGGCGCGGTCGCAGGCGATGGCGCGGGCAAGGCGCACGTACTCCGCCGGACCGCCGAGATAGCCGCCGGGTACGGGGTTCGCGATATCAGGGTGGGCGGCATCGAAGTGCCTGCTGGTCTGGCGGCTGAAGACGTGGCGTTCAAACAGGATCTTGGGGCGGCCATCAGCAAGGAAACCGCCGCCACTTTCGACATCGCCCACCGCGCGGATGGCGGCGACGGCGCAGCCGAGAGCCTTGGCGGCGCGTTCGAAATCTGCATCCTCCAGCGGTGCGGGATTGCCGGTAAATTCGCGCATGGGGCGTCCTCCTTTTTTTGGAACATAACGCGAACATTTCCCAATGTATCCAACATGGCGCCGGTTTGGAGGCGGTTTGCGCTGAGGCCCTGCGCGCTGTGCGGCGGCGCACAGCGGCACCGGGGGCCATGGGTTAATCATGCGGCATGTCGAGAGAATACAAGACCAGCGGGTGGCAACGGGTGTATGGCTGGGCCATGGACGCGGATAACCACGAAGCCGAAACGCATCGCCGGCCGCCGGCGGATCGGCTGTTTTGCCGGGGGGACGGCGCACATGCCGCCCGGCCTGACATGGCAGCGGGCGAGCGGGCGCATTTTGCCGAACATTTCGCGCGGGATTTTGCGGCGGCGCTGAGCGAGACGCGCGCGCCGGAGCAGGCCCAGGAGCAGGTGGCAGGCTGAAACCTCCCGCTTCTGAAGCGGGCCGTTCTAAAGCGAGAGCGCGCGGGCGCCGGCGGGTCCGGTCCACGCGGCGCGGACACCCCAGACGTGCTCGATCACTTCTTCGGACAGGGCCTGCGCAGGCGGGCCATCGGCAGCTATGCGGCCATCGTGGAGCACGATGACGCGCTGCGCATGGTTCATGGCATGGGCAAGGCTGTGGACGACGAGGACCACGCCCGTGCCCTGATCGGCAACCGCGCGAAAATGCGCGAGGAGCGCCGCGGCGTGAGCGAGATCGAGGCTGGCGAGGGGTTCGTCCGCCAGGATCCAGCGCGGGTTACCAGCGAGAACGCGGGCGAGCAGGACGCGCGCGCGTTCGCCGCCCGAGAGCGTGTGGATGCCGCGCGGGGCAAGATGCGCGGCACCGAGCGCGGCGAGAGCGGCATGGACGGCGCTGTCATCCTCCGCGCGGCTGGTGCGGTGCGGCAAGCGGCCAAGGCGGACGAGCGCCTCTGCGGTGAGGTTCCACGCCGGACTGGCGTGCTGGGGCAGATAGCCGATCGTCCGTGCGCGGGTACGCGGCGGGAGCGATGCGACGGGCTGGCCGTCCAGTTCGACGGCGCCGGAACCGGACGGCGGCTCGAGCCCGGCGAGCGCGCGCAAGAGCGTGGTCTTGCCGGCGCCGTTGGGACCGCAGATCGCCGTGAGTTCGCCGGGGGAAAGCGTGGCGGAGATGCCGGTCAGGCGGCCGGGCACGGTGAGGTTCTGTGCGATCAGGTTTTGGGCGCCGAGGTTCATGCGAGTTCGCTCCTGAAGCGCAGCAGGAGGCGGAGGAAGAACGGCGCACCGATCAGGCTGAGCGCGATGCCGATGCGCAGTTCACCGCCCGCGAGGGGCAGCAGGCGGCAGAGGCAATCGGCTAGCAGCAGCAGCAGCGCGCCGCCCAGCGCGCTGGGCACGAGGAGGCTGGACGGGCGCTGATCGGTGAAGGGCCGCAGCAGGTGCGGCACGACGAGGCCAACGAAGCCGATGATGCCCGCCGCCGCCACGCCTGCCCCCACCACTAGGCCGGTGCCGAGAACCATGAGCCACAACAGCCGCGCGGGATCGACGCCGAGCGAGCGGGCGGTTTCCTCACCAAGCGTAAGCGCATCGAGCGCGGGGCCCGCGCGCAGCAGGAGCAGGAGGCCGAGCACGATCGGCGGGGCCGCGAGCACGACATCGTGCCATGAACGGCTTTCGAGGCTGCCCATGAGCCAGGTGACGATTTCACTGAGCGCGAAGGGATTGGGCGCGAGACTGATGACGAGGCTGGTGAGCGCGCCAGTGAGGCTCGCCAGCATGAGGCCAGCGAGCGCAAAGAGCGTGGTGCTGTTGGCGCCCGACGCGCCGCCGGCGATGAGGCCGAGCGCGGCCATGGCGGCGGCGGCTCCGGCCAGCGCAGCGATGGGAAGCAGCGCACCGAGGCCGAGCGCGAGCGCAAGCACCGCGCCGAACGCAGCGCTGGGAGCGACGCCGAACAGGCCGGGGTCGGCGAGCGGATTGCGCAAGTAGCCCTGCATGGCGGCCCCTGCCCCGCCAAGGCCGGCGCCGATGACAAGCGCGAGCGCGGCGCGGGGCGCGCGCAACTCGGCAAGAATGATGAAGGCGTTGGGACCGTGCGGCGCGAACGGGCTGAGCCAGACTTGCCCGGCAAGCAGGCTGAGCGGCATGGCGAGCGCAAGCGCGGCGAGCAGGAAGAGGACGGGGCGGCTCATGTCAGGCCGCGGCGCACTTGCGCGAGGCGCCGGGCGGCGGGGATGATCGTGGGGCCGGCACAGTAGAGCAGGCGAGGATCGAGAGGAGCCCGGCTGGTGCCGGTGAGATGCGCGAGCGCGGGGTGGCTGAGCGCGCGGTCCGACCCGGCAACAAGGATTACGCGCGGGGGATCGGCAAGGACACGTTCGAGCGGAAGCTGATCGGCCTGCCCCAGCCCGCGCGCGGCGGCGAAATTGGCGAAGCCGGTGCGGCGCAGGAGATCGGCGATGAGGGTGCTGTCACCCGGGACGATGCCGCCGGGTTCCCACACCAGTGCAGGGAGCATCGGCGTGCCGGGGGGCGGCGCGGCCTGTGCGAGGGCCGTTTCGATGCGCCGGATCAGCACCTCGCCCTTGGCCGGGTTGCCTGCCAGCGCGGCGAGTTGACGGATCTGCGCCCGGCTTTCCTCCACCGTGCTGGCGATGCCGAGTGTTTCGAGGCGGAGGCCGAGGCGCTGATACGCGGCGGCGGTGGCGGGGGGCACGAAAGTGCTGTCCACCACAACGTCAGGGTGGAAAGCTAGAACTTCCTCCAGCGTGCCGCGCGTGGCGGCATAGTGGCGGGCCTTGGCCGGGTCCATCGACGTGGCGCGCGGATCGGCGCTGTAGTGCGAGAGAGCGAGGATCTGGCCAGGCGACGCGACTTCGGCGAGGATCGCGTCGGCGCAGGGATTGAGGCTGACGATGGTGGGGAGAGAATGCGTCGTCTCGTGCGGGGGCTGCCGGGTGCACGCGATAAGCGGGATGAGTGCGGCAAGGGCAATGCCCCTCCACCACCCGCTGCGCGGGCGGTCTCCCTCCCCAAGCAAGCCCGAGGAGGAACGGGACGCACTCGACCGCATCAGTAGCGCACTCTCAGGCCGGCAAACGCGCCCCGGCCGAGAGCGCTGTAGCCTGCGGCAGTGGGCCGGCGGCTGTCGAAGGCGTTTTCGAGGCGGGCAAAAAGCGTGATCCTCTCGTGCACCGGCAAGCTGGCGCGGAAGGTGGTGGTAGGCCCACCTTCAAGGCGCACGGTGTTGGCCGCGTCGTCGAAGCTCCGGCTGACCAGGCGCAGGTCGGCCCCGATGGCGAGACCGGCCAGCGGTGTTTCCCAATCACCGCTCAGAGTGAGTGCGTGGCGCGGTCGGCGCGCGAGCTCGTTGCCGAACTGGGCGCTGCCCGGGGTAAGATTGCGCGCGCGGGTGTACGTGTAGATCGAACGCAGAGTGAAGGTGCTGACGGGCTTCAGCGTGAGTTCGGCTTCGGCACCTTCGGCGCGGGCCTTGCCGATATTGTCGTACGTGCCGAATGGGCGATTGGCGCAGATACCGGTGGTCTGCGCAAAGCACGAAACGTAGGCGATGAGGCCCCGGCTATCGCGGCGATAGACGGTGAGCGCGGCGGTGACCGGACCGCTGCGAAACTCGAGGCCAGCGTCATAGCTGCGGCTGCGTTCGGGCCGGAGCGCGGCGTTGCCATAATCCGAAAGCAGCTGGAACAGCGTGGGGGCCTTGAAGCCCTCACCGTAGCTGGCGCGCAGGCGCAGGGCATCGGTGAGCCGGACGGTGCCGTTGGCGCCGAAGGTCGTCGCGTTGCCGAAGCGGCTGTGATCATCATAGCGCAGGCCGGCGGCAAGCGAGATGTTCCGCGTGTACAAGCCGAGCATGGCGTGGCCGCTGGTCTGGCGGGCGCGCTGCTGGGCATCGAAAGTGCCGGAATAGCGCGTCCATTCGCTGTCCGCGCCGAAATCGAGCGCAAACTGGGCGGGGAGCGCGGCGCGGCCGGTGAGATCGGCGCGTTCGCTGCGGCCGCGGTAGCCATAGCTGGGCGCGGTGCCGACCGTGGGGTCGTAGTAGTCGCGCTTGGTGTCCGACAGCGCGAAGCCAGTGTTCAGGGTGAGCGAAGTGCCTTGATAGCGCAGACCCGCGCGGCCGGAGAGCTGGCGGGTGATCTGGTATTCCGGGGTATCGGCGAAAGTGTAGTTCGGCGCGGGATAGCCATCGATTTCGGTGCGGGTATCGGCGTAGCGTGCGGTGGCCACGAGCGAGAGGCCGGGAAGCAGATCGAGGCGGGCCTTGCCGCCGAGGTGCCACTGGCGCGCGCCGTCGGCCTCGGTGCCCACGGCGGCGGCGCTGACACCATCGGTGGTGGCGTAGCCACCGTTGAGCGAGAGGGCGTAGCTGCCCTTGGCGAGGCCGGCGGCGGCATCTCCGGCGAAGGAGCCGCGGCTGCCGCCTTCGGCGCTGGCTTCGAGGCCGTTCAATTCGCGGGTCTGGACGGCGATCACGCCGCCGATTGCGGCGCTGCCCCAGACGACCGAGTTGGAGCCGCGCAGGACGTCGATCCGCTCGATGCCGCCGGTGGTGATCGTGCCGAAATCAAAGCCGGCGCCGGGGGCGGCGACGTCTTCGACGCGGACGCCGTCAATGAGGACGAGGACTTGTTCGCTATCCGAGCCGCGCAGGCGGACGCCGGTGAACGCGCCGGGGCCGCCGTTGCGGCTGAGCGTGAGGCCGGGGACCTGTTCGAGCGCGCGGGTGATGTCCGGGCCTTGGAGGCGGGCGAGATCGGCGGCGGTGAGGACGGTGATCGGCTGGCCGGTCTGGTCGATAGGCCGGGGGCTGCCGGTGGCGATGACGGTGATGGTTTCGGGGCGGATCGTATCGGAGATCAGGACGGAGTCCTGCGCTTGCGCAATCGCAGGCGTTGCCAGAGCACACGAAGCCACGGCGGCAAGATACAGATTTTTCATTCGGTTTTCCTCCCGGCCCATGGACGTTGCCGTCCATGGCGGGAGAGTGCGCGGGGCCAAATGGCACGCACTGTCACGCATACGCCCGGTACACCCCGCCCGGCCGCGGAACGACCACACACCGGCAGGTTTCCTGGCTCGCCCGGGTCAGTGCTCCCTGCCCGCCTTCCCAACCGTTTCCGGCCAGTGGCATGATGGACAGAGCGCTATCCGGGCACAGTTGCGGGGGCAGCTTCGGGGTCAAATCCTTGAAGATTTGTCCGAATTCCCTCTTAGCCCGCTCTCGCGGGCACCGGTGGCGTCGGGGGTTACGTAGCGGGGACTGCACTTTGGGGCAAGAAGAAGAAGCCCCCCTCCGTCTCGCTTCGCGAACCACCTCCCCATTTGTGCTGCGCAAAAATGAAGAGGGGAAGAAGGAAGCGTGGCAGATCTGGCGTTAACCCGATGGCAGGGGGGTGTGCCTTAGCGGGACGGGATGAAATGGCGGGGTGCGGGGCGCGGGGACAGGCTCTAGCGCTCCTTTGCCGTCATGTGAGTCCCGCTGCCCTATGCCGCTGATCATTGACTACCGGCCGATGAAGCTGCCGCCCGAGGCGACGGGACCTCGGCGGGTGGTGGTGCCCGCGGTCGAGCGGCAGATCACCGCTGCCACGATAGCGCGCGAAACACCTTCGCCCAACCCAATCTGGAAGCGCGAAGGAAAGGTCTCGCGCCTCGCGACGATGCTCGGCGTAGCCGTGCTGGGGTCGGCCTTGTGGCTCGCGGGGCCGGGATGGATGGCGCCGGGTGTGCCGAGTGCACAGGCGCGCGATGGCCTTCAGCCGTTCGAGCGGCCGGGAGAGAGCTTTCCGGGCTCGGCGTTCTATTATCTGGCGAGCGACGATACGGGGATGGTGGCGCCGGATGCCGCGCGATCGGCGTGGGATGCGCAGCTGGCGCAAATCCACGGGGATGATGCTGTTCCCATCACCGGGACTGGCCCTGCGGCACGGCCGATCGTGGCGCGGGGGACGAGCCTCGATCAAGGGCGCGCGTTACAGTGTCTGACGGCGGCGATCTACTACGAAGCAGCGAGCGAGCCCGATGCGGGGCAGCGCGCGGTGGCGCAAGTGGTGCTGAACCGCGTGGCGCATCCGGCGTGGCCCAACACGGTGTGCGGCGTAGTCTATCAAGGCTCGGAGCGAACGGGCTGCCAATTCAGTTTTGCTTGCGACGGTTCGATGGCGCGCCGACCGATGGCGGTGTTCTGGGATCGGGCGCGGCGCGTGGCGGCGGATGCGCTGGCTGGCTACGTCTATGCGCCGGTAGGGCTGGCGACGCATTATCACACATCGGCGGTACATCCCTATTGGGCGGACAGCCTGGCCTTCATCGGCACGATCGGGGCACACCGCTTCTATCGCTGGAGCGGCGCTGCGGGGCGGCCGGCGGCGTTCACTGCGGTCTATGCCGGCGCCGAGCCGATGGCAGCGCCGCATCCGCGTACGTGGACTCCGGCAGCAGCGGATGTCGCGGACCCGATCCAGCTGGAGAAGGCCTTCGAGCAGGGGCGGATCGACGCACTGAAAGCGGCGCAGGCGGCGCCCGGCGTGTCGGGGCGCAACGCGGCCTCGTTTGGCCAGACGCCGCTGCCGAGCTATGGCGAGCAGCGCAGCGCCGCGCCGAAGTTTGCACCTGCGGTGGAAGCCCGCGGGGGCGAGGCCCTCTATCGCGCAGGGGCTTTGCCGGGGGGCTCGGCTGTCAATCCAGCCTATGAAAACGCGGGCAAGTGGATTGCTCAGCCGGGCGGCTGAATTAGATCCGATTCGGCCTGAAGCCGTCAGGGATCTGTGCTGCAGCGCCCCTTGGAATCGCGAACTACACCTTGTTTTTCAAATAGTTGTTTCTGCATACTCAGGGTTATTGCGCGGTTTACCCTATGGGCCAACGCGCTGTTCATTGGCGCTTGGTAGACAGAGTTCATCCGACCAATCATGGAGAACCCCATGCTGCATTTTGCCCCTCGCTATGGGATCATCTCGCCTTGCCTCAATTGGGGCCTGACGCGCCGGACCACGAAGCGCACGCCGCGTGCGGCCAATGACAACGGGGCGGCGCTGGCCGGACGCAAGGCTGGGGCCAACGATCACGACGCACATGAAGACGCGCTGCTGGCCGCCGCGCTGCGGCTGTTTGCCGCGCATGGGCTTTCGGCAGCGAAGCGCGCGTGCGAGGCGGCGGAAATCGCTGCGGCAGGCAGCGATGCGGCGGGCGCAGCGTGGTGGATCGCGGTCTGTGCCACGCTCGACGGGCCGATGGCCAGAACCGCAGAACGCGCGTTTGCAGCGCGGGCAACCTCGCAAGGCTGAGGCCGCTTTTCGGCATTATTGCTATTGCGAACTGTTATCGCAAAAACCCGCAGGATGCGGGTTTTTGCGCCTTGCATTCACCAGAAGGCGGGCCTAGGCGGTGCATATCCGTCTGGAATCCTTCCGGTCATGCGGGACGCGGAGGGTTCTTTCTGGCGACCTTTCATGGCCGCCATGTTGACGACCGTACGTCCCGCAAATCCGGGAAAGGATCGAGAACGCCATGGCTCGCAAGAAAATCGCCCTGATCGGCGCTGGCAATATCGGGGGCACACTGGCCCACCTCGCGGCGCAGAAGGAACTGGGCGACATCGTGCTCTTCGACGTGGTCGAGGGCGTGCCCCAGGGCAAGGCGCTGGATCTTTCGCAGTGCGGCCCGGTCGAGGGTTTTGACGCGAAGATCACCGGCACCAACGATTATGCCGATATCGCTGGGGCCGATGTTATCATCGTGACCGCTGGCGTTGCGCGCAAGCCCGGCATGAGCCGTGACGACCTGCTCGGCATCAACCTCAAGGTGATGAAGGCCGTTGGCGAGGGCATCAAGAACAACGCGCCGAACGCGTTCGTGATCTGCATCACCAACCCGCTCGACGCGATGGTGTGGGCGCTGCGCGAATTTTCGGGCCTGCCGCACCACATGGTCGTCGGCATGGCCGGCGTGCTGGATTCGGCGCGTTTCAGCCACTTCATCGCCGACGAATTCCAGGTTTCGGTCAAGGACGTGAACACCTTCGTGCTCGGCGGCCACGGCGATACGATGGTGCCCGTGACGCGCTATTCGACTGTGAACGGCATCCCTGTGCCCGACCTCGTCAAGATGGGCCTTTCGACGCAGGAGCGCATCGACGCGATCGTGCAGCGCACCCGCAGCGGCGGCGGCGAGATCGTCGCGCTGCTCAAGACTGGTTCGGCGTTCTATGCGCCCGCCACTTCGGGCATCGCGATGGCCGAAGCCTACCTCAGCGACCAGAAGCGCATCCTGCCCTGCGCCGCCTATGTCGAAGGGCAGTATGGCGTTGACGGGCTCTATGTAGGCGTGCCGGTGATGATCGGCGCTGGCGGCGTGGAAAAGATCGTCGAGATCGCTCTCGACGATGCCGACAAGGCCGGCCTGCAGGTGTCGGTCGATGCGGTGAAGGAACTGCTGGTGGCGTGCAAGGGCATCGATCCGTCCTTGGCGTAAGGATCTGCGGGGTGCGGCCGGAAGGTTCGCGCCCCGTTCATATAGGTGCTTTTACGTAGCCCAGGGAGCGCGCTCCCTTTGCACGGATACGGTTAAGTCCACCGGTCGTGCGGGTTTGCATGGTTAGCATTCCGGGCGGGGCAAGCCGCCTGCGGGAAAGCAAATTGTCCGAAGCCCCACCCTCCCCGGGGCGACAGGAGTGACGTATGGGTTATGAAGAGCGCGCGTTCGAAGTGGATCCCTTGCAGGAGGGTCCGCAAGCGGGGCCTTCATGGGCTTCGGCGCGCTGGCCTGTAACTGATCCGGGCGCAGGTGATGATCTGACCCGTGCGCTCGATCCGATGGCGCTGAAGGTGGAAATCGCCAAGGCGGCAAAGGCCGCTGGCGCGCCGCTGGACGAAGCCGCGCTGGAAGCAGCGGCAGGCGCCTCGATCCGCGCGATGATGCTGGTGCGCACCTACCGCGTGCGCGGGCATCTGGCGGCGGACCTCGATCCCCTCGGCCTCGCACGTCAGGAATTGCCGGCAGACATTACGCCCGAATATCACGGCTTTGCCGGGCCTGACCTCGACAAGAAGGTATTCGTCGGCGGCGTGCTCGGCATGCCGTGGGCCACCCCGCGCGAGATCGTGGCGGTGTTGCAGCGCAACTACTGCGGCAAGGTCGGCCTTGAATACATGCACATCGCGGACGTGGAGGAGCGCAAGTTTCTGCAGGACCGCATCGAGGGCGGCGACAAGTCCATCGACTTCACGCCCAACGGCAAGAAGGCGATCCTTGCCGCGGTTGTGCGCGGCGAGCAGTACGAAAAGTTCCTCGGCAAGAAGTACGTCGGCACCAAGCGCTTCGGGCTGGATGGCGGCGAATCGATGATCCCGGCGCTGGAAGCGGTCATCAAGTATGGTGGCCAGCTGGGCGTGCGCGAGATCATCTACGGCATGGCGCACCGCGGCCGCTTGAACGTGCTGGCGAACGTGCTGGCCAAGCCCTACCGCGTGATCTTCCACGAGTTTTCCGGCGGCAGCGCGAACCCCGAGGACGTGGGCGGTTCGGGCGACGTGAAGTATCACCTTGGCACCAGCACGGACCGCGAGTTCGACGGGATCAAGGTGCACATGAGCCTGCAGCCCAACCCGAGCCATCTCGAAACGGTGGATCCGGTGGTGCTGGGCAAGGCGCGCGCGCAGCAGGTGTTCCGCGAGGACATCGGCAAGGGCAAGCACAAGCAGGTGCTGCCGATCCTGATCCATGGCGATGCCGCCTTTGCAGGCCAGGGCATCGTGTGGGAGTGCCTCGGATTCTCCGGCGTGAAGGGCTACAACACCGGCGGGTGCCTGCACTTCATCATCAACAACCAGATCGGCTTCACCACCAGCCCGCAGTTCTCGCGCGGCTCACCCTACCCCTCGGACGTGGCCAAGGGCGTGCAGGCGCCGATCATCCATGTGAACGGCGATGATCCGGAAGCCGTGACTTTCGCGTGCAAACTGGCGATCGACTACCGCCAGAAGTTCGGCCGCGACGTGGTGGTGGACATGTGGTGCTATCGCCGCTTCGGCCACAACGAGGGCGACGAGCCCAGCTTCACCCAGCCGCTCATGTATGCGCGGATCAAGCAGCATCCGGCGGTCTCCGAAGTCTATGCACGCCGCCTGATCGATCAGGGGGTGATCGACAAGGCGTGGAAGGGCGAGACCGAGGACCGTTTCGTTGCGACGCTGGAAACCGAATTCGAGGCATCCAAGAGCTACAAGGCGAACCACGCCGACTGGTTTGGTGGGCGCTGGAGCGGGCTGAACAAGCCGGCCGATCCGGAAACCGCGCGGCGCAACGTGGCAACCGGCATCGACCAGAAGCGGTTTGACGCGCTGGGCCGGACGCTGACCACGGTGCCGGAGGACCTGACCATCCACAAGACGCTGGGCCGCGTGATCGAGGCCAAGCGGGCGATGTTCAGCGAGGGCGAAGGCTTCGACTGGGCGACCGGCGAGGCGCTGGCGTTTGGCAGCCTCTTGACCGAGGGCTTCAACGTGCGCCTTTCGGGCCAGGATTCAGGCCGCGGCACGTTCAGCCAGCGCCATGCGGTGTGGGTCGACCAGACCGACGAGCGCAAATACGTGCCGCTGACCACGCTGCCCCACGGCAAGTTCGAAGTGCATGACAGCCCGCTTTCGGAATACGGCGTGCTGGGCTTCGAATATGGCTATGCCAGCGCCGACCCGAAGACGCTGGTGCTGTGGGAAGCGCAGTTCGGCGATTTTGCCAACGGCGCGCAGATCGTGATCGACCAGTATATCGCGGCCTCCGAAGCCAAGTGGCTGCGGGCCAACGGCCTCGTTATGCTGCTGCCGCATGGCTATGAAGGCCAGGGACCGGAGCATTCCTCCGCACGGCTGGAGCGTTATCTCCAGCTCTGCGCCGAGGACAATATCCAGGTCTGCAACATCACCAGCCCGGCGAACTACTTCCACGTGCTGCGCCGGCAGATGCAGCGGCCGTTCCGCAAGCCGCTGATCATCATGACGCCCAAGAGCCTGCTGCGCCATCCGCTGGCCAAATCGAAGGCTTCTGATTTCGTTGGCGAGGGGCACTTCATGCGCATCCTTTCCGACCTCAATCCGGCGTCGGACGCGGAGACCAAGCGTGTGGTGCTGTGCAGCGGCAAGGTGGCCTACGATCTGATCGAGGCGCGCGACGCGGCGGGAATCACCGATACGCAGATCATCCGCTTGGAGCAGCTCTATCCCTTCCCGGGCGAGCCGCTCGCTTTGAGGCTCTCGCGCATGGCGAACCTCGAAGAGGTCGTGTGGTGTCAGGAAGAGCCGAAGAACAACGGCGCGTGGTTCTTCGTGGAGCCGCTGATCGAGGATGCGCTCAAGGCTTCGGGTAGCACGGTCAGCCGCGCGCGCTACGCCGGGCGCAGCGCAGCGGCATCGCCTGCTACGGGCCTTGCCAAGCGCCATGCCGCCGAACAGGCGGCACTGGTGAGCAATGCGCTTTCGCTTTCGGTGCGCGGCGAACTGCGCCGGACCAAGAAGAAGGCCTGAACCCCTTTTCTGTGAGAGATTTCGACATGTCGATTGAAGTGAAAGTTCCGGTTCTCGGCGAAAGCGTCAGCGAGGCGACCGTCGGCCAATGGCTCAAGCAGCCCGGCGAAGCGGTGGCGGTGGATGAACCGATCGCGAGCCTCGAGACCGACAAGGTTGCGGTCGAGGTGCCCTCGCCCGTCGCAGGGATCATGGGCGCGCATGTGGCCGCCGAGGGTGATACCGTGGCGGTGGGCGCGCTGTTGGGCCTGATCGAGACGAGCGGCGTGGCGACTGCGCCCGCGCCTGCCCCGGCGGCGGCTGCGCCTGCTGCTGCGGCAGTGGCGGACGATGCGGCAGCGCTTTCACCGGCTGTGCGCCGCGCGGTGCTGGAGCATGGGATCGATCCGGCAACAGTGAAGGGCACCGGCAAGGATGGCCGCCTGACCAAGGAAGACGTGCTGGCGGCGGCGGTCGCCAAGCAGGCTGCGCCGGCACCGGTGGTGGCGGCTCCGGCCCCTGCCCCGGCTCCTGTGGCGGCAGTGTCGTCGGGCGGGCGCAACGAGGAGCGGGTCAAGATGACCCGCCTGCGCCAGACCATCGCCAAGCGGCTGAAGCAGGCACAGGAAACTGCGGCGATGCTCACCACGTTCAATGACGTGGACATGAGCGCGGTGATGGAAGCGCGCGCGAAGTACAAGGACGTGTTCGAGAAGAAGCACGGCGTGAAGCTGGGGCTGATGAGCTTCTTCGCCAAGGCATCGGTGCTGGCGCTGAAGGACATTCCTTCGGTCAACGCGCAGATGCAGGGTGATGAGATCGTCTACTTCGACTACGTCGATATCTCTGTTGCCGTGTCCGCGCCCAACGGCCTCGTCGTGCCGGTGGTGCGCGATGTCGACAAGATGAGCTTTGCCGGGATCGAGAAGGCCATCGCCGAATACGGCAGACGCGCGCGCGACGGCACGCTGACCATGGCGGACATGGCGGGCGGCACGTTCACGATCTCCAACGGCGGCGTGTTCGGCGGGCTGATGTCCACCCCGATCATCAACCCGCCGCAATCGGCCGTGCTCGGGCTTCACCGGATCGAGGACCGCCCGGTCGTGCGAAATGGCGAGATCGTGGTGCGGCCGATGATGTACATCGCGCTGAGCTATGACCACCGCATCATCGACGGGCGCGAGGCGGTGACGGCGCTCAAGACGATCAAGGAAGCGATCGAGGATCCGACGCGGCTGCTGATCGATATGTGATCTGTTACAAGACTTTCGTCATTCCCGCGAAAGCGGGAATCCAGTTCTACGCCGCCCCTGGATTCCCGCCTTCGCGGGAATGACGAGGGTTGGTGGAAGACCAAGGAAAGAGCCTCGACATGGCTGATTACCAATACGACGTCCTCATCATCGGTGCTGGCCCGGGCGGCTATGTTGCGGCGATCCGGGCGGCGCAGCTGGGGCTGAAGGTGGCCTGCGCCGATGGGCGCGAGACGCTTGGCGGAACCTGCCTCAACGTGGGATGCATCCCTTCCAAGGCCTTGTTGCATGGGTCGGAGAAGTTTGCCGAAGCGGTGGACGGGACGTTTGCGAAGTATGGTATCAAGACCGGGCCGGTAACGCTCGATCTGGCGGCGATGCAGCAACAGAAGCTGGATTCAGTGAAGCAGCTGACCGGCGGGATCGAGTTCCTGTTCAAGAAGAACAAGGTGACCTGGCTCAAGGGCTATGCCTCGTTCGTGGATGCGCACACCGTTTCGGTGAACGGCGAGACCGTGACCGCACGCGACGTGGTGATCGCAACGGGTTCGAGCGTGACGCCGCTGCCGGGGGTGACGGTGGACAATGACGCGGGCGTGGTGGTCGATTCGACCGGCGCGCTGGCGCTGGAGCGCGTGCCGGAGCATCTCGTGGTGATCGGCGGCGGCGTGATCGGGCTGGAGCTTGGTTCGGTCTGGCGCCGGCTCGGGGCCAAGGTGACGGTGGTGGAGTTCCTCGACCAGTTGCTGCCCGGCATGGACGGCGACGTGCGCAAGGAAGCCGCGAAGATCTTCAAGAAGCAGGGCATGGAAATCAGGCTCTCCACCAAGGTGACCGGCGTGGCCGTGAAGGGCAAGACTGCGACGCTGACGCTGGAACCTTCGGCGGGCGGCACGGTGGAAACGCTGAGCGCGGACTGCGTGCTGGTGGCCATCGGGCGCCGTCCGTTTGTCGATGGGCTGGGGCTGGAGAAGATCGGCCTTGAGCTGAACAAGCGCGGGCAGATCGAGACCGGGCACGATTTCCGCACTTCGGTGCCGGGTGTCTGGGCCATCGGCGACGTCATCCCGGGGCCGATGCTGGCGCACAAGGCCGAGGACGAGGGCGTCGCGGTGGCGGAATTCATCGCCGGGCAGACGGGCATCGTGAACCACAACGTGATCCCGGGCGTGGTCTATACCTTCCCCGAGATCGCCGGCGTGGGCCTGACCGAGGAAGCGGCGCGCGAGAAGGGCGAAGTGAAGGTCTCCAAGTTCCCGATGCTGGCGAACAGCCGCGCCAAGACCAACCATGAGCCAGACGGCTTCGTGAAGGTGATCGCGGATGCCAAGACCGAGCGCGTGCTCGGCGTGTGGTGCATCGCCTCGGTTGCGGGATCGATGATCGCAGAAGCCGCGCTGGCGCTGGAGTTTGGCGCGACGGCCGAGGACATCGCCTATACCAGCCACGCGCATCCGACCCATGCCGAAGCGCTGAAGGAAGCGGCAATGGGGATTGGCGGCAAGCCGATTCACATCTGACGATGCGCCGCCTTTCCCGCTGGCATGTGTGGCTGGGCTGGCTGGCAGGCGTGCCGCTGCTGTTTTGGACGGCGAGCGGGTTGTTCATGGCTTCGTGGCCGATTGAAGACGTGCGCGGCGTCCGGTTGCGCGCCGAGGCGAAGCCATTCTCGCTTGGCGGTCTGGTGGTGCCGCAGGCGGGATCG
>CANCET010000024.1 GCA_947375105.1 Sphingomonadaceae bacterium
GGCTTCGGCCTCGGTGTCGGCAATCGTCACCATGTCGTTGATTGCCTTGTCGATCACTTCATGCGCGGCGAGTGTCTGGTAGCGCGGCATGATGACCGATGCGGAAACGCGGCGGAGCAGCGCGGCGACCGCTGTGTCTAGTGCATCACTCACGACCGGTAGTCCGCGTTGATGGCGATGTAGCCATGGGTCAGGTCGCAGGTCCACACCGTCGCGCAGCCGTCGCCGAGCCCGAGATCGACCTCGATGCTGATCTCCTGGCCCTTGAGATGCGCGGCCACCGGCGCTTCGTCGTACTCTGGCAGGGGCTGACCCTCGCGCGCTGCCCAGGTGCCGCCGAAACCGATTGATAGCCGGTCGCGGTCGGCGGGTTCGCCCGCCTTGCCGACGGCCATGACGACACGGCCCCAATTGGCGTCCTCGCCCGCGATGGCGGTCTTGACCAGCGGCGAGTTGGCGATGGCGAGGCCGATACGGCGCGCGCTTTCGTCGCTCACCGCACCTGATACGGCCACCGCGATGAACTTCTGCGCGCCTTCGCCATCGCGCACGACGAGATGCGCGAGCTGGCGGCAGACATCGTGGAGCGCGGCGGCAAAGGCATCGGCACCGGGGCTCTCTGCCGAAACCAGCGGCGCGTTGCCCGCAGCGCCCGTGGCGAACGCCAGCACGGTGTCGCTGGTGGAGGTGTCGCTATCCACCGTGATGCACGAGAAGGTGCGCTGGTTGGCGTCAGACAGGCAGGTTTGCAGGAACGCGGGATCGACCGCCGCATCGGTGAAGACATAGCCCAGCATGGTCGCCATATCCGGCGCGATCATGCCGCTGCCCTTGATGATGGCGCTGAGTGTGACCTTGACCCCGCCGACCATCGCGGTGGCGGTCGCGCCCTTGGCGAATGTGTCGGTGGTGCCGATGGTGTTCGCAGCCTCTTCCCACGAACAGGGCTGCGCGAGCAGCGCGGCCTCGATCCCGGCGCGGGCCTTGTCCTTGGGCAGCGGCACGCCGATCACGCCGGTGGAGGAAACGAACACCTGTTCGGGCGCGCAGCCGAGATGCGCGGAGACCTGCGCCATGATCGCCTCGACCGCCTCGCGCCCGCGGTAGCCGGTGAAGGCGTTGGAATTGCCCGCGTTGACCACCAGCGCCCGCGCGCGGCCTTGCACGGTGTTCTGCCGGCCGAGCTCGACTTCGGACGAGCAGCAGACGTTTCGCGTGAAAACGCCGGCAACCGCGGTGCCTTCGGCCAGTTCGACAAAGGTCAGGTCGCAGCGGCCCCAATCCTTGTAACCGGCGCGAGCAATGCGCGGTGTGGCACCGGCGATTGCGGGAAGCGCGGGGAAGGGCTGGGCGAGGGGGGAGACAGCGTGGCTCATGCGGCGAGGCCCTAGCGCGCCCGGCTGCGCGCATCAATCACCGTCCCCATGGCCGAGCGCTGCAATAATTCTGCGTCGGGGTGGTGGACCTTCACCGCAAATCCCCCTATCTGCGCGCTTGATGCGGCTTCTGCTCGTCCTTCTCGCCCTGCTTTCGGGCCTCTCGCTGTCCGAGGTGACGGCCTCTGCCGCGCGTGCGGAAGTGGTTGGTACGGCATCGGGCGCGGTGCTTGTCGCGCGTGCGGAGCATCAGGTCAGCACCGGGCAGGTCAAGGCGCGGCGGCCGAGCGGTGAAACCCGCCTCGCCATGTCGGTGCCCCTGCCAGTGCCCGCGTTCATCCGCGCCACCAGCATCAGCATCTGGGACCGTCCGCGCGAATAGCGCACGGCCGTCCATGCCTATCCCGCTCCGCCCCAGCGCGGACGCCTGACCGGCGCGGCCATCCCGCGCACCCCATTTCAAAACAGGAATACAGCCATGCTCGGCAGCATTGCCAAGGCCATTTTCGGGTCTTCCAACGATCGTTACGTCAAGTCGCTCGACAAGATCGTGCGCGCCATCGCCGCTTACGAGCCCGAGATGCAGGCGCTCAGCGACGAGGATCTGCAGGGCCAGACCGCCAAGCTGCGCGCGCAGCTTGAGGCGGGCAAGACGCTTGACGACATCCTGCCCGAAGCCTTCGCCACCTGCCGCGAGGCATCGCGCCGCGTGCTCGGCATGCGGCATTTCGATGTGCAGATGATCGGCGGCATTGTGCTCCACCGCGGCGAAATCGCCGAAATGCGCACGGGTGAAGGCAAGACGCTGGTGGCGACGCTGGCATCCTACCTCAACGCGATCGAGGGCAAGGGCGTCCACGTTGTTACCGTCAACGACTACCTCGCCCGGCGCGACGCCGAATGGATGGGCCAGATCCACAAGTTCCTCGGCCTCACGGTCGGCGTGATCGTGCCCAACATGAACGAGTACGAGCGGCGGCAGGCCTACGAGGCCGACATCACCTATGCCACCAACAACGAGCTTGGCTTCGATTACCTGCGCGACAACATGAAGCACGAGCGCAGCCAGATGGTGCACCGCCCCTTCAACTTCGCGATCGTTGACGAGGTGGACTCGATCCTGATCGACGAGGCGCGCACGCCGCTGATCATCTCCGGCCCGACCGATGACAAGAGCGAGCTCTATGTCTCGGTCGATGCGGTGGTGAAACTGATCGATCCCTCGCTTTACGAGGCGGACGAGAAGACCAAGAACATTTCGCTGACCGAAGACGGCGTCGAATGGGTCGAGCGCAAGCTTGAGGAGCACGGCCTGCTGGTCGGCTCGAACCTCTATGATGTCGAGAACACGATGGTGGTCCATCACCTCGATCAGGCGCTCAAGGCCAATGTCATGTTCAAGCGTGACATCGACTACATCGTGAAGGACGACAAGGTCGTCATCATCGACGAGTTCACCGGCCGCATGATGGACGGGCGGCGCTGGTCGAACGGTCTGCATCAGGCCGTGGAAGCTAAGGAGGGCGTCCAGATCGAGCCCGAGAACCAGACGATGGCCTCGATCACGTTCCAGAACTTCTTCCGCATGTACCCCAAGCTTTCGGGCATGACGGGTACGGCAGCGACGGAAGCGCCCGAGTTTTTCGATATTTACAAGATGAACGTCGTAACCATTCCCACCAACGTGCCGGTGCAGCGCGTGGATGAGGAAGACGAGTTCTACAAGAACACAACTGACAAATTCCAGGCGATCGCCAAGCTGATCCGCGCGCGGTACGATACCGGGCAGCCGGTGCTGGTCGGTACGGTCTCGATTGAGAAGTCCGAGATGCTCTCCGAATTCCTCAATCAGGAAGGCGTCAAGCACAACGTGCTCAACGCGCGCTTCCACGAGATGGAAGCGCATATCGTGGCGCAGGCCGGGCGGATCGGCGCGGTGACCATCGCCACCAACATGGCTGGTCGCGGCACTGACATCCAGCTGGGCGGCAACGCCGAATTCCGCTTCGAGGACGAGCTGCGCGATGTTCCGGAAGGGCCGGAGCGGGATGCAGGAATCGCCCGGATCAAGGCCGAAGTCGCCGAGGAAAAGGCCAAGGTACTTGCGGCAGGCGGGCTCTGCGTGATCGGCACCGAACGCCACGAAAGCCGCCGCATCGACAACCAGCTGCGCGGCCGTTCGGGCCGTCAGGGCGATCCGGGCCTGTCGAAGTTCTACCTTTGCCTTGAAGATGATCTTCTGCGCATCTTCGGGCCGGACACGCTGTTTGCCCGCATGATGAATTCGAACCTTGCCGATGGCGAGGCGATCGGTTCGCGCTGGCTGTCGAAGGCGATCGAAACCGCGCAGAAGAAGGTCGAGGCGCGCAACTACGACGTGCGCAAGCAGGTCGTCGAATACGACAACGTGATGAACGATCAGCGCAAGGTGATCTACGAGCAGCGCGCGGACATCATGGATGCCGAGGCGGTAGACGACGTGGTGCTCGATATGCGCCAGGACACGATCAACGCGGTCGTTGGCGATGCCTGCCCTCCGGGCTCCTACCCCGAGCAGTGGAACGTCCCTGCGCTGGCAGCACGGGTCGGTGAAGTGCTCGGGCTCGAACTGCCGCTCGACGAATGGACCCGTGAGGACGGGCTGGAGCCCGAAGTCATTGAACAGCGCATCGCCGCGCTGGCCGAGGAAAAGATGGCGGCCAAGCTCGCCACCGTGGAGCCGGCGTCATGGCGCAACCTCGAAAAGTCGGTGCTGCTCGAACGGCTCGATCACCACTGGAAGGAGCACCTCGCCACGCTCGATGCGCTGCGTCAGGTCGTGTTCCTGCGCGCCTATGCCCAGAAAACGCCGATCAACGAATACAAGCAGGAAGCGTTCGGCCTGTTCGAGAAGATGCTCGAGGCAATCCGCGAGGACGTGACGCGCATCCTGATGACGAGCGAGATCCGCATGGGTTCGCCCGAGGACTTCCAGCTGCCCGAGCTGCCCGATTTCCTCACCAGCCACATCGATCCGCTGACCGGCGATGACGATGCGCGTCCGGTGCCGGCGGGGCAGCTGTTCGGCACGTTCTCGCCGCCGATGGTCGGATCGGGGCAGCAGGAACTGGTCGGCGGCGCGGATCCCTATGCGGGAATGGGAATCAGCCGCAATGCGCCGTGCCCGTGCGGATCGGGACAGAAGTACAAGCACTGCCACGGCGCTTTGGCCTGACGGATGCGAGACTTGGCGAGATTATTCTTAGCAATGCACTGCAAGAAGTCTCGTCAAGTATCTGATTTTGCTATAATCACCGATTGAAAATACTGCTGCGTTACTGGCGGCGGGCGTGCCAATTGCCGCCTTCGGCTTTGGCGCGTTTCTTTTATGCGCCCGCGCCGAGTCGGGCCTGACGGCGTGCCGAATTGGCGCAATTTTGGGGAATTTCCATATCTGGCAATGCCTTGCGCCGCATTTAAACCCGTTTGACTCCCGGTCACGGCGCTTGCTAGGCGATACTTAAGTAAAAAGGCGGGGCCGCAACAACCGCAACATTGCAGACGAGGGCCTCCAGGATGAGCGAGGGTGCGAGCACCGGCGAGAGAAGGGCGAATTCCGCCCTTGGACGCTGGTTGTCGCTCGCACTTGCCATATCCGCCTTCGCCGGGCCGGTTGTTGTTCCTTCCGTTGCCTCGGCACAGAACAGCACGCCCACCATTGCCGGTCCCAGCCGCGACGAGCTTGGCGGAATTACCCGCGCACCTGCGGCGCAGGCGCCCCGCCTCACCATCTCGGGCGGGATCGAGCGGTCCGGCTGTCCGCTGGCGGATCCGCAATTTGCCAAGATCTCGACGACGATTACCTCCGTCACCTTCAACGGCCTGAAAGGCGCTACGGCGGCCGAGATGGAAGCGGCGTGGAAGCCGCTTGCTGGAACGCCCCAGCCGATCTCGGTGCTGTGCGACATTCGCGATGCTGCTGCCACGATCCTGCGCTCCAAGGGCTATCTTGCGGCTGTGCAGGTGCCGGTCCAGCGGATCGAGAATGGCGAAGTGCGCCTTGAAGTGCTCTATGCGCGGATCACCGCGATCCGTGCGCGGGGGGAGACCCGCGGGGCGGAGCGCAAGCTTCGGGCTTACCTCGACCACCTGACGCAGGACGAGGTGTTCGACCGCGCGCGCGCTGAACGTTACCTGCTGCTGGCGCGTGATCTGCCGGGCTACAACATACAGCTGACCTTGCGCCCGGCAGGTATCGCGCCGGGCGATCTCATCGGCGAAGTTACCGTTATTCGGCAAGCTTTTACAGCCGATTTTTCAGTCCAGAACATGGCTTCAGCGGCAACCGGCCGGTGGGGCGGGCAACTGCGCGCGCAAGCCTTCGGCATTACCGGCATGGGCGATGCAACCACGATTTCCTATTACTCGACCTCCGATTTTCGTGAGCAGCGCATATTGCAGGCGAGCCATGAGTTCCGTCCGGGAAGCGATGGCCTGCTGCTTGGCGCAGCGCTGACATACGCATGGACGCGGCCCGATCTCGGGCAGGCGGCCGGCAGTGCCGTGCTTGACGCCCGCACGCTGCTGGCCAGCTTTTATGCGCGCTATCCGCTGGTGCGCTCTCAAGCGGGCGATCTCTGGCTGGGCGGCGGCTTTGATTTGCTCAACCAGGATACCACGCTGATCCTGCCGCTCAGCCGCGATCGGCTGCGGGTCGTGTGGGCGCGGCTTGATTTCGACCGGATTGACCTGACGCGGAACGAGCCGGGCTGGCGGTTCAGCGGCTCGTTCGAGTTTCGGCAGGGCCTGGCCGGGCTCGGTGCCAGTCGGCCATGCTTCGGGACCGCCTGCCAGGGCCGGGTTTCGACAAGCCGGTTCGACGCCACCCCCGCCGCGACCGTCGTGCGCGGCGAAGCGGAATACGAGCGCAGCGTGGGACGTTTTGCACTCGCCGTCCATCCGCGCGGGCAGTACGCGTTCAGCAAAGTCCTTGGTTTCGAGGCGTTTGCGCCGGGCAACTACACCGTCGGACGCGGCTATGATCCCGGCGCCATCACCGGCGATAGCGGGCTTGGTGTCGCCACCGAACTGCGCGGTCCGCACCTGGCGATCGGGCGCGGGAACGGACCAGTGGTCCAGCCGTTCGCCTTTGTCGACGCTGCCTGGACGTGGGACCGCGGTGCAGGCAAGCCCCAGCGGTTGTCTTCGGTGGGCGGCGGCGTGAGAGCGGATATCGGCAACCGGTTCCGCCTCGATGCCAGCCTTGCCGTGCCGCTTGACCGGGCGGGGCTTACGGGCCGGAAGCCCGCACCACGCTTCCTCATCTCGCTAACCACGCGGCTTTTGCCGTGGGGAGGTCGCTGATGCGCCGCGCCCTTGCTCGCACTCCATCCCGCCTCGCGATTGCGCTGGTCCTTGCCGCAGCGCTGGGCAGTGCGCCCGGCCGGCTGCAGGCGCAGTCGTTCAATGGCACCGGCACGGTTGTTCTGGGCGCAGCCGACATCACGAGCCCGACGCTCACTTCGACGAGGGTCGGCACGAATTCGCCTAATGTGGTGATCGACTGGACGCCGACCGACACTGCAACCGGCGGTGGGCCGATCAATTTCCAGACTGCGGGGACGAGCGCGCTCTTTACCAACCAGGACGCAACCACCCTCACGGTGCTCAACCGGATCATTCCCACGGATCCGTCGCGGCCGATCGTGTTCAACGGCACTGTCACCTCGGAACTCGCCAATCTCAGTTCGGGCGCGGTGACGAGGGGCGGGACGCTGCTGTTCTACAGTCCCGGCGGCATTCTCGTTTCACCCACGGGTGTGTTCAACGTCGGAAACCTTGTCCTCACCGCGTCCGATGTCAAATATGACAGCGTGGCTGGAACCATCGCAACCAGCGGCCGGTATCAGTTCCAGAAGGCTAATGCCGGAAGCCGGGTTGAAGTGCAGAGCGGTGCGCGGATTTCTGCGGGCCCAACCAATGCCTTTGTCGCCCTGGTCGCGCCCAAGGTGATCAATTCCGGCCTGATCAATGTCGATGGTTCGGCAGTGATCGTTGCGGCAGATGCCTCCACGATCACCTTCAATCCAAGCGGCCTGTTCGATATCCAGATTGATCAGGGAACCAGCGCCACCGGTGAAGTCGTGACCAACGATGGCACGATTACCGGCCCGGTTGGCACGGCCGCGGCGCAGCACCGGGTCTATTTCGTCGCCGTGCCCAAGAACGATGCCATCACGATGGCGATCAAGGGTGGCAGTTCGCTCGGTTTCGATGTCGCGGGAGCAGCTGATGTCGTTGGCAATGCGATCGTGCTTTCGGCTGGCTACGACATCAAGGGCGGCGTCATCGATGCGACACGCTCGGCGGCAAGCGGCGCATTTCCGGCAAGGCTCGCAATTGGCGCGGTCAATGCGACATCGCAGGTTACCGGCCAGGCGACCGGGCAGGCCTCGCTGGTTGTGGGTAGCGGCGAGGCGGCGACATTTGCCTCGAATGTGGCCTTGTCCGGCGTTGCCGAGCCCGGTGCGACGGATGCTGATGCGGCCTTTATCAGCGTTTCGGGTCTGGGGTCCACGCTCGATATAACGGGCAACACCGTGGTCACGGCACTGGATGGCGGACAGGCGCTGAAAGGTGCCTTCAGTGATAGCGGCAATGCGCGCATTTCGGTCGATCGGGGCAGCCTGACCATTTCCGGCAACACCCGGATCCTGGCCAGCCGCGCCCCCGATATCGGCGTCGACGCGGTTGCCGGCAATGCCGAACTGAATGCGGCCAATGGCGCCACGGCCACTTTCGCCGGCGGCGTAAACCTCGATGCTTCGGCAGCCGGCACAACGAATTCCGATCTTTCCGCCTTCGGGCCCAACTCGGGCAGCGCCGGCACGGCCCGTGTATCCGTGGCGGGCGGTTCGACCATCTCGGTGGGCGGCCGCCTGTCCGTCGCCGCACGGGGCAGCGGTGGCAGCGGCGCTGCCACAGGCTATGCCGGTACAGACGGAACCGGCGGCAGCGCCGTGGTCGAAGGCCTCGCAGGCGGTGGAACGCTGAAGGTCAACGGCCCGACCACGCTCGACGCGCGCGGCTTTGGCGGAGACGGCCTCGACTGCACATTGTGCACGGTCGAAGGTGGTGTCGGAACAGGCGGTAGCGCCGGGATCTCGGCTGGCGTCGGGTCCAAATTCTCGTTCAGTCGTTCCGTCCTGGTCGATGCGTCAGGGCTTGGCGGCTCAGCTGCGCCCAGCGACGGCCGCTCGGGCGCCGATGGGCAAGGCGGCAGCGCCTTCGTGCGCTCCACTGGCGGGACCGTCACTGCGGGCCGGTCGCTGGTCGTCAGCGCCGACGGGACCGGCGGCAACGGTGCATTCACGGCAGCAATCGTTTCAGGTCCCTCAGGTGTCGGCGGGACGGGCGGTAGCGGCCTTGGCGGCGCGGCGGCTGTGGCCAGCGGAGATGCAGGCTCACTCGGCGCTGGAGGCTCCATCTCGATCACGGGCGCGACGACGGTTTCCGCATTGGCAACAGGCGGGAACGGTGGGACGGGCGGCGACGGAGTGGGCGGGACGGCATCGCTTTCCGCGCGCAATGGTTCGGCGCGCGGCGCGAGCCTGACGATAACTGCCGATGCTGTTGGTGGCAGCGGCAACAACGGCGGCAATGGCGGTTCCGGCACTGGCGGCGCAGCGCAAATCAATGCCGAAAGCGCGCTGGAAGGCGGCGCTTCGGTCCGCTTCCTGGGCACGCAGGTCAGCGCACGCGGGGACGGCGGATCGGGCAGTTCGTCGCTGTTCGTCACGGGGCCTGGCGGCGCTGGCGGCAATGGCAATGGCGGAACGGCGCTGGCGCTTGCCGAGGCGGGAAATGGCGTCCTGTCGGTTGGCAACCTCACGCTCGATGCGGGCGGGGCAGGCGGCATTGGCGGTGATGGCGCGGCCTTTGGGAGTATCCCCATCACGGGGGCAAACGGCGGGCAGGGCGGCGACGGTGTCGGCGGCACCACCCGGGTGGGCATGCTCAGCGGGCTCGATACCGGAACCGTGAACATTGGTTCGGCAACCTTCGCCAGCGTGACCGCAAGCGCCCGCGGCAATGGCGGAACCGGCGGAGTACCCGGTGCCGGGGTCGTCACGCCAGGCGCATCGGGCAATGGCGGTCGCGGCTTTGGCGGCGGTGCGGGACTGGTTGTCGAGGGCGGTCTGGTGACCCTCGGCGGGGCCGGTCTGTTCGATGCCGGCGGACTTGGCGGCAGCACCGGCACCGGCGGGCTCGCAGGAGACGGTTTTGTCGGCACTGCGGCGAGCGTCGCTACCGTATCCGGTGCGCGCCTCGACGTCAGGAGCCGTACCGGCCAGCCCGCGCAGAAAGGCGCGTTGCAAGCCGGTGCGTTGACGTTCCTCGCGTCGGCCGAGACCGGCAAGCGCGGTACTGCGGGTGCGGCAACGATTCTCGGCGCGCCGCTGGGCTGGCAAGTGGATGGCGGCAGGATCGATGCGGCGAGCCTCGATTTCCTCGCAGTTGGCACGCCAGCACCGACCGCGCTGCCGTCCAACATCCTGCTGGTTGGCGGCAACACGACCCTGACGGGCGATCTCGGCTTCGTGACCCCGGGCCAAGTGACCATCACTCTGGACGGCGCGGATGTGCGCAGTGTCAATGCAGCGATCTCGGCGAGTGATTGGGTGCCGGGAGCGGTTCCTGCGGGAACGGCGGGGACATTGTTCGGTTCGGGTTCGGTTTCGCTGACGACTGGCGGCGATCTGTTCGGGCACCTTTCTGTCGATAGCGGCGCGGCCCTCAGCCTCGGTGCGGCCGGGCTCGTCCGGCTCGATAATCTGACCGCGCTGAATGGCATCGACGTCAACGGGGGCACGGCGGTGTCGCTGGGCAATGTCACTGCTGGCGACACGGTTTCGATCGGCGCGCCGGGTAACATTGCGGTGGGCAACGTTCGCGCGGGCGGCCTCGCCGTGCTCGGTTCGGGCGCTGCGCTTTCCACTGGTTCCGTAACGTCCGGCGAAGCCGTGAAGCTCAGCGGAACGGCAAGTGTCACGGCTGGCGGCACAGTGCAGGCTGGTGACAGCGTGCAGCTCGTGTCGGACGGGGCGATCAATGCGGGTTCGGTTTCGGCGGGGCTCGTGAGCCCTTCGGTGCAGCCCAGCGCGACGTATGACATCACGGTTTTCGGTAAGGGTAGCCTGACGCTCGGCGATCTTTCCGCCGCGCGCAATGTGATGCTGTTCACGCCGCTCGGCGTGAACGCTGGCGCGATTTCCGGGGTCGATATGGCGGTGCTTGCCGGCCAATCCGAAACGCTCGGTGCAATCACGGCGACCGGCCGCGTGTTGCTTGCCGATTATGCGATGACGTCGCTCGGCGGTGATCCGCTGGTCGGATATCAGCTGGACGACGTTCTCGCCGCTGCGCCGATTGCGGCCAATGGCGCGATCACGGTCGGCGGCGCGATCACTGCGGGGGCACTGCGGGCCCAGTCGAAGTCGGACATCTCGCTTCAGGCCGTCACCACGACGCCGGCGGGGAGTGCCATCGGCGATGTCGATCTGCAGGCGGGCGGCGCGCTTTTGGCGGGCGCGATCAATTCGGGCGGCCGGATCGATGCCAACGCCGGCACCACAATGGATCTGGCATCGGCCAACGCGGCGAATTTCCTGAGCCTGACAGCCAGCGGGGCCATGACCACCGGCGCGCTTTATGGCGAGAGCGGCCTGACGGTCGCAGGACTTGGCGCGGTCAAGACCGGCACAGTGGGATCGGGCTCGGCAAGCGCGGTCGCCGTCACCGCGGGCGGGGCGATGGATCTGGCGGCCGTTACCTCTGGCGACACCGTGGTGCTGGACGCTGGCGGCGCGCTTAGCGCCGGTGCGATCAATGCGGTTGGCCAGGTTACCGTAGCGGGAGGCGACAGCGTTGCGCTCGGCGATGTTTCCGGCGCGGGCGTCCCGGGCGGCAACGGCGTTCGCGTCACCGCCGGTGCTGCGCCGCTCACGGTCGGCAATGTCTCTGCGTCCGAAGGCAATCTGCTGCTGAACGGCGGCGGCAAGGTGACGAGCGGGACGCTCGAAACCAGCGACGGCCTGATCGGTGTCACCTCGGGCGGGGCGATGAGCCTCTCGACGCTGACGTCGAGCGACGTGATCAACCTTGATGCCGGGGGAACGATCACCACCGGCGGGCTCCTGTCCCAGACCGGCGTTGCGGTCGTGGGCACGGGCAGCGCGGCGCTGGGCAAGATTTCAACCGGGACGGGCACCGCCACCATCAAGGTTGCCTCCGGCCTCAGCACAAGTGATGTGACCGGCTACGACGGCATCAGCCTCGAAAGCACCACTGGTGGCGTCACCACTGGCAATCTCGTGGCAGACAATGGTGCGATCACCATCATCGGAGGCGGCGCGGTCTCAGCCGGCAACCTGTCGGCGAACTTGGGCGTCTCCGTGTCCGCCAATAACGGGCTGACGCTTGGCTCGGTTTTCACGCAGGTCGGCGATCTGAAGCTCAGCAGCGTCGGCGCGTTGGCCGCGGGCGCTCTCGGCGCCAGCAGCGGCGCGATCCGGCTCACATCGGGCGGTAACCTCACGTTGAGCGGCCCGGTCACTGCGGACACCGGCGACGTGGACGTTTTCGCGGCAGGTGATCTGGCCGCACAGGATATCGCCGCCGCAGGACAGATCGGGCTGAACGCAGCAGGCGCGATCTCGGCTGGCAACCTCGCTTCGGGCAGCACGATCTTCGTTGCGGCTCCGGGCAATGTCACGCTTGGCACCGTTTCGGCAATCGACCTTGCTTCGCTGGATTCCGGCGCTGCACTGGCAGTGGGCGGCGTCACCACCCGGCAAGCGGCGCTGCTGAACGGCGCGGCGAGCGTATCGCTAACCGGCGATGTCGTCGCCGGATCGTCCATCACGCTTTCGTCCGATGGGCTGGTCAGCGCCAAAGGCCTCTCGGCCGGCCTCGTCACCCCCTCCGCCGTTTCGGGGGCGGTTTATGATGCCACCGTGGTCGGCCTTGGCGGCATAGCTCTCGGCGATGTTGCCGCCGCGCATGACATCAAGCTGTTCAGCCCCCTTGCGGTAACCGCTGGTGCGCTGTCGGGCCGCGAGATTGCAGTGCTCTCGGGTGGCGCGCAGTCGTTGGGATCGATTGCCGCAACCGGCCGCGTGCTGCTGGCGGATTATGCGATGGTTCCGATCGGCGGCAATCCGCTCGACGGCTACGATATCGACAAAGTGCTGAGTGCCGCGCCAGTTGGCGCTGGCGGGGCGATTACGGTCGCGGGGGCGACGATCGCCGGCGCGCTGACGGCACGCTCCACGCGCGGCATTACAATGCATGGCATCGATACGCTTGGTGGGAGCAGCCCCAGCGGCACGGTCAATCTGCGGGCCGGCGCAGCACTGGCGACGGGTGCGATTTCTGCGGGCTCCTCGGTCGATGCCGTTGCCGGCGGGGCGATCAAGCTGGGCGCGGTCGACGCGGCCGGGGATATTGTCCTTTCGGCTGGGACAAACCTTGCAGCGGGCGATCTTGCAAGCAGCGGCGGTCGCGTTCTTGCCACGGCCAATGGCGCCGCCGGGCTTGGCAACTTGTCCGCTGCGGGCCAGGCGAGCGGAACCGGGCTTCGCGTTACGGCGGGTACTTCGCTGAGCGCAGGGAACGCCAGCGTTGCCGCCGGTGAACTGCGGTTGGTGAGCGGCGGGGCAATGGTTGCCGGAAATCTTGCCGCAGCCGGCGATATCGTCACGGTGCGCTCTGGCGGAACGCTGAAAGCTGGTACGGTGAACGGCCAAGGCGGCATCACTTTGTCGGCGGCTGGCGATGCGGCGCTCGGCAATGCCGGATCGGCAAACGGAACCGTGCTGCTTTCCAGCACTGGTGGCGGCCTCACAGCGGGTGACGTGGCCGCCGACACAGCCAATATCGCGATCTCGGCCAAGGGGGCGATTTCGGCCGCGAAAGTCAGCGCGGCAACCGGGTTTGTTGCAACCACGGCCAGCAGCCTGACAGTGAACTCGGCTGCCACCGCGACGGGCGATCTGGTGTTTCAGGCGGGCGGCGATCTGACGACGGGTGACCTGACTGCGGCGGCCGGACAGATAAAGGCGCAAGCAGGCGGCGCGGCAACTTTGGGCAATCTGTCCGCCGCCGGTCTCGCCGGTGCAAGCGGCATCAAGGTCGCGGCCGTAGCATCGCTGACATTGGGCAACGCTGCCGCTGCGGCAGGTTCGCTCGATCTGTCGAGCACCGGCGCTCTGGTTGCTGCCGATCTCAGCGGTGCGGAGGATGTGAGGGTGACCGGCCTTGCGGCGGTTACGACCGGCACAGTGCAGGCCTCAGCAGGCCGCGCGGCGCTGGCTGCGAAGGGCGATCTGGCGGCTGGCGACATAACCGCCGCGGGGGCCGTTTCGGTTCAGAGCACCAGCGGAAACGTTACTGCGCAGTCCATTAGCGCGGGTGGCGACCTGACTCTGCTCGCTTCGGGCGCGCTGCGGGCGAACAGGCTGACGGCGGCGGGCTCGCTCGTGGCCGGCGGGCTTGACGTGGCGCTAGGCGATGTCAGCGGCGGCGACGTCGGGCTTTCGGCTGGAGGAACACTTCTGGCCGGCACCATCACGGCAGATCGGGGCGACGTCCTCGCGACGTCAATCGGTGCGCTGCAGAGCGGGTCGATCACGGCTGCGGGCAGGATCAATCTGGGCGGCGCGGGGGCACTGGCAACGGGTGACCTCACCGCAGGCAGCACTGCGCTGGTAAGCCGGGACGGTGCGGTCTCGGTCGGAAACGTGCGTGGCGGGACCGGCACGGTTGAAGTGCGGTCGTCCGCCGGATCGCTGACTGCCGGCACGATCACGGCGGGAACCGATACGGCGCTGGTGGCCGCGACGGATCTGGTCGTTGGCGACGTCAGCGCGCGCGATATCCTTCTGCTGGCTGGCGGCAATGTCCGCGCTGCCGCACTCGCTTCGTCCGGCGGACGCATTCTGATCGCCAGCAATGCTTCGGCCGCATTGGGCGGACCGGTCGGCGATTTCCAGTTCGACCCCGTGTTTGCGGCGCCGCTCGCATCGACCGGCGGCACGCTGGTGATTTCCGGCCCTGTCTCGGCCGGCACGTTCACGAGCGCCGTGGCAGGCGATACGCAGATCGCGGGTGTCACCGCATCGCGCGGCATCCTTGTCGATACCGGCGCCGCAGCGCGCCTGCGCGGCGTGTGGCAGTCGCCGTCGATCGAACTGCGCGCGAGCGACCTCGACATGCCGGCAGGCTCTGGGCTCAATGCGGGCGTCTCGGGCACCATCACCCTGATCTCGCGCAATGCGGCGGGTATGCGCATCGGTGATGGGCTTGGTGACAGCGCCGGGCTCGGCAGTGCCTTCTCGCTCGACAATGGCGAATGGAGCCGGATCAACAGCGGTTCGGTGGGCGTATTCGGGCGCGATGGCGCGGCGGCGGTCGATATCGTGATCGGCAAGCTCGACATGACCGGGCCCGATGCCGGCAGCACGATCGACGATCCTGCGGGCTCAATCCGCTTCAGCACCGGAACCGCACTGAACGCAGCGCCCAGCGGCGCGATCCGCGTTGTTGGCGCGTTGGCGGCAACTGGTTTCCGCGCCGGCAATGCACTGGTCTTCCGCACCGGCCAGTTCCAGTTGGCGTCCGACACCGGCAGCATTGCGGTGCTGGGCAAGGGCGATACGCTGGCGGGCACGCTGCGGATCGAGGCGAGCGATATCCATGTGGCGTCGACCCCGCTGCTCGCGCAGCTGGCGGCCAATCCGTTCTTCGCCGGGGTCGAACCCGCGCTCGACCAGCAGAGCGCGGGCGGCAGCGCGCCGGTCCTGTCGGCGGGTGGGCTCGATTTCACCGTCGGACGCAGCTTCTATGTTCAGCGCAGTGGCAGCGGGATCGATCCGCTCGGGTTTGAGGAACCGCTTGGCAGCATCAAGGTTCGGCCGGCAGGGGCCGGCCCCGTTGCCGTCATCATCAACGGCACCTTCCGGACCGCGACGGGCGTGGTCAGCGGCGCGGCGGCATGGCGGCAATTCAAGGCTAGCGGGGCTGATCTTTCGGGCTTCACGTTCGACAGCCGCCTCAATGGCTGCTTGCTTATCTTGCCGGCCTGCGAAGTCAGGCTCGATCCCGATCCGGGCATCCGTCCGCTGATCGACGTGGTGCGCAAGCCCGTGCTCGATGACAGCCCGGATGATCCCGGCAAGCGCGATCCGCTGGTGCAGAGCGCCATTCTCCCCCCGCAGTTGATCCTGCCAGTCCAGCCCGATGCGCTGCCGGGTCAGATCGACGAGCCCATCGCCGGCAGTGGTAACCCGGCGCTGATGAGCGGCAGCGTGATGGAAGGCGCCCGGCCATGAAGCGCGGGCTCGGCCTACTCGGCGCGATGGCGCTGCTGGTTGCCGGGGTGATCCCGGCCGATCTTGCGGCGCGGTCCTTGCCGCTTGCTGTGCGCAGCAGCTTCCGCCTCGGTTCGGGCGGCGTGGTCTGCACAGCGCAGGTCGCGCCGCGTGATCCGCGCCTGACTGGCATGTTCGACCGGGGCTATACGCTGTCGTGCCGCGATGCGGCCGGGCCGATCGGTACCCTGATCGCCGTCCGCCATGCGCTTCCGCTAGACGGCGCGCCGACGCCTGAAGTTCCGGCTGCTGCCGGCGCAGGAAGGGTCTGCGGCGCGATTGGCCGCGCTTCCATTGCCGAGCTTGGCGATGTGAGCGCCATGATCTGCCGCGATCCGGCCAGCGGGCTCGACTATCGAAGCTATGGCCTTGTCCGCGGAGAGACGAGCTACCGTGTCGAAGGCCTCGCTGCCTACGATGCGGCACTGCGGCTCGCGCTGGCGAGCATCGTGCTGGACCGCTCCGTTTCCGGCGAGATCAAGGTTGCCACGACCGAAGTGACCGATGCGGCCGCCTTCGCGCGCCTTCAGGCAGGGCTGCTTGATCCGCGCGGCGTGCGCGGCGAGGGCTATCTGCGCAACAATGGCAGCAGCTTCGCTGAATCCGCAGCGTTCTTCGAGGTCCTCGCCGAGAAAGCGCGCGGCCAGACCGGCGACCAGGCCGACATGGCCGAGGCGTTGGCCAACGAGGGGCTTCAGCAATCCAACCTTGGCAATTTTGACGCCGCCGCGAGGCTCTTCCTTGAAAGCGAGCGCGCCCAGCTCACCGGCGACGGGCTCGCTCAGCGGCTGTTGCGCAACTACCGTGCGATCGATCAGCTCAATCAGCGCCGACCCGATGGAGCGGCGGCGGAGCTGGCGAAGCCTGTCGATCCGGTCAACGCGGTGTTCGATGGTGCGCGGCTGGCGGAAGGGGTCATCAACCTGCCGCTTGCCGAAGCGATCAACCGCGACAACGCGGCGGTGCGGCGGATGGGGGCACCCGATCCGGCACTGACCCGCGCCGAAAAGGCGGAAATCCTCGATGGTCAGGCCGAGGCCCTTGGCGCGACCGCCGCGCGCATGGCGGGCCGCACCGCCGAAGCCGTCACCGGTTTTGCCAAGGCCCGGCAGCGGCTCGCGCTGGTGCGCGACGGACAGGTTGCCTCGATTGTCTGGCTGACAGCGGAAATCGATATCGAACTTGCGCAGATTGCGGCCGCCGCTGGTCGCAAGTCTGAGGCTGCAGCCGGTTTCGACCGCGCCATTGCCGCGCTGGACGCCGCTTATCCCGCATCGCCGGCGGTCCTTTCGGCCAAGGCGCGCAAGGCCGGGTTCCTGCTGACCGCGGGAGACCGCGAGCCCGCGCGGCAGCTCTTCGCCGCAGTGGTCGAAGAAAGCGCCGCCATTCCCGACAGCGGCACCACCTTGCGCGACCTGCTAGCGCCCTACTTCGGCTTACTGGGGGGTGAAGGCGGAAGCGGGGGCGATGCGGCCGCAAAGGCGGCCTTTGCCGCAGCGCAAGTGCTTGAGCGGCCCGGTGTCGCGCAGACGCAGGCAATCCTCGCGCGGCAACTTGCGGAAGGCGACGATGCCGCTGCCGCGCTGTTCCGCCTTTCGCTGGCGCGCAGCCGCGACATCGTGCGGTCGGAAGGCGAGGTCGCCCGGCTGGGTGCGCTTGCCAATCCCGGTGCCGCCGAGCAGGCGGAACTTGCCGTCCAGCAGGACCAGCTTGCCAGCCTTCGCCGCGAACAGACCGAGCTTCTCGCCAAGCTGTCGGCCTTCCCGCGCTATACCGCGCTGGCGCCCAAGCGGGTGCCACTGGGGGATATGCAGGCAGCGCTGAAGCCGGGCGAGGCCTATTACAAGCTCGTCGCGGTCGGGCAGGATCTCTACGGGCTCTACGCAACCGGCAGTTCGGCGCGGCTGTTTGCGGTGCCGCTCACGCGCGCGGATCTGGCGAGCGAGGTTCAGAAGATCCGCAACAGCATCGTGACCATCGAGAACGGCAAGGCGGTCAACCGGCCCTTCGATCTCGATCGTTCGCGTGCGCTATACAAGGCGCTGTTCGGCCCGGTGGACGCGGAGATGTCAGGCGTGCACCATCTGGTGTTCGAACCCGATGCGGCGATGCTCCAGCTTCCCCCAGCCGTTCTGGTGACCGCCGATGCCGGTATCGCGGCCTACAAGGCGCGCACCGCCGATATCGATGCCGACGCGTTCGATTTCACCGGGGTTGCCTGGCTTGGCCGGGGCCGCGCCATCTCGATCGCGGTAAGCCCGCGCGCGTTTCTGGATCTGCGGGCCTTGGCCCCGTCCACGGCGCCCCGTCCCTATCTCGGGCTTGGCAGCAATGCCATTCCGCAGCAGCGCCCGGTGACAGCGGTGGCGGATAGCTGCGACTGGCCGCTCGCGGTGTGGCAACGTCCGGTCAAGGCCGATGAACTGCTGTTTGCGGCAAAGACACTCGGCGGCACCAGTGTGGTGAAGACGGGCACCAGCTTCACCGACACCGGCCTGCTCGCCGATCCGTCGCTGGATCAGTACCGCGTTCTGCATTTCGCCACCCACGGCCTCGTTTCCGCCCCGCGCAAGGATTGTCCCGCGCGGCCTGCGCTTGTGACGAGCTTTGCGGGCAAGGGTTCCGACGGCCTGCTCAGCTTCCGCGAGATATTCGATCTCAAGCTCAATGCCGATCTCGTCATCCTTTCGGCTTGCGATACGGCCGGGATGGCGACCGTCGCCGCCAGCCGCGAGGCGGGGGTAACGACGGGCGGCAACTACGCGCTGGATGGGCTGGTTCGCGCCTTCACCGGTGCAGGTGCGCGCGCGGTCATCGCCAGCCACTGGCCGGTGCCGGACGAATTCGATGCGACACGGCGGCTGATCGGCGGGCTGATTGCGGGCAAGCCGGGAGAATCGGTCGGCGATGCACTGGCTGGCGCCGAGGCGAAGCTGATGGACGATGCGCAGACCTCCCATCCGTTCTATTGGGCCGCCTTCGTCGTGGTCGGCGATGCGGCAAAGCCTGCTCTCGCCGCTGCGGCACGGCGCTGAGGGTCGCGTGGTGGATAACGCCGGTTTCGACTGGACCTCTTACCTTCGCTGATGCACAATGCAACTAGGTGATGAGGGTATGACTGCGAGTCATGGCCTCGGCGCCGTCAAACCAGTACCGGCCGCTATCGGCCTCGCATGGAAGGAGACCCCGGAGACTTTGTCTTGACGACCGCATGGGAGAGTCCGGATCTTTTGATCCGGCGCCGACGGAGCAACCCCCCAGGAAACTCTCAGGCACCAGGAACCGTGTGGTCTTGACACTCTGGAGAGTGATGGCGCCGAAGGTTATCAGCCTTTTGCAGCCATCCGCCGACGGAGAAAGCCATATTGTAGGGTTATGCGCCAGGCGTGCGTGATGCCGAAACGGTCAAGCTCTCAGGCACAAGCGACAGAGATGGGGAAATGAACGCCGCGCTGGTCCCTTCGGGACTGGCTGAGACGCATTTCACTCATCAAGGAGCA
Organism: Sphingomonadaceae bacterium; assembly: GCA_947375105.1. Lineage (GTDB taxonomy): Bacteria > Pseudomonadota > Alphaproteobacteria > Sphingomonadales > Sphingomonadaceae > Novosphingobium. The sequence continues at coordinate 19,285 of CANCET010000024.1, forward strand.
TAGCTCATGTCGCATTTTGCGGTTATCGGCGCCGGCATCACCGGCATTACCACGGCCTACGCGCTGCTCGAGCGCGGCCATCACGTCACCATCATCGATCGGCAGCCCTTGCCGGCCATGGAAACCTCGTTCGCCAACGGCGGGCAGCTTTCGGCCAGCAATGGCGAAGTGTGGAACTCGGTCGGCACCGTGTTCAAGGGCCTGCGCTGGATGGCGCGGCGCGATGCGCCGCTGCTGTTCAACCCCCGCCCGGGCTGGCACAAGTTCTCGTGGATTGCCGAGTTTCTCGGCGCAATCCCCCGGCACGATGTCAACACGATGGAAACAGTGCGGCTCGCGATCGAGGCGCGCAAATACCTGTTCGATCTCGCCGAGCGGGAAAGCATCGATTTCGATTGCGAGAAGCGCGGCATTCTCCACATCTACCGCAATGCAGCAAGCTTCGCGGATGCCGCACGCACCAATGAACTGGTTCGTGCGGGCGGGCTCGACCGGTTTCAGGTGACGCCGGAGGAGATGTGCCGGATCGATCCCACTGTCACCGGTGATTACTGCGGCGGGTATTTCACGCCTTCCGATGCGACTGGCGATATCTGCAAGTTCACGCGCGGCCTTGCCGCCGCCTGCGAACGCAAGGGTGCGGTGCTGCAACTGGATCGCGCGGTACAGGCCATCGCGGTGCAGGATCGCGGAGTCACCATCCGGACCGCCAGCCTGACCGATGCGCGCATCGAGGACGTTGGCCATTTCGACGGTCTGGTGATTTGCGCCGGTGTCGGCAGCCGCCGGCTCGCTGCGATGATCGGCGACCGAGTCAATGTCTACCCGGTCAAGGGCTATTCGATCACGGTGATGATGCGCGACGAAGCAAGCCAGGCTGCCGCGCCGTGGGTCAGCCTGCTGGATGAGGACGCCAAAATCGTCACGTCGCGGCTCGGCAAGGACCGCTTCCGCGTGGCGGGCACAGCCGAATTCAACGGCGAGAACCGCGATATCCGCGCCGACCGCATCGCCCCGCTCGTCAGCTGGGTGCGGCAGCTGTTCCCCGGTGTCGGTGTAGGCGAAGTGCTGCCGTGGGCGGGCCTCAGGCCGATGCTGCCCGATATGATGCCGCGCGTCGGCGCCGGGCACCGTTCGCGGGTGTTTTACAACACCGGCCACGGCCACCTCGGCTGGACGCTGAGCGCCGTCACCGCGCAAATGGTTGCGGCAACCATCGACCAGTCGCTGGAAGCCGAAGCCGCGCTTCGCGTCGCCTAGTACGTAGAATACCGCATGAGCGGCCTGGGGACCCTGCTTGCCTGAAAGGCAGGGTTGCCGGGCCGTTCTTTCTTTTGAGGACCGATCACGGCCCGCCAAAAGGGAACACCGCCATGTTGGTCAAGCAAGCTGCAGGTAACAAGGCAAATCCCTGGGGCGCTGCGCCCTGCGGCCCGCTGATCGCCGCCACCTACCGCCGCGGCGTGCTGCGCGCGAAAGTCACGGTGAGCGATCTTACCTGCCGGTCCGCGCGGATCGATTCGATGGAAGCGCTGAAGCCCGGCATACTGGTGTGGATCACGCTCCCGGGGCTCGAGGCTCGTTCCGCCACGGTTGACTGGACCAATGGTTTCACCGCCGGGCTGCGCTTCGAGGCGCCGCTGCACCCGGCCGTGCTCGATGCGATCCTCGACGGACGCATGGGCTCGGTCCACTAGGGCTGGCGATGTCGGGGGAAAGGTGGCTCCCTGAGTAGGATTCGAACCTACGACCACTCGATTAACAGTCGAGAGCTCTACCGCTGAGCTATCAGGGACCAGGCCCGGTTGCCCGGGGACAGGAGCGCGCTAATAGCAGGCGTTTCGGGTTTGGCAAGCGCCAGATTGTCCAAAACAGGGCACTGAATTTCAGACCAGGAACTGCTCGGCGAAAATCCGCTCGTCCAGGCTCTTGCCCTTGTCGAACAGCAGGGTGAGGCGATGCTCGCGCGCGGCGCTCACACGCACTTCGCTGATATCGCGCACTTCCTTCTGATCCGCCACCACAGAGACCGGACGCTTCTTGGCTTCGAGCGAGCGGAACAGGATTTCGCAGCTTTCGGGAAGGATCGCCCCGCGCCAGCGCCGCGGGCGGAATGGGCTGATCGGCGTGAGCGCCAGCATGGCGCTGCCCAGCGGCAGGATCGGCCCGTTTGCGGAAAGATTGTAGGCAGTTGAGCCCGCGGGAGTCGCCACCAGAACGCCGTCGCACGAAAGCTCGGCCATGCGCACCTTGCCGTTGACCGAGACTTCGAGCTTGGCCGTCTGGCGCGTTTCGCGCAGCAGCGAGACTTCGTTGATCGCCCAGGACGAATAGGTCTCGCCGGTCTGCGTCACCGCTTCCATCCACAGCGGCGCAACTGCCACGCCGCGCGCCTTGGCGACGCGTTCAGCGATGGGCCGGGTGGCCCTGTGGCGGTTCATCAGGAAGCCGACGGTGCCGAGATTGAGCCCGTAAGCGGGGAGCACGCGGCCGGTGTCGAGCATGTGGTGCAGGGTCTGCAGCATGAACCCGTCGCCGCCGAGCACGACGACGATTTCGGCTTCCTCCAGCGGCACCCAATCGTGCGAAGCAACCAGCGCGGCCTCGGCTTCCTGTGCGCGATCCGTTGGTGAGGCGAGCAGCGCCAACCGGGGGCTATCGGGCATCGGTTAAGCTCTCCTCGCGTTGGCGCTGCGATCAGCGTCCGCCGCGCAAGTGATATGGAGCGACCCAATTCGGTGCAATGCCAAATGGCACTGCGAGGATGATTTCGCCGCAGCAATCGCCTAAGAGATGCGCCGATGACTGGGACCCTGCTCTTTTCCGGCGATGATCGCGATGTCCTGACGGGCCTGCCGGGGCTCGATAGCGCGGCCAAGTGGCTCGATGGCGCAGGCGATACCGGTTTCGTTCAGGCGATGATGGTAAGTCTGCAGCGGCTTCCGGCGGTAAACCTGGCGTACGGGATGGCAGGCGGAGACCGTGTGCTGGTCGAGGTGGCGCGGCGGCTCCGGGATTTCGTGGCGGACGAGCTTGGCCCGCAGGCAGTGGCAGCCCGCGCAGGCGGCGGGGCGTTTCTCGTGGCCAGCCGCGCGGCGCTGAGCCGGGAGCGGTGGCAGTGGCTGGCAGAGGCGCTGGGCCGCGCCATTGCGCGGCCGTTGGTGGTCGATGGCGAACGGCTCAGCCTTGCCCCGCGCATGGCGCTGCTGCGCGGGCGGCCCGGTGAGGGCGGCGCCGCGTTGCTGGACCGGCTCGATCAGGTTTCGGGCGACCTGCAGCGGCGCAGCGGCCGCCGCGTGCTGTGGGCCGATGGCAGCCACCCCGCGCGCGGACGCAGTGCCGCCAGCCTCGAGGGAGACCTGCTCGGCGCGCTGCACCGCGATGAGATCATGGTGCTGTTCCAGCCGCAGTTCAGCGTAGCGAGCGGCGCGCTGGCCGGGGCGGAAGCGCTGGCGCGGTGGGAGCACCCGGGCTTTGGCCGGATCAGCGCCGAGACACTGTTTGCCGTGGCCGACCGCGGCGATCACGTGGCGCAGCTTTCACGCCATATCGGCATGCGCGCGCTGGCGATGGCGGCGGCGTGGCCGGGCAAGGCCCCGCTCAGGCTCTCGCTCAATGTGACGGCGGAGGATTTCGCGGTCGGCGATTTCGCCGCGAGCCTCAAGGCGGCGCTGGAAGTGAGCGGATTTCCGGCCGAGCGGCTGACCATCGAAATCACCGAGCAGACGCTCATCACTGATTTCGAGGCCTGCGCGGCCGCGCTGCGCGAACTGGCTGCGCTGGGAGTGAGCGTGGCACTGGATGATTTCGGCACGGGCTTTTCCAATTTCAGGGCGCTCAAGGCGTTGCCGCTCAATGCGCTGAAGCTCGACCAGTCGCTGGTGTGCGACATCGAGCATGACCCGCGCGACCGGGCGATTCTGGCGGCGATGACGGCGATGGCGCGGGCGCTGGGGCTCAAGGTGATTGCCGAGGGCGTGGAAACTGCCGGCCAGTTGGCGATTCTTCAAGCGGAAGGGTGTGATCTGTTTCAGGGCTTCTTGCGCGCGGGACCGATTGCGGCGGCGGACTTCGCCGCGCTGGCTGCGGGAGACTGAATGCGCAGATTGATGACGGCCCTGCTGGGCCTGCTCCTGGCCGCCCCGGCGCTGGCCCACACAACGAAGTCCCAGACCACACCGGCGATCGATATCGCCAGCTGGAAGGGCCTGCAGGCCGGCGCGCCGACGCAGGTCATGACGCTGGGCAGCATGCATCTGGCCCAGCTGGACAAGCCGGTCACGACCGAGATGCTGGCCCCGCTGCTGGACAAGCTGGCGGCGTTCAAGCCCGATGTGATCACGGTGGAAGGCATATCCGGCGAACAATGCGACCTGCTCAGGCGCTATCCGGCGCGGTATGCGGGGATGTTCGAGACCTATTGCTGGCCGCTTGATGATGCCGCGAAGGCGACCGGGCTCGATCTGGCTGCGGCGATGGCCGAAGTAGACAAGACGCTGGCCAACTGGCCCGCCGCGCCCACGGCGGCGCAGCGGCGGCATCTGGCGGCTGTGTTCATCGCGGCAGGAGACCGGGCCTCGGCGCGGGTGCAGTGGCTGCAGCTTGCCCCGGCGGAGCGCACCACGGGCGACGGGGTGGACGCGGCGCTGCTGGCGATCCTCACGCCCACGGTGGGCAAATCGAACGAGAGCTATGCCATTGCGGCGGCGCTGGCCGCGAGGCTTGGCCTGCAGCGCGTTTTTCCGGTGGATGACCACACGGCGGACGCTGTGCAGGCGGAGGGCGGTCCGGGCTTCGATCCCTATATGGAGAGCTTCTGGAAAGGTTCCCAGTCTGCGCTGGTCGATGCCGTGCGGCAGCGGGAGGCTGGGCTGCAAAGCGGCGCGGATGTGCTGACGTATTACCGCCTGCTCAACCAGCCGGAAACGCTGCGAGCGTTTGTGGAGGTTGACCACAAGCGAGCGATGCAAACCCCTTCGCCGCAAAACTATGGCCGAATGTATTTCGCCTGGTGGGAAACGCGCAACCTGAGGATGGTCTCCAATATCCGCGCGGCGTTTGCGGCGCATCCGGGGGCGCGGGTGCTCAATGTGGTGGGGGCCTCGCACAAGCCGTTTTACGATGCCTACCTCGCGCTGATGGGCGATGTGGCGCTCGTCGACACCGAGGCCGTATTGCGCTGAATTCGCGTCAGGCCGGCTTGGTCGGCGCGATCCGGGGCCGCTTGCTGAACCGCCGCTTTATTCGTCCTGATCGGGAGGGCGCTTGGCCCAGAAGGTGCCGGTTGCGCCCAGCTTGCGGCCATAGGCGTAGAGCGTGCGCATGACCTCGGTATCGAACAGGCCCTTTTCGGAGCGCGGATAGTCCTTGTCGATGAAGCTGAGGTTGAAATCGACGCCGTGGGTCTTGGCGTAAAGGTAGCTCAGATCGACAGTGCTCGCCATCGAGCGGCGCATGTTGAGCGTGATGGCCTGGCTGGCGATGGGCACGGTGCGCGGCTTCACGAGGTGGAATTCGCCATTGAGCTTGTTGTTCACGATCATGTAGATGTGCAACTGGCTCAGGGCCGTGGGCAGCTTCCCCGCGACGATGGCCTGATCCGGCAGGGTAAGGATCTGCGCGGTGGTTCCGCCATCGACATGCATTTCGCTGATGGCGCGGCCGTTTGCCTCCGCTTTGATCATCACCGGCGCGAAGAAGGCGGGGATGGCCGAGGAGGCAAGCAGGACCTGCCTGAACAGCGCGTAGCGGCCCGGGGCAGTGCTGGCGGCGATTGCGCCCATGTTCCAGATGACCATGCGCTGAGCATCGAGATTGGCGGTGCCGACAAACAGCCGCCGTCCGCGCGCGTGCTGCGCCGCGATCCGGTCGATCAGGGCATCGGTCATCACGTCGCCGATCATGTGCGCGAGCGGCTTTGTGCTGGCGATGCTGGGCGAAAGCGGGATGGCGAGGGGGAAGCGGTTCCGGTAGATGTTCTTGGCGGAAATGGTGGTGAACAGCGTCTCCAGCGTCGCGTCCTGATCGGAGCCGAGGAAGGCGAAGGGCGCAATCAGCGCGCCGGTGCTGACGCCGGTGACAACGGCAAATTCGGGCCGTGTGCCGGACTGGGTCCAGCCCTCCAGCAGCCCCGCGCCATAGGCCCCGTTGTCCGATCCGCCCGAGAGCGCAAGCATCGAGCGTTCGCCGTTCGCCCCGCCAAAAGCCGGTGCCATCAACCGCGCGGCGCCCGGTTCATCGGCCCAGAAGCGGGCCTGCGGGATGCCGGGGATCACGGCCTCGGCCTGCTGGCGTTCACCAAAGGGTTCGCGGTTGATCGTGGCGCAGCCCGCCAGCGCAAGACTGACGCCCATCAGCGCGGCCATCCTGATAGTCCCCAAACCTGTCACCCCTTGTCGCGAAAACGGCGGGAAAGCATCCCGCGACCTGCTGCGCGCCTCGGTGGCGGCGGCGAGGCTACGTTCCTGCCTGCGCGCGAAGGCCGGGAACAGACGCGTCCTTAGCACGTGGCGGCGAAATCGGCGCACGCAATCGGCGCGTGCAATCAGCGCGTGCCATTGGCCGGTCGCGCGCCCGGTCATTGCGCGGGGCCGCGAAATCTGGCTCTCTGGCCGCAACAGACTTGGGGGAGAGAATGCGCATGACCGTCAAAGTGATCAGCATGGAGCCCGATCCGCTCGCGCCTTATGCGATTTCGCCGGGATGGCAGGTGGGGAACTTGCTGTTCCTATCGGGGCAGGCCGCGATCAGTCCGGAGGACGCGATTGTCGGCGTGGGCGATTTCGAGGCGCAGCTGGCGCAGACTTTCGCCAATATCGACGCCGTGCTGGCAGCGGGCGGGAGCGACCGCAGCCGGATCGTGAAAGTAACGATCTACCTCACCGACATGGGCAACTTCCCGGCCATCGTGGAAGCGCGGCGGACGTACTTCACGCCGCCCTGGCCGGCGGATACGATCGTGGAGGTCAAGAGCCTCGCGCTGCCGGAGCTGATGGTGGAGATCGATGTGATTGCGGTGGTGGGGTGAGGGGTGTTGCATTAATGGAGTTAGGGCTTTTTTGGGGGGTGGACGTGTTACCGTCCCGCTTCTCATTCGGGTGAGGTTCGTCGCGACCGACGAGTGAGCGCTTTGCGGTTCAGGAACCTGCGGGCCGGCCGTTCAATGGCTAGATATGAGATCAGGCCCATTGCGATCGCCGCGATGAGAAGCAGAAGCGATGGGATGCGCCAGCTGTAGCGCATTAACGGCGTCTGCCAGAGATAGAGCGAGTAGGACAGGATCCCGAAGCTTTGCAAAACCGGGTGGGCGAGACACTTTTTGAATCCAGCGGGCGATGTGTCCACGCCATTCATCGCAAGCGCGAGAAGCACCGGCCCCAGAGTGTAGCGAACGATGTTGGGGGTCGCAAAGAACAGCAGCAAGCTACATCCCAAGACCCATGGAGATGCCGCGCCGAGAAGACGGGCGAAGCGGGAATGGTCGAGGCTTTTGTCATGGATCCAAAGGCGAAGCCCGGCGGAGAGCATGAGGGGGGCCGCACTTACTTCGGATCGCCAGTTGACTGCATGAACACCGTTCGGATTGTTCAACCACAACGGAATGGCCAGGACCAGCGAAGCGCAGCCAAGGGCCGTGAGCAGCCATTTGGCGACGGCGTGGTTGCGCGAGCAGAGAAAAGCGATCATCGCCAGAACGATGTAGCAATGTTCTTCCACGCATAGCGACCAGAGATGCGCGAGATAGCGAGACTCCAGTCCGCCCCCAAGGGCCTGCGCATAATTGATCGTGAATGTCAGGGCGGCCAGATACTCCCACGGCTGCATCACGATCAGACCGCGCCACCATAACCAAATCACGGAATAGGCGGCCATCACGTTCACGAAGACGATCAGGGCTGGCAGAATTCTCGCGGCCCTGCGCTGCAGGAACAGCGGCAGGGGTTGACGCTGGACGAACAGGATATCCGCCATCAGCCGCCCACTGAGCACAAAGAAGAGGGTCACCCCGTATCCGCCGAGGATGAACAGGGGCGGCAGGTAAGCCGCAAGGAAGTGGCCGATCAGGACAGAGAGAATCGCTAGGCCCCGCCATCCATCGAGATAGGGAAGGCGCTGCGTTATGCCCTGCACGATCTCAGCCTCGCTTCCCCGCCCTTTTCGCCACTGCGCTCAGCCCCTTCGTCAGCTGCACCAGCCCGTTAAGCCGCGCTTCGGGCGTGCCCCATGCGCGGTTGATCACCAGCCTGTTATCCGGCCGCAGTTTGGCGGTGCCCTGCAGGCGGTCGATATAGGCGAAGAGGCCAGCGGGTTCGGGGAAGCTGTCGTTGTGGAACGAGACGAGCGTGCCCTTCGCGCCGACGTCGATCTTGGCGATGTGGGCGGCGATGGCCTGGCGCTTGATTTCGATGAGCTTGAGCAGGTTTTGCGTCGGGCCGGGGAGGGGGCCGAAGCGGTCGATCATTTCGGCGGCGAGGGCTTCCACTGCGTCTGCGCCTTCGGCATCGTTCATGCGGCGGTAGAGCGCCATGCGCACGGCGAGATCGGGGACGTAGTCTTCCGGGATCATGATCGGCGCATCGACGGTGATCTGGGGGCTGAGCGCGTTGCGTTCGCGCGCGAGGCCGATTTCACCGGCCTTGGCGGCGACGATCGCGTCTTCGAGCATCGACTGGTACAGCTCGAAGCCCACTTCGCGGACGTGGCCGGATTGTTCGTCGCCCAGAAGGTTGCCCGCGCCGCGGATATCGAGATCGTGGCTGGCGAGCTGGAAACCGGCGCCGAGGCTGTCGAGATCGCTCAGCACCTTGAGGCGCTTTTCTGCGATTTCGGTGAGGGCCTGATTTTCCGGATAGGTCAGGTAGGCATAGGCGCGCAGCTTGCCGCGCCCGACGCGGCCGCGCAGCTGGTAGAGCTGGGCGAGGCCGAAGCGGTCTGCGCGGTGGAGCACGATGGTGTTGGCGCTGGGGATATCGAGGCCGCTTTCCACGATGGTGGTGGAAAGCAGGACTTCGTAGCGCTTTTCGTAGAACGCGCCCATGCGGTCTTCGACCTCGGTCGGGCTCATCTGGCCATGCGCGGAGACGGCACGGATTTCCGGCACGTTGAGGCGCAGCCATTCCTCCAGATCGGGCATGTCGGCAATGCGGGGCACGACGATGAAACTCTGCCCGCCGCGCTGGTGTTCGCGCATCAGCGCCTCGCGCATGGTCACATCGTCCCACGGCATGACGTAGGTGCGCACGGCGAGGCGGTCGACCGGCGGGGTCTGGATCGTGGAGAGTTCGCGCAGGCCCGACATCGCCATCTGGAGCGTGCGCGGGATCGGCGTGGCGGTGAGCGTGAGGACGTGGACGTCGGCCTTGAGTTCCTTCAGCCGCTCCTTGTGCGTCACGCCGAAGCGCTGCTCCTCATCGACGATGACAAGGCCGAGGCGCTTGAATTCGAGGCTCTTTGAAAGGAGCGCGTGGGTGCCGATGACGACATCGACTGTGCCGGCGGCGAGGCCTTCCTTGGTGGCGGCGGCTTCCTTGGCTGGCACGAGGCGCGAGAGGCGGCCGACGTTGAGCGGGAAGCCGGCGAAGCGCTCGGCGAAATTGCTGTAGTGCTGGCGCGCGAGGAGCGTGGTGGGGGCGATGATGGCGACCTGCTTGCCCGCCA
>CANCET010000025.1 GCA_947375105.1 Sphingomonadaceae bacterium
CGACAAGATCCCCAACCGCTTCGATCTCGTGCTGCTCGCTGCAGAGCGTGCGCGGGCCATTTCGGGCGGCTCGGAACTGACCATCGACCGCGACCGCGACAAGAACCCGGTCGTTGCCCTGCGCGAGATCGCGGAGGCCACGGTGCGTCCGGCGGTGCTCAAGGAAAACCTGATTCAGTCGCTTCAGCGCGTGCTGCCGGATGATGACGATCAGGTCGACGAGATCGGTTCGCTCTCGCAGTCGGCCGAAGCGCTGCGTATCACGGCTGCTGCCCCGGTGCGCAACACCTCGCTCGGCGCCGATTACGACGGCTGACGGCCTGCTCCCTCCCGGAGTTCGCATGATATGACGGGAGGGGGATAAAACCCCAAAGGCCGCTTGCACCGCGCAGGCGGCCTTGCCACATTCAAGGGCATGGCCAGCCCTCTGCCTTCGCGCGCTGACCGCACCGGCCCGCCGGTCAAGGCCGTGCTTGGCCCGACCAACACGGGCAAGACCCACCTCGCCATCGAACGCATGTGCGCGCATTCCTCGGGCGCGATCGGCTTCCCGCTGCGCTTGCTGGCGCGCGAAGTCTACGACCGCGTCTGCAAGATCAAGGGTGAGGCCAACGTCGCGCTGATCACCGGCGAGGAGCGGATCGAACCGCCAAACGCGCGCTGGCACCTCTGCACGGTCGAGGCGATGCCCAAGTCTGGTTTTGGAGGTCGCCCGGATCTCGCCTTCGTCGCACTCGATGAGGCACAGCTCGCCGCCGATCCCGAACGCGGTCATGTCTTTACCGACCGGCTGCTGCATGCGCGCGGCCGTGAGGAGACGATGCTGCTCGGCTCCGCCACGCTCGAACCGATGGTCAAGGCGTTGATCCCCGGCGTCGAAGTCGTCACTCGCCCGCGTTTTTCCACGCTGAGCCATGTCGGCGCGAAGAAGCTGAGCCGCATCCCGCCGCGCAGCGCGATTGTCGCGTTCTCGGCCGAGCAGGTCTACGCCATGGCCGAAATGCTCCGCCGCTTTCGGGGCGGTGCGGCGGTCGTGATGGGCGCGCTCAGCCCGCAGACGCGCAATGCCCAGGTCGCGATGTATCAGGCGGGCGAGGTGGATTATCTCGTCGCCACCGACGCAATCGGCATGGGGCTCAATCTCGATGTCGGCCATGTCGCGTTCGCGGGCCTCTCGAAATACGATGGCCACCGCCAGCGCCGCCTGACCACGGCCGAAATGGCGCAGATTGCAGGCCGCGCCGGACGCCACCACAAGGACGGCACTTTCGGCACACTGTCCGGAATGGGCAGCCATGCTTCGGACTCCGGGCCGGAATTTGCCGACGAAGAAGTCTACGCGATCGAGGAGCACCGCTTCCAGCCGCTGACCAAATTGTTCTGGCGCGAGGCGGAACCTCGTTTCGATTCGCTTGGCACCTTGATCGACGACCTCGAAAGCCCGCCGCCGCAGCCCGAACTCTCCTCCGCGCCGCCAGCCATCGATCTCGCCGTGCTGAAGCGCCTCGCCGACGAGCCCGATGTCGGGGGAACAGTGCGCGGTCGCGGTTCGGTCCAGCGCTTCTGGCAGGTCTGCTCGCTTCCCGATTTCCGCCAGCAGGGCGCTGAAACCCATTCGCGTTTCGTTGCGCGGCTGTGGCAGGATTTGCGGCACGGCTACCTCGGGGCCGATTATGTCGCGCAGGCGATTGCCCAGCAGGACAACCCCTCCGGCGATATCGACACGCTGCAAGGCCGCATCGCGGCGGTGCGCAGCTGGGCCTATATCACCCAGCGGCCGGATTGGGTGCTGGCGCGCGATGAAATGGCCGCCCGCGCCCGCGCGGTCGAAACGCGGCTTTCGGATGCCCTGCACGCGCGGCTGACCGAACGCTTCGTCAATCGCCGCACCACCGTGCTGATGCGCAAAGCGGGCGGCGATGCCTCGCTCCTGCCGGTGCGCGTCAGCGATGCGGGCACGGTGCTCGTGGACGACGAGCCCATCGGCCACCTCGAAGGGTTCCGGTTCGTGGTCGATCCGCTGGCGCGCGCGGCCGACCGCAAGCTGCTGCTGGCCGCAGCCGAGCGCCATTTGCCCGGCCTGCTCGCCAAACGCGCCGATGCGCTGATCGCCGCTGCGGCAGAGCCTGCGGGTCTGGCGCTCGACGGCGGCGCGCTCATGTGGAACGGGGTGGTGGCGGCGCGGCTGGAGCCGGGCAGATCGGTGCTGGAACCGCGCCTGCGGCTTGAGCCTGCGCTGGGCATGCTGCCCGCCCGCCAGCGCCCGCTGGTGACCGCCGCGCTCGAAGGCTGGCTGATGCGCCGGATCGCAACCGATCTCGGCCCCTTGGCCCGCCTTGCCGAGGCGGCGCGCGCCGCTGATTCCGGCCCTGATCTGCGGGCGCTGCTGCTCCGGCTCGTGGCTGGCGGCGGTGTATTGGCGCGCGATGATGCCGGGCTCGAACGCCTCGATCCCCGCCAGCGCGACATGCTGCGCCGGCTTGGCCTGCGCATCGGCACGATCGATCTGTTCATGCCGGCCTTGCTGCGTGCTGCGCCGCTTGCGCTGTGGTGCGGGCTGGCCGGGCTGCGCGGCGCAGCGCCCGTGGCACCGCCGGCCAATCTGCCGCCCGTCGTCAACGCTGGCGGCCCTCCAGCCGGCTACCGCCGCGTGGGCGCGCAGGCGATCCGCATCGACATGGCCGAAAAGCTGCTTCAGGCCGCGCACCGCCGCCGGATTGCAGCAGCGGGCCGGCGCTATCCGCTCGATCCGGCGCTGGCCCGCTCGATGGGCCTGGCTACCGCAGGTTATGCCGCCTTGCTGCGTACTGCCGGTTTTCGCGTGCATATGGCGCGGCCGCTCGCCGATGCCGCGCACGGTGCCCCCGCACCGCCGATGTGGGATTGGCGCCCACCCCGCTCCGCCCCGCCGCCGCGCGTGAGCCGCTCCGCGCCGCCGCTGACAGGCGCGTTTGCCGCGCTGGCCGAGTTGATCCGCTGATGCCTGCCGATGGGTCCCTTCGCATCGACAAGCTGTTGTGGTTCCTGCGTTTTGTCCCTTCTCGCAGCCTCGCCCAGGATCTGGTTGCTGCCGGTCATATCCGCCTCAACGGCCGCCGGATCGAGCGCGCGAGCGCCGCGGTGCGGTGCGGCGATGTGCTCGTTCTGCCGTTGCACACGGGGGTCAAGGTCATCACGGTCGGAACGCTGCCCCAGCGGCGTGGTCCTGTCGAAGAAGCCAGGGGGTGTTATGAGGTGCTTGACGTGGCGGGCTTACCGCCTCTAGCAGGTCAGGAAATAGAACCCGCCCCAACCTAGCCTGAGGGACTGCCACTGCCATGACCTATGTCGTTACCGAAGCCTGCATTCGCTGCAAGTTCATGGATTGCGTCGAGGTCTGCCCGGTGGACTGCTTCTATGAGGGCGACAACATGCTGGTGATCAACCCCAGCGAGTGTATCGACTGCGGCGTGTGCGAGCCGGAATGCCCGGCTGAGGCGATCCTGCCCGATACCGAGAGCGGCCTCGAGCAGTGGCTCGAACTCAACGCCAAGTTCTCTGCCGAGTGGCCAAACATCACCACCAAGAAGGACGCGCCGGCCGACGCTGACGACCATAAGGGCGAGGAAGGCAAGTACGAGAAGTACTTCTCGGCCGAGCCCGGCGAAGGCGATTGATCGCCTGATTCGGGGGCCGGGCGCGCCTGGCCCCCCGGATTGCAGCATTTTGGCGCATGATCTGCGCCCTTGCCTCTGGCATTTTTGTGACAGAGCTGCTATATACGCCCGCAAGCGCTGGGCGGAACGATCCTCCCTGTCGCGAACAACACGCTCAAGCAGGACAACGGCAAACGGATCGCAGTGCTTGTAGACCGCGTTTAAGACGGTCGTTTGCCGGACCTATCCCCCAAAAGGGCCCGGATTGCTGTCCGGGGGCGCTTTCGCCCCACCTTGCTTTCGTACCTGCCGCGCCGAAAGGATAAGCAATGGCAACCAAGGCACTTGCCTTCGATGTTGGGGATTATGTCGTCTATCCCAAGCACGGCGTTGGCCGTGTGGTGGAACTGCAGAACGAAGAAATTGCTGGCATGAAGCTGCAACTTTACGTGCTGCGCTTCGAAAAGGAACGCATGACCCTGCGCGTTCCGGTGAACAAGGTTGAAGCCATCGGCATGCGCAAGCTGTCTTCGGACAAGACGCTGCGTGAGGCGCTGGATACGCTCAAGGGCAAGCCCAAGGTCAAACGCACGATGTGGTCGCGCCGTGCGCAGGAATACGAAGCGAAGATCAACTCCGGCGATCTCGTCTCGATCGCGGAAGTGACCCGCGATCTGTTCCGCGCCGATGACCAGCCCGAACAGAGCTACTCCGAGCGGCAGATTTTCGAAGCGGCTTCCTCGCGTCTCGCGCGCGAACTCGCCGCCATGGAAAAGACCGACGAGCCCGCCGCGCTCAAGAAGATCCTCGCGATCCTCAACGAGCACGCGCCGAAGTACTACGAAACGGCCTGACGCCGGATCTGCCCCCCAGTCCCCTCGGGGGGCTTCGAGGCACGGGAAAAAGGGCCGCCGGACCATTCCGGCGGCCCTTTTTCGTGGGCGGCCACCTTCCCGGCGAACCGCCGAGTGGGATCGGCGAATGACTTGGCTTCCGGCCGGGCGGTGCGTTATGGAGATAACACACCAGCTTGAGGAGTGCCCCATGATCAAGGACATCGCCCGGACGCTCACCGGGATCGCCGCCGTTGCCGTTGCCCTCTCGCTCACCGCATGCAGCGGCGCGACATTGACTGTGGACGGCATGAAGGGCGTGCCGCTGGCGCAGCTTGACCTCACGGCCAAGGCGCCCGAGGAAATCACCCTGCTCGGCCCCGATACCGTGCGCGTGGTCCGGGGCGACAAGCTGGCGATCAAGGTCGACGGCCAGCAGGACGCCCAGGACCGGCTGCGGTTCGTGCTCAAGGACGGCAAGCTCGCGATTGGCCGCGACGGCTGGAAGATGGGCGGCAGCGACGATCTCGCGACAATCGAAGTGACTGTCCCTGCAGCGCGGCGGCTGGTCATGGCCGGCTCCGGCACGATGCATGCCGATACGCTGCGCGGCGATGCCGCCAGCGTCAGTATCGCCGGCTCAGGGAATATCGATGTTCCTGCCATCGATACGCAGGACCTCAAGGTCGAGGTGATCGGCTCGGGCGATTTCAAGGCGGCCGGCAAGGCGCAATCGCTGCGGATCTCGATTGCCGGCTCGGGTTCGGCCAATATGGAAGGCCTCTCGGTCGATGAGGCCAAGGTCGAGATCGCTGGTTCAGGCGGCGCGCGCTTCGCTTCCGATGGGCAGGTCAAGGCTGACATCATGGGCTCGGGCGGCGTGCGGGTGAAAGGCCGCGCGCAGTGCAAGGTCAATGCGATGGGTTCGGGCACGCTCACCTGCGAGCCCTGAGGCGCCTTCTCGTTGTGGTCCCAGCTTGGTCATGGCTCTGCAAGCTTCGCTAGGCTAGCGTCGGTTTCTAACACCGAAAGGGACCCGCGCTTGCCCAGACCCCTGCTGTTTTTCGTGCCGCTTGCCGCCCTTGTGCTCTCGGGCTGCATCGCCAGCACTGCGGCAAGCATTGTCACCGCGCCGGTCCGTATCGGCGCCAAGGCCGTCGATATGGCGACGACCAGCCAGTCCGAAGCAGACGAGAACCGCGGCCGCGCGATGCGCAAGCGCGACGGCAAGATCGCCAAGCTGCAGAAGAAATACAACCACCGCCTCGAGGCGTGCAACCGCGGTGAAACCGCCGCTTGTGCCGAAGCCAACCAGATCAGCGGCGAGATCGCACAGTTGCGCGCCGAACGTTAGGCTGCAGCGCGGCGCAGGCGGTCGTTGATTGCGGCGCCGATGCCCACTTCCGGGATCGGCGCAACCGCGATGTGCTGCTCCGGCGCAGCGGCGGCGAGATGCAGACAGTCGTAAAGCCGCGCTGCCGCTTCGGCGAGATCGCCCGTGTCCGATAGCGAAATGGCGCCCGGCACCGCGCCAAAGCCGATCAGGAATTCATCCGCTTCCGCCGCCATCGCTTGCAGACGCACAGGCTTGCCCGGCGCATAGTGGCTGGCGAGTTGCCCGGGGGCTTCGATCCCGCGCCGCGCATCCGTCGCCTCCTCGCCAAGCACGGCCGCAATGGCCGCCTCGGTCACTGGACCCGGCCGCAGGATCTGCCAGCCGCCACCGGGCCGCAGCGCCACGATCGTCGATTCGAGGCCCTGCTGCGTGGTCCCGCCGTCAAGGATCAGGTCGGCCCGGGCACCAAGCGATGCAGCGACATGTGCCGCGCGCGTCGGGCTCACACCGCCGCTGCGATTGGCCGAGGGCGCAGCCAGCGGCAGGCCCGCCGCCGCCAGCAGGGCGCGCATCACCGGATGCGCCGGAACGCGCAGCGCCACGGTCGGCAAGCCGGCGCTCACGGCAGCGGCGAGCGGTGCAGTTGCGCGGCGTGGGAGCACCATGGTCAGCGGGCCCGGCCAGAAAGCATCCGCCAGCTTGTGCGCGCGTTGGTCGAACTCCGCGAGGGCTTCTGCCGCCGCCAGATCGGGCACGTGCACGATCAGCGGATTGAAATCGGGCCGACCCTTGGCGCGGTAGATCCCCGCAACCGCCTCGGCCCGGTCTGCCCGCGCAGCAAGGCCGTAGACGGTCTCGGTCGGCACCGCGACTGTCCCGCCCGACGCCAGCACGCGTACGGCCTCGGCGAGGCCGACGGCATCGGGCACCTGCACATTCGGAGGCGTTTGCGTGCTCATGCCTTGCCGCTATAGCGCTGCGCAGAGGCTGCCAAGGAAAACAGCGCATGAGCTTTATCGCCCCTACCGAAGACCAGGTCCTGGCCATGCGCATCTGCGCCGGAATCGACGAGCTGGCCGCCAACGAACGCTACGGCGCGGCGACTCCGGACGTGGTCGAGGCGATTGCCGAGGGGATCGCTTCGTTTGCTGCCGGGGAATGGGCTCCGCTCAACCGAATCGGCGATACGCAAGGCTCGCGCTGCGTGGACGGCGTGGTCTCCTCGCCGGCGGGCTATGCCGAGGCGTACCGCGGCTTTGTCGAGCAGGGCTGGGGCTCCATTGCCGGGCCGGCGGAATTCGGCGGACAGGGCCTCCCTTTCACGCTGGCGACGTGTGTGCTGGAAACGCTGGGTGCGGCCAACATGGGCTTCACCCTGCTGCCCATGCTGACGGTCGGCGCGATTGAAGCGCTCGATCACCATGGCAGTGCCGAGCAGAAGGCGATGTACCTGCCCAATCTGATTTCGGGCGCGTGGTCGGGCACGATGAACCTGACCGAGCCGCAGGCCGGGTCCGATGTCGGTGCGCTGCGCAGCACGGCCGTGCCCATCGAGGACGGCCAGCATGCGGGCAAGTACCGCATCGCGGGCACCAAGATCTACATCACCTGGGGCGAGCATGAGCTGGCCGAGAACGTCATTCACCTCGTCCTTGCGCGCACGCCCGGTGCGCCGGCGGGATCGCGCGGCATCTCGTTGTTCATCGTCCCCAAGTATCACGTGAACGCCGACGGCTCGCTGGGCGCGCGCAACGACGTGCGCTGCGTTTCGGTCGAGCACAAGCTCGGCATCAATGTCTCGCCCACTTGCGTCATGTCGTATGGCGACAACGGAGAGTGCATCGGCGAGCTGGTCGGGCACGAGAACGGGGGCCTCAAGGCCATGTTCACGATGATGAACTCGGCCCGCATCAACGTGGGCAGCCAGGGCGTGCAGATCGCCGAGCGCGCGCTGCAACAGGCGCGCACTTATGCGCGCGACCGCGTCCAGTCGGCCCGCGCCGGCTCGCCCGACAAGAACCCCGTCGCGATCATCGAACACCCCGATGTGCGCCGCATGATCCTGCGCATGCGCGCGCTGACCGAAGGCTCGCGCGCGCTGCTCTACTACACCGCCGGGCAAGTCGATCGCGGCCTGCTGGGTGACACGGCGGCGGGTGCCCGCGCCGAACTGCTCGTGCCGCTGCTCAAGGCCTGGGGCACCGATGTCGGCTGCGAAGTCGCCAGCCTTGGCATCCAGATCCACGGCGGCATGGGCTTCGTGGAGGAAACCGGCGCGGCGCAGCACTACCGCGACGCACGCATTGCGCCGATCTATGAAGGGACCAACGGCATTCAGGCCGCCGATCTCGTCACCCGCAAGCTCGGCATGGAAGCGGGCGGCGTGTTGCAGGGCCTGATGGCCGATATTTCGGCCGAGATGCAGGACGTGCCGGAAGTCGCCGCCCTCGCCAAGGACGCCGCTGCCATCGGCACATGGATGGCAAGCGGTGATGCCAGCCTTGATGACAAGCTCGCCGGCAGCGTGCCGTTCCTGACGATGTGCGCGGTTGCGGTGGCGGGCTGGCAGTTGGCCCGGCAGGCGCGCGCCACGGGCGCGGCCGAGAAGACTGCCGTGACCAAGGTGTTCAACCGCACCATCGTGCCCGAGGCCCGCGGGCTGGGTGCCGCCGCGATGGCCGGCGCGGCGCTCTATTACGAGCTGGGCAGCGAGGCGTTGACCGGATGAGCGCGGGCTCCGATCCGCTGGAGCGCATTGCTGCCGCGCTCGAACGCATCGCACCGCCCGCAGGCCTGCCGACTGACTGGCAGGCGCACCCGGCCTATGTCTGGACCGGGAGCGGCGCGCGGCCGGTCGATCCGCTCGAAGCTCCGCCGCTGGCGCTGATCAAGGGCGTCGATGCGCAGAAGGCGGCGGTCGCGGAGAATGTCCTGCGGCTTGCCGGAGGTGCGGCCGCGCATGACATGCTGCTGTGGGGCGCGCGCGGCATGGGCAAATCGGCCATGATCCGCGCCGCTGTCCGCAATGCGCAAGCCGCGCATCCCGGCCGCATCGCGCTGATCCAGGCCGCGCCCGACGAAAGCCTCGCCGCCCTCCTCGGGCAGCTGCGCGCCGAGGATCGCCGTTTCCTGATCCTGCTCGATGACCTCGGCTTCGACGCAGGCGATGCCGGTTCGGCCCGCCGGCTGCGCTCGTGGCTGGAAGGCGGGGTAGAAGCGCGGCCGGCCAATGTCCGGCTCGCCGTCACGTCCAACCGCCGCGCCATCGTCGAACGGCACATGACCGAGCAGGATGATCCGATCAACCCGCGCGATGTCGTGGATGATCGGCTTGCGCTGGCAGACCGGTTCGGCCTCTCACTCGGCTTTCATGCTTGCTCGCAGGACGATTACCTTGCGATCATCGGCGGATATTGCGCGCACTTCGGGCTCGACTTTGCCGAGGACGACGCACTCGCCTGGTCCAAGCAACGCGGTGGCCGCTCGGGCCGCGTTGCGTGGCAATTCGTCAACGAACTCGCCGGACGCGCGGGGCGCAGCCTGTAGCGAAAGGGGTCAGTCCCCCGCGACGCTGAGGCCGTCGATGCGGAGCGTGGGGACGTCGATCCCGCGCCATGTCTCGAGATCGTCCGCCGCGACCAGCCGGGCGAACATGTCGATCAGATTGCCCGCTACGGTGAATTCGGCAATCGGCCCGGTGATTTCACCGCCCTGGATGCGGTATCCCGAGGCGCCGCGGCTGTAATCGCCGGTGACGCCGTTGACGCCGTGGCCGATCAGTTCGGTCACGTAGATGCCGTCGGCGATGTCGGCCATCAGCGCGGCGGGGCTGACCGAACCCGGCTGGAGGACGAGATTGCCCGCGGTGACATGCGGCGCGCCCGATCCCCCGCGCGAGGCGTGGCCTGTGGGTGCAGCACCGAGCTGGCGCGCAGCGGCGGAGTCCATCAGCCAGCCGGTGAGGCGGCCCGCTTCGACCAGATTGCGCGGGCCGGTGGGCAGGCCTTCGCCGTCGAACGGGCGCGAGCGCGGGCCGCGTGGGCGCAGCGGGTCTTCGCTGATGGTGATTGCCGAATCGAAGATCTGTGCGCCGTCCTTGTCGAGCAGGAAGCTGGCCCGGCGCGCGATGGCCGAGCCCGAGATCGCGCCGAGCAGGTGGCCGATCAGCGAACTGCCGACACGCGGATCGAACACGATGGAATAGGCGCCGCTCTTTACCCGGCCCGGATTGACGCGGGCGACGGTGCGCTCCCCGGCCTCGCGGCCGATTTCGGCAGGCGACAGGAGGTCGGCGGCATGGCGCGCGCTGCGCCACGAATAATCGCGCTGCATCCCGCTGTCCGTGCCCGCCAGCACACTGGCCGAACGTCCGTGGCTGGTTGCGGCATAGGCCCCGCCGAAGCCGTGGCTGGTGGCGAGCGCAACCACGCCGCGCCCCGCGCTGGCGCTGCCGCCCTCGCTATTGGTGACGCCCGGCACCGCGCGCGCGGCGTCCTCGGCTTCTTCCGCCCAGCGGCGCAAGGTTTGCGGATCGGGCTCCTCGCTGTCGACCAGATCGAGTTCGGGCGGGGCGCTGCGCAGAAGCCGTTCTGCGGGTGCGAGACCGGCGAAGCGGTCTGCCGGTGCAGCGCGGGCCATGTCGACCGCGCGGCTGGCGAGTTCATCGAGGGCTCCGTCGCCAAGGTCGGTCGAGCCGATCGAGGCGGACGCGCCGCCGACGAAGACGCGCAGGCCGATATGTTCGGATTCCGATCGCTCGACATCTTCCAGCGCGCCGAGCCGCACCGATACCGCTTCGGACGAATCGGCGATGTAGACGGCATCGCCGGCCTCGGCGCCCGCGCGCATTGCACGTTCGATCAGCGCATGGCAGCGCGCCTGGGCCTCTTGGGGGGAAAGCATCGGTGGAGCGGGCCTTTCAAGCGGACAGTCGGCCGGCTCCGCAATCCGAAGCCGTGGCGCGACGATCTAGCCCGCCGCTGTCCCGCCCGCAATCGGGCGCTTGGTCAGCCGAGCGAAACGAGCAGCCGGAACACAGCCGCGAGCATGAACGGCAGGCCGATCGCGACAGCCCAGGTCGCCAGTTGATCGCGGCGGAAATCTGCACGCAGCGCAGGATCGGCGGCCTGAACATTGTCCAGGGCTTCCCAGCGGCGCTCGAAATGGCGGAACATCGGGATCACCCCGGCAACCAGCACGACCAGTGCCAGCATCGGCAACATCGAGCCGCCCGTGCCTTCGAGCGTGCGCAGGGTCACGAAGATTTGCAGGCTGGTATAGACAAGCAGGCTGTAGGCGACCGTGTCGCTCATCCGCTTGCGCCAATCGAGCGCATGACTATCCGTGGCCGTGCGTTCGCTAATCAGGTCCGCGGCAATTTCCTTGCGCATCGGTTGTAACCCCGTGTTGTCTCTCCTCGTTGAGTAGACCATGCCTTCCGCCATGTTACAAGCGCTGCAATATCTCGCCGGTGCCATTGTGATGCGCTTCTGCGCCAAGCCATGCATAAATCCTGCCAAAGGCGCGCAGACGGGCTTTGCCCGGGCGGCGGACCGGGCTATGGACCTTTTTGCTTATGGATGAGACGCCTGCAACAGCGACCACCCAAGCCGCCCGGGACATGGGCGGACTGGAAGTGGTCTCCATCGCCAAGAGCTATGACAAGCGGGCGGTGCTGACCGATATCTCGCTTTCGGTCGCCAAGGGCGAGGTGCTTGGTCTGCTTGGCCCGAACGGCGCAGGCAAGACGACGTGCTTCTATTCGATCATGGGGCTGGTCCGGCCGGATTCGGGGCGCATCCTGCTCGATGGGGTCGATATCACGCGGCTCCCGATGTATCGGCGCGCGATCCTCGGGCTTGGCTATCTGCCGCAGGAAACCTCGATTTTCCGCGGGATGACAGTCGAGCAGAATATCAACACGGTGCTCGAACTGGTCGAGCCCGACAAGGCGACCCGCGCTGCCGAGCTCGATCGGCTGCTGGACGAATTCGGCCTTACCCGCTTGCGCACTTCGGCCGCCATGGCGCTTTCGGGCGGCGAGCGGCGGCGCTGCGAGATCGCCCGCGCGCTGGCGGCCAACCCGTCGATCATCCTCCTCGATGAGCCGTTCGCGGGCATTGATCCGCTCTCGATCAGTGACATTCGCCACCTTGTGATCGATCTCAAGAACCGCGGCATCGGTGTGCTCATCACCGATCACAATGTGCGCGAGACGCTCGATATCGTCGACCGCGCCTGCATCATCTATGGCGGGCAAGTGCTGTTCGCCGGCAGCCCCGAGGCGCTGGTGGCCGATCCCAACGTGCGCCGGCTCTACCTTGGTGAAGGCTTCACCCTGTGATGTTGCAGGGCGTGATGCTGGCCGAGGCAGGAGGATAGGCAGCCATGGCGCTGGGTCCGCGGCTCGACCTCCGCCAAAGCCAGTCACTGGTCATGACCCCGCAGCTCCAGCAGGCGATCAAGCTGCTGGCGTTGTCGAATCTCGAGGTCGAAGCGTTTATCGGCGACGCACTCGATGCCAATCCCTTGCTCGAACTGGGCGACGGCGTGCCCGATGGCGGCATGGATACCGCTGTCGATAGCGAATCCGACGGGCTGCGGCGCACGACGCTCGAAAGCTCGCCGGTCGACCAACTCGTCAGCGAGGGCCGTGCAGCAGATGACCGCCCGCTCGATATCGACGCGAGCACGCTGGACCGCGACCGCGATACCGGTGACGGCGTGCGGACCGACTTCACCGATAGCCTCGGCGACTTTTCCGGCGCCAGTGCGGGCGCCAGTGTGGGCGGCGAAGGGCCGGACATCGACGAGCGCGGTGGCGCGGCCGAAACGCTGGCCGAGCATCTTCATGCGCAGATCGGTGCCGTCTCGTCCGATCCTGTGCTGCTGTTCGCGGCGCGCTGGCTGATCGACCAGATCGACGAGGCCGGCTATCTCGTCTCGACGCTGGAGGAGGCGGGCAGCGCGCTTGGCCTGCCGCTGGCGGCGATGCAGGCCGCGCTCGGACTTGTGCAGTCGCTTGATCCCACTGGCGTCGGCGCGCGCAGCCTTGGTGAATGCATCGCGCTGCAGGCCCGCGAGGCGGATCGCTATGACCCCTGCATGGCGCGGCTGATCGATAATCTCGACCTCCTCGCACGCGGCGAGATCGCGCGGCTCAAACGGCTGTGTCAGGTCGATGACGAGGATTTTGCCGAAATGATGCGCGAATTGCGCGGCTATGATCCCAAGCCCGGCCTGCGCTTCGGCAGCGGCCCCGCAGAAGCGGTGGTGCCCGATATTCTGGTTCAGGCGGTGATCGGGGACGACGGCGCTCCCGGCTGGGACATCGCGCTCAATCCGGCCACCCTGCCGCGCCTTGTCGTCAACCGGCGCTACTACGTGGAAATGCGGCACGCCTGCGTGGCGAAAGATGCCAAGGCCTGGCTGGGCGAAAGGCTTGCTGATGCGAACTGGCTGCTGAAGGCGCTCGACCAGCGGCAGAAGACTATCCTGAAAGTGGCGGCGGAGATCGTGAAGCAGCAGGAAGGCTTTTTCCGCCAGGGCGTCGCGCACCTGAAGCCGCTGACCTTGCGCACGGTGGCCGAGGCGATTTCGATGCACGAATCGACCGTCAGCCGCGTTACCTCGAACAAGTACCTCCACTGCGCGCGCGGAACCTTCGAGCTGAAGTACTTCTTCACCTCGGGCGTCGCTTCATCGGACGGCGAGGGCGCGGTTTCCGCCGAATCAGTGAAGGCGGCGATTCGTCAGCTGATCGATGCCGAGGATCCCAAGGCGGTGCTTTCAGACGACACGCTGGTCGATCTCCTCAAGGCGCGCGGGTTCGATCTGGCGCGGCGCACGGTGGCGAAATATCGCGAGGCGATCGGCCTTGGCAGTTCGGTCCAGCGCCGGCGCCAGAAGACGCTTGCGGGCGTGCGTTAGGGCTTTTTTCGGTTCAACTGGGCGGAAACAGACCGGATTACTGCGGTCGCTCAGCCAGCATGTGCTGGATCATGCCCTGCAGGTTCGCATCATAGCGAGCGAGGACGGTGTGATCCTCCGCCGTCTGCCAGTGCGTGACAAGCTCGCGCCCGTTCCACCAATGCAGCGCATAGGCTGGCGGATCGGCCACGATGAGCGGGCGTTGATCCGGCTTGTCAGGATCGATCGGCCGCAGGTCGAGCGCCACTTGCGGCGCAGTAGACGGGCAGGTGGCGACGACGAGGTCTTCCCAATGCGTGGTCACCGCGCGGTGGATGTGCCCGCAGATCAGTCCGATCACGTTGGTCCGGCCGCGCAGGCAGGCGGCGAGGCGGATCGTCCAAGGCTCGGCAGGATCAGTGTTCATCCATGCGATGCCCACTTCGATCGGCGGGTGGTGCTGGACGATCAGCGTCTTGCGGCCCGGCTCTGCATCGAGCTGTGCGCTGAGCCACGCCGCGCGCGCTTCGCAGAATGCGCCGCCGTGGCGGCCTTCTTCCAGCGTATCCAGCACCAGGATGCGCATTGCCGGGGTCTCGATGGCGTATTGCAGGAAGCCGCCGGCAAACGGCGCTTCGGGGAAAACATCGGCGAAGTTGGCGCGTTCGTCGTGGTTGCCAAGGGCGTAGTGGACCGGGAAGGGCAGGCCCGAAAGCGCTTCCGACAAGCGCTCGTAGCTCGCTCGGTCGCCGCGGTCGATCAAGTCGCCGGTGGCGAGCAGCATGTCCGGGCGCGGCACCATTGCCACCAGTTCGGCCACTACCCGGTCAAGCCGCTGGCGATTGAATTCGCCAGGGCTGTCAGGTTCGAAGCCGAGGTGGATATCGGTGATCTGCGCGATCAGCATCCGGCGGTCCCCAGCGCGTCTATCGCAGCGCAGGCGGATGGCGCGGACGATCCCAGACTGCGGTGAGCAGGGCTGGTCCCTTGCGCTTGTCGGCCGGCTTCCACGGTGCGCCATTGTCCATGTGATACTCGTGGCACATCGCGCAGCCCGATGCGACCGGTTCCTTTACGTGCGCAGTCGCCAGCTTGGCCCCGCCTTCGCCGACGTGGCACGAGCGGCAGCCGCCCGCACCGTCGATCCCGGGCACGAGCACGGCATCGGCATCGTTCGAGGTGCCCGCCTTTACGTGGCAGGTCACGCATTCGGACTTGCGGTGGTCCTTATGGTCGAACCAGCCCTTGTTGTAGTAGCGCCCGTTCTGCGCGACTTTCTGGACGGTGAAGCCCGCTGTCGCCGCGCTGCCGCCGCGGCCCACGGTATGGCAATCGTAGCACATGCCGCCCTTGCTGAAGACTTGCGCCACGGCTTCATCGGCCTGCATCGGATAGAAGTGGACCGCGCGGGCATAGTCCGCCGCAGTTGATTGCTGCGCGGCGGCACCCGGAATGCGGCGGGCAAGGCCGGACAGGCTGGCTGGGCGCGGCGGCATGCCGCCCCGGAACGCCGCGCGCAGATCGGCCACGACCTGTTCCGGCTGGCCGTGCCGCAGCGTGCGGAACGTGCCGCCGATCTCGTCGAAGGTCAGCGAATGGCAAGACTGGCACGCCTTCTCCATCTCGACCGGCTTGAACCGCGCGCCGCCGCTGTCGGTCTGGTGGCAATCCTTGCAGCCCAGTGCATCATTTGCGGCAAATTCGCCGGGGCGGCGGCGCACCATCTGCGCGATGCCATTGGTTTTCGAGAGGTGCTGGGCATGGGTGAACTTGAGCCCGGTGTTTTCCTTCAGGCCCTCGCTCCACACGGCGCGCTGCAGCACAGGCTTGCCGTCCCCCGCGATGCCGGCAACCACCATGGGCCGGAACTGGGGATGAGCCGTCCCGAAATCGGCGGCATCGGCGATCTTCGTGTCGGGCAAGCGCGTTTTCAATCCATCGTGGCAATCGGTGCAGAATTGCTGCCGAGTGGCCGGCATAGCACCCGCGCCCTCATGCTCGGTGTGACAATCAACACACCTGCCGGCGGGTTTGTTGAAAGCCGTGGCCACCGCGCGCTGGAATCCGGCGAAACCAGTGGGCACACCGCGCGCCTTGAGCAGGCGTGCGCCGTCGGCGATGTGCTGGTGCGCATCATGCGTGTGGCAGGTCATGCAGGCGTTGTCGCGCACCGCGACGAAGGGTTTGACGTGGCAGGCCTGGCAATCATTGCCGAGGTTCTTGTGCGCCAGACTGAGATTGCCCGAGGACCACGCACTGTCGCCGTGGATCCCGGCAGGGCGGCGCGCATCCTTGTGCAGCGCGAGCGGCTGATAGGTCGCCCACGACCAGATCGGCACCGCAAGGAACGCCAGCAGCACGAGCGCGGCAAAGCCCCATGCAGATAGGCGCTTGCCCGGCAGCAGCTTCTGCAGGGTGTAGGCACTGCCGATGTCGATCGCCTCGGCGCTTTCGGAAACGGCCTCCACGCGGCGCACGGTGAAGGCGGGGAGGCCGCTCTCCGCCTCGCGCGCGAGCACGATCCGGTGGCCGCCGAAGCCAAGCTCGGCGCCGGTCGCGATGTCCAGTTCACTCACGGTGGTTGAGCGGCCGTTGACGGTGAACGGTTGATCGCCGATCGATTCGATCAGCAGCGTATCGCCATCGATCACGCTGATCCGGGCGTGGCGCGGATCGACGGCAAGATCGGGCAGGTGAATGCCCGAGGACGCATCGCGGCCGATGACGAGGACATCGCTTTCGACAACCGAGCGGCGGACGATCTCCTCACCGCTGGACTTCAATGCGATCTGGCGGACGACAAAGCTCATGGGCGCGCTCACCAGTAGAAGAAGACGCTGACGATATGCGCGGAAAGCGCGGCGATCAGCGCGAAAGTCATGGGGACGTGGACATAGAGCCAGGCCTGAAGCCAGCCCTTGAGCCTGAGGTGGCGGCGCAGGCGCGCCAGCATCGCTTCCTTGCGCGTGAGCAGCGCGTCCACCTTGTCGAGCGGGTCATCGGCGATGCGCGGCCGGTGCGCGCGCAAGCGGCGCAGTTCGCCCGCCGCCTCGCGCGTGGCATCGCCGGGATAGCGGCCCGTCAGGCGGTTGATGATCGAGCCGGTAAACGGGTCCTGTTCAAGGCTGCGGCCCACCAGCGCGGCGCATTCGGGATCGAGCGGCTGCGCGGCATCGTGAAGCTGGCGGTCGAGCGAGCGCAAGGCCTCGACCATCTGCTTTTCCGTGATCGCGCCTTCCGCATCATAGCGGTTGGCCGAAAGCGCGCGGGGCAGGGTGGCATAGGCCGTCACCCCGAAGATGCCCGAGACGATCACGATCATCATCAGGCCCCATGCCAGCGTGTGGACGTTCCAGCCGAACGCGAAGCCCGAATGGAGCGTGCCGATCACGATCAGCAGCACGCCGAGCCAGACATGCGCCGACGTCCATGCTTTCAGCGACCAGCGCCCCGGCGTGATCGCGCGCTTGCGCATGCCGAGCGCGGTCAGCCACAGGATCAGCAGCGCGCCGATGGTGCCGAGGGTGTAGCCCAGCCAGCTTGAGCCGAAGTGCTGCGGCGGCAAGGGCACGAACAGGTAGAGCAGGATCAGCGCGGTCGCGAGCGCGGCAGACAGCTTGATCCATTTGCCGTTCCGGTGAACGAGGAAGCCTTCGTGCGTGCTCTGCCGCTCGCGCGTCGCGCCGGTGCGGCGCTTGGCTGGAGCCTGTGCCGATGTCGTCGCCATGGCTCAGGCCCCCTCGTTTTCGAGGCGGGCGACGGTCAGGAATTCGTCGGGCGAGACGCGGATGGCAGCCCCTGTCGGGCAAGCGCGCACGCAGCTCGGGCCGCCTTCGATTCCGGCGCACATGTCGCACTTGATCGCCTTCTTGCGGTCGAGCTTGTCGTCGAGGGCCGGATCGCCGGTGTATTTCGTGTTCTTCTTCGACCACTTGTAGGGCGGCTCGCCCGGCCCCGGCCCGCTGCCGAACAGCAGCCACGACAGGAGCGAGGGCTTCTTTGGCGGCACCTTGTCCATGCGGATCACGCCGTAGGGGCAATTGCGCTGGCAGTTGCCGCAGCCGATGCAGGTGTCATCGATGAACACCTCGCCGTCCGGTCCGCGGTGGATCGCGTTGGGCGGGCAATCGGCCATGCAGTGCGGGTGCTCGCAGTGGCGGCAGGATGTCGGCACATGGAGGTGTGCAAAGCTCTTGCCCGCCTCGCGGTCGAGCCGGGAGAGACCGTCATGGCTGTCGGCGCAGGCCTTCTCGCAGTTGTCGCAGCCGACGCAGAGCCGCTCGTCGATGAGCAGCACGTCGGTCGCTTCGCCCAGCCCCTGCGAGACGAGGAACTTGGCCTGCTCCGAATAGAGATCGACGACGCCGGAAAAGCCATTCTTCTTGGATTCGACGAAGGCGTTGGTCGCACGCCGCGCTTCCATGTCCTGGCGCGCGCGGGCCAGCAGCGCGGGCTTGGCGGCGAGCACGCGGCCAAACGCCTCGCCGTCGATCTTGATGACCTCCGACTTGATCGCGGCACGCACCGTGGCAGTGCGCTGCCCGCCATCGATCAGCGCCATTTCGCCGACATAGGACCCGGCGGGGAGGTAGGAGAGGAACACCGGCTTTCCGCCGACCACTTTCTCCACGATCATCGAGCCGACACGGATGACGAAGATGTCCTTGTCGTCCGCGCCTTCGGTGATGATCGCTTCGCCCGCGCGCACGGCCATGATCTTTGCGGTATCGACCACTTCGCGGACGTCATCGGGCGTGAGGCCCGACCCGAACATCTGGAGCAGCTGCCGCTCGGTCGAGATGCGCTCTATCGCGCGGCGGGCGCTGGGCACCTGGCTCTGCAATTTCAGCGCAGCGTTGCGGCTGATCTCGACGCAGATGCAGTCGCTCGCGGCAACCACCGTTGCGCCGCGCCGCCGCCCGGAAATGAGACCGACCTCGCCAAAGATCGAGCCCTTGGGGATGGTGACGACCTTGCCGGGATCATTGGCGTCGATCCGCACGTTCGCCGCGCCATCGGCGATGGCAAACAGCGAGGAGCCGGGATCGTTCTTCTCGAAGATCGTCTCACCGGCTTTGTAAAAGCGCGCATCCGAATCGAGCATGAATTCGCGCAGCTGCAGCGTCGTCATGCCGCCCAGGATGGCGATGTTGGTGCGCAGCAGCTCGAGCCAGTCAGCCACGCTGCGCCTGCCGGGCAGGCCTGCGAACTTGGCTTCGAGCAGCGGCTCGTCCGCCGGCTTCAGATCCGTGTTGCCATTGATGAACTCGATGACATCGTAGCCCTGGTTCATGCAGTGCTTGATCAGCGGATAGCCAGCCAGCGCGCCGATCACGAAAATGCCGGGCGCGGTCGATTCGAACTGCGGAGAAAGCGTGGGGAAGGCGAGGCGGTCATTGCTGGCGAACTCGATCCCGCAGCCTTCGACAAAACCGCGCGGCGGGGCCGAGCCGATGCGCGCGATGATCCGGTCGCAGCGGATGCGCTCCTCGCCATCGCGGGTGGACAGCGTGATCCAGCCCGGCTCGACCGCCTTGGTCTCGGTCTCGTAGCGGATCGTCAGCTTGCCCGCCGCGTCGTCCTCCACCAGCGCCTTGGCGTTGGGTTCTTTCGCGGTGGCGAAGCTTTCTCGCACGTTGGCTGATTTGGGCGAGCGGTTGAGCACCGTCACGATGTTGCCCTGCGCCGGATCTTCGGCCAGGCCGCGCGCGTTTTCGATCCCCGCATCGCCCGTGCCGACCACGACGATGTGCTGGTCGAGCACCGCATAGGGATCATCGAGCTGATAGGTCACGTGCGGCAGATCGCCGCCCGGGCAGCGCATCAGGTTGGGATTGCCCTGCGTGCCGATGGCCAGCACGACCGTCTCGGCCATGACGACTTCGCCGCTGGTCAGCGTGATCGCATACGGCGGGGCATGGCGCTGCACTTCGGTCGTGGTGCTGGTGCCGTCGCGCGCGCGGCTGACGATCTTCTGGACCGAGCCTGCGATGGCCGGGCCGGTTCCCTTGATCGATTTGACTTCGGCGTTGTACTTGACGTTGACGCCCAGTTCCTCGGTGCGATTGTTCCAGCGGCCGAGGATATCCTCGCGCTTGCCGGCATCGAATTCCTGATCGGAACGCAGCACGAGCTGTGACGGCGTCGCCATCACGTGCTTGCCCTTCTGGTATTTGAAGATCGTGTCGGAAAGGTGGTCCGTCTTTTCCAGCAGGACGTGGTTCAGCTTCAGCTGCGCCGCATGGCTCGCCGCGCTCATCCCCGCCGGGCCCGATCCAATGATCGCAACCTTATAGACTTCGCTCACCGGTGCATGCCCCCGCGATGCGTGGCACGGACCCTTCTTCGATGGCCCTGCGCCGCGCTTTTTACCGACTTGCGATCCCGTTTTGAGGACTTTAGCCGAAGCGCTGTGCATTGCCAGCCGCAATTTGGCTGCGGACGGGTGGCACGGCGTGCCGCTTTGGTGCGAACTGCGCGGTGGCTACAGCGGATCGCTGCCACGCTTGCAACGCACGGTGCGCAGAGGATATGCCCCTACCCTCAGGGCAGCGCCGACCGCGGCGCGCGAGGGAGCACGCGATGACCGAGGCAGAATCTACGCCGGCCGCAGAGCAAGCGCCTTCGCGCACCCCGCCCCCAACGGGGCCTTCAGCGGGGCCTTCAACGCGGCCCTCAACGGGCTGGGGCGGGCGCGTGGTGCTGGTGCTGGCGGCGGTTGTCGCGCTGGGTGCCGGGGGTATCGCCGCCTGGCGGGGGCAGCGCGATGCCGCGATCATCGCTCGGCCGCCGGCGCCGGCCGAGAGCCAGGCGCCTTCGGTGGACGATGTGATTACCCGGCTCGAGGCTCGGCTCAAGGCCAAGCCGGAAGATGCCGAGGGCTGGCGCATGCTGGGCTGGTCCTACTTCCAGACGCAGCGCTATGCCGAGGCCGCAACCGCGCTGCGCCAAGCAACAAAGCTCGATCCCACCCATGCCGAGACATTCTCGTTCCTCGGCGAATCCCTCGTTCTGGCGAGCAAGGCCGAAGGCAAGATCCCGGCCGATGCCAAATCGGCGTTCGACAAGGCGCTGAAGCTCGATCCCAAGGATGCTCGCGCGCGATATTTCCGTGCCGTGGCGATGGATCTTGGCGGGCAGCACCGCAAGGCGATCGACGCGTGGTTCGCGCTGCTCAAGGATACGCCCGCCGATGCGCCCTATGCCGAAGACATCCGCGCGGTGATCAAGAACGTGGGCGACCGCTACAAGATCCCCTACGAAGAACGCCTTGCCGCCGCGCAGTTCGCTGCGCCTGCCAGCGGCATGGCGACAAACGGTGCCGCTGTGGCATCTGGCGCGATACCCGGGCCCTCGTCGGCTGAAATCAAGGCCGCTTCGAACCTGCCCAAGGGCCAGCAGGAAGCGATGATCCGCGGCATGGTCGACGGCCTGGAGGCGAAGCTTGCAGCCAATCCCGGCAATGCCGATGGCTGGATCATGCTGATGCGCAGCCGCATGCAACTGGGCGAACCGGGCAAGGCGGCGAAGGCGCTGGAAGCCGGGCTGGCCGCCTTCCGCAACGATCTGGCCGCCACGCGCAAGCTGCGCGAGGCCGCTAGCGCGGTTGGCGTGCCGGGTGCCGCTTCAGTGAATTGAGGGCCCGCTTCTTAAAAAAGGTTTCCCTTGGCGTTACGGGGCGCGGCGTCGAAACGCCATGGTCTGGCCGTTCTTAATTATTGGCACCGTTGGATTTTTGCCAAATCTGACCCCGTTTCACGCATCGCCTTCCTGTGAGGGGTACCGGTGGTGGCGCTTACGATAAATTAACCTTTCATGTTCATTGGTCATATGGTTAATGGCGGTGAACGCCCCGGTTACGGGGTCATCCGCCACTGGGGAATGGCAACAAGGGGCTGATCCATGCGCGTGCTGCTGATCGAGGACGAGCCGACCACGGCCAAGGCGATTGAGCTTATGCTCACCACCGAAGGCTTCAATGTCTATGCAACCGATCTCGGGGAAGAAGGCCTCGATCTCGGAAAGCTGTATGATTACGACATCATCCTGCTCGACCTCAACTTGCCCGACATGCACGGGTACGATGTGCTCAAGAAGCTCCGCGTCGCCAAGGTGCAGACGCCGGTGCTGATCCTCTCGGGCATTGCCGAGATGGATTCCAAGGTGCGCTCGTTCGGCTTCGGCGCCGACGATTACGTGACCAAGCCGTTCCACCGCGAAGAGCTGATCGCCCGCATCCATGCCGTGGTGCGCCGCTCGAAGGGCCATTCGCAATCGGTCATCCGCACCGGCAAGCTTTCGGTCAATCTCGATGCCAAGACGGTCGAGGTCGATAGCGCCCGCGTGCACCTGACCGGCAAGGAATACGCGATGCTCGAGCTGCTTTCGCTGCGCAAGGGCACCACGCTGACCAAGGAAATGTTCCTCAACCATCTCTATGGCGGGATGGACGAGCCGGAACTCAAGATCATCGACGTGTTCATCTGCAAGCTGCGCAAGAAGCTTGCCCATGCCTGCGATGGCGAGAACTATATCGAGACCGTCTGGGGCCGCGGCTATGTGCTGCGCGATCCTGACGAAAAGTTGGATGTCGAAGCGGCCTGATCGGCCCAAATCCCCCCCGAGAGCGTCATCCTCCCCGCAGCGGCCCGCCAGCAATGGCGGGCCGGTCGCGTTTGGGGGCGGCCCGGCCGCGGCGATACCGCACGCGGCCGGGCAGGTGCGCCTTCAGATTTAGATGATCAAGAAGTCTGTGGCCGCAAGGATCACGTGATGGGTATCGCCGAGTTGCGCAATGGCAACGCCTGCCTTCCCGCCGGCACCATCGGCATCATAGAACAGCATGCCGGTCGTGGTGTTGTAGATCAGGTGATCGTTGGGATCGAGGGCCGAGGTCGCCGTTGCTGTTGCCGAGCGGATGAAGTCGCTGGGGTCGAGGCCGTGGGCGCCGAGCAGCGTGAGGCCTTTGAACACCGAGCTCGACAACCCGATCTTGTCCGTCGCCCGGAGAAAATCAGTGATCAGATCGGCATTCGCAGCCGTCGGCGCCACGTCGAACCGGAAGGTGTCGATCCCTGCGCCGCCGGTCAGCGTATCCTTGCCAAGGCCGCCGGAAATGATGTCATTGCGGGTACCGCCGACCAGCTTGTCGGCTCCTCCCATGCCAAACAGGCTGGTGGCGACGCGGGTGGCGGTGAAGGTGTCGGCGAAGTTGCTACCGATCAGGCCTTCGATGCTCACGAAGGTATCGCCATTGGTTTGCGCAGTGATCAGCGCCATGTCGATCGTCTGGCCTGCGGTGGCGGTGGCGTAAGAAACGATATCGTTGCCGGCGCCGCCGTGGAGGAAATCAGCGCCCGGGCCGCCATCCAGCACGTCATTGCCCGCGCCGCCGAACAGCCTGTCGTCGCCCTTGCCGCCAGACAGCACATCGTTGCCGTCATCGCCCAGCAGCTTGTCGTTGCCGCCATTGCCGAACATCTTGTCATTGCCGGCAAAACCGGAGGCGACGTCGTTGCCCTCGCTCAGATCGAACCGGTCAGCACCGGCAAATATCTTGCCAAGCACGACGGCATCATCGGTTGTGCTCACCGAGGTGACTGCAGTGGCGATTTCCACGGCGCTGATCGAAAAGCCTGAAATCATCGTCTGCAGCGTCTGCCCGCCCAGCCCATCGGCCAGCGATCCCTCGGTCAGCGCCACGCCGGTCACTGTCCCAGACTTGGGGATGCTGTTGGTGAACGAAAAATTCGTTCCACCGAACGCGGCAAGATGCGTGGTGTCAGTGGTGAACTGATACGCAGCGACGTCCTGATAGACCTTTCCGAGCAGGGCGAAGTTGACGTTGTCGAGGAAGTCGAAAGCGTCTGAAATCTGCCCGAGCCCGCTCAGATTGAGAGCCTTGGGCATATCGAAGGTCTGGAATGCTGATACCTGGGTCATGATCGTGCGCCGCTCCGCTCTCGCACAACCGTGCTGGCTGTGGTCCCGAAGGTGAACATAGCAATATTGCCTAGGCAACGACAACAAGCGTTCTGTCCCGATGCGGTGCAGCACTCCTCTGCACCGCATCGGCTTGTCTTTCCGCGCCGGTGGACCAGTTCGCCGTCAACCTTCAAAGTCTTCCGTCCGGGCGTCAGCCGATCCGGCGGAAGGTATTGGTCTCCAGTTTCGGCATGGCGGCGCCCGCCCAGATGATCGTCTCGGTCATCGATTTGCGATCGCGCGAGACGGTGTAGACCCGGGTCGAGACGGGTGCGCCATCCTTGCTCAGCGTCATCACCAGTGTGTTCGGCGCCGGCTGGCGCAGGGCGCAACTGTCGATGAACGGCATGTTGCCGGTCACGGCCACGGGGGCGGCATCCAGCGCCGCCGTCGATTCGGCATGGAGCGCGGCGCCATCGGCGTTCACGATCTCGACGTTTGTGTTCCAGCGGTCGCCGGGCTGTGCGCTGAAGCTGATCGCGACGCGCTGCGGTCGTTCCTCTGCCGGTACGCCCGCCACTTCGAGCGCCCAGCGGCCGACGAGCGGCGAGCCCTGCGCGGCAACTGAGGACGCGGCCTGCGGGCGTGCGGCATGGAACGGCGCGTCCGCCGCCATGATCAGCGATCCTGCGGCGATCAGTGGCATGATGATCAACATGGCAATCTTTCCTTTCGATCGGGGCCAGCGGCTTGCGGGCTGCCTCTGTCCCTCGTCGGCGGAAAGGTCCGGTGCCAGATCAGGAATTCTGTCCCAGGTTTTCTGGGCGCCGAGCAGCCGCGCCAGTTCGCGGCTGCTGCCCACGCCGGTCTTGCGCCGCGCATCGCGCAGGCGTTCGTTGATGGAGGCCTCCGAGCGCGCAAGCTGAGCGGCGATCGTCTTGATGGTGTGGCCTTCCGCCAGCAGGCGCAGCACATCCAGCTCA
Organism: Sphingomonadaceae bacterium; assembly: GCA_947375105.1. Classification (GTDB taxonomy): domain Bacteria; phylum Pseudomonadota; class Alphaproteobacteria; order Sphingomonadales; family Sphingomonadaceae; genus Novosphingobium. The sequence goes on from CANCET010000025.1 coordinate 24,620, forward strand.
CGTGCGTTGAGCTTGTCCGCAAGCATGCTGGGCGTGGGCGTGGGCGTGGATGTGGGCGCGGGCCCTGGTGCGCGCATTGGGGGCAGACGATCCATGGCCGACATGGATGCCGTGTCACCACAAGCTCCGGCGGGCGTCCATCCCAATTTTCTTGTGGCGGGTGCAGCCTTGACCCTTACCGGCCTCGCTGCCACAGGCCCCCGATTATGACCGCGCACAAGCCGGGCGATCCGCTCACCATCAACCGTCTTTATGGCCGCGCCAAGGGCAAGCCGCTGCGCAGCGGCCAGCAGGCGTTGATCGAAACCCTGTTGCCGCAGATCGCTGTGCCGGCGGATGGCCCGGTGACGGCGCAGACGCTGTTCGGCCGGGATTGTGCGCTCCACTTCGAGATCGGCTTTGGCGGCGGCGAGCATATGGCCGGCCGGGCCGACATGCTGCCCGATCACGGCTTCATCGGTGCGGAACCGTTCCTCAACGGTGTCGCGCAGGCGCTGGTGCATGTCGATGGCGGGCGCGGTTCGGACGGGACGGCCACCGGCATGCCGATCCGCAACGTGCGCATCCATCATGGCGACGCGCTGGAAGTGCTGGCGCGCGTGCCCGATGGGGCGCTTTCGTTCGTTTATCTGCTCCACCCCGATCCCTGGCCCAAGGCGCGCCACGCCAAGCGGCGGATGATGAACGACGGCCCGGTGGACCTGATCGCGCGGAAGCTGCGGCCCGGCGGCGAATTCCGCTTTGGGACGGACCACCCGGTTTACCTGCGCCACGCGCTGATGATCATGCGCGGCCACACCGATCAATTCGATTGGCTGGCGCAGACGCCGGCGGATTTCCAGAAGCGTCCCGGCGGCTGGCCCGAGACCCGCTATGAAGCCAAGGCCCGCGCGCAGGGGCACGAGGTCTGGTACTTCCGCTACCGCCGCACTGGCGCTGTGTGATGGTTGACCCGCGGTTGATCGTGCCCATGGGCCCGCCGCGCATTAACCAATTAACCTCTTCCTAACCAAGGCAGCGTAGCCTCTCCACTGTACCCGGCGAAGACACGTGTGTCCGGGCTGTAAGCAAGCGGAGCGAGGGCCATGGCCACGACGGAGACAGCGCAGTCCATTCTGTCAGAGATGCGGGAATTCGCCGCCTTCTCGCCTTGCGAGCAGCGGTATATCCGGCGCAGCCTCGATGTCGGGCTCGGCCGCCACGATGCCTTTCGCCGCTGGGCGCGCGGGCCGGCCGAGGCGGCCTCGATCCGCACGCAATATGTGATCTATCAGGACCTCAAGCTGCTGCGCGGCCTGTTGAAGAGCGAAATCGAAGGTGGAGAAGGTGCCGGCCTCGAAGACCTCGAAAGCGTGATGGGCCCGTTGCTGCGCGTTACCACGTTCGATCTGGCGCAGGGCAGGATCGAAAGCTTTTCGGCGTTCCGCTTCCTCTATGAACGGCTGCTGGGCGCCGAAGTGCGCCCATGGCTGCCGGGCGCATTCTGCGGCGCCGCCGCACTGCCGCACATCCGCCCGGAGCGGCGCAAGGATCTGCTCCAGTCGATCAGCGAAGCTGCGGCCACCGCTCCCGGCTGGTCGATGCGCGCGCCGCGGTTCTTCCCGGAATTCGTCGAACTCGAAGAAGCGGCCTAGGCGTTCAGAACTGCCGGATCACTTCGAGGAACCGGTCCCCATAGGCTTCGAGCTTGCGCGCGCCGACGCCGCCGATCGCGCCGAGATCCCGTTGCGAGGCCGGGCGGCTGGTCGCCATTTCGCGCAGCACGGAATCATGGAAGATAACGTAGGGCGGAACGCCGGCTTCCTGCGCAAGTTCGCGGCGGAGCGCGCGTAACGCTTCGAACAGCGGATCCCCGATCGGATTGGGTTCGGCTTCGGCACCGCGGCGGCCGCGCCGGGATGTGCGTTCGGCCTTGGGCGCGACGACGAGATCGAGCCGGCCTTCCCCCTTCAGCAAAGCGCGCGCATCGCCCCCCAGCACGAAGCCGCCATGTTCGTTGGTGACGAGCGTGCCGCGTGCCTGAAGCGCGCGGGCGACCGGGCGCAGCAGCGCGGCCTCATCCCCCGGCACGATGCCGAACACCGAAAGCTGATCGTGGCCGCGTTCGGTCACGCGCTCGTCGGCCGCGCCGGTGAGCACCTTTTCGAGATAGCCGAGGCCGAACATCTGGCCGGTGCGATAGACCGCGGAAAGCAGCTTGCGCGCGACCTGGGTGGCATCGGTTACGCCCGGCGCGTGGAGGCAGTTGTCGCAATTGCCGCAGGCTGCGGGCGGGTCCTCACCGAAGTGGCGGAGCAGGACGGCGCGCCGGCAACCGGCGGTTTCGACAAGGCCCGCAAGCGCATCGAGGCGCGTGCGTTCGCTGGCCTGGCGGTGCTCCTCGACTTCGCCGATGCGCATGCGGGCCCGGGCGAAATCATCCGCGCCCCACAGCATGAGCGCAACGGCATCATCGCCATCGCGGCCGGCGCGGCCGGTCTCCTGATAATAGCCCTCGATCGATTTGGGCAGACCGGCATGGGCGACGAACCGGACGTCGGGCTTGTCGATCCCCATGCCGAACGCGACAGTGGCGACCATGACCATGTCTTCGCTGGCGACGAACGCTGCCTGATTGGCGGCGCGCACGTCTGCCGGCAGGCCCGCATGATAGGGAAGCACGCGGCGACCGCCGGCCGAGAGCTGCTCTGCCAGCTTCTCCACGCCGTTGCGCGTGGGTGCATAGACGATCCCCGGCCCCGGCTGTTCGGTGAGAAGGGCCTTCAACTGGCGCTGCGCGTTGTCACGCGGGGTGATACGGTAGCGGATGTTCGGGCGGTCGAACCCGGCGATGATCAGGCCGTCATCGGCAATACCGAGCTGGGCAAGGATATCGGCGCGGGTGTGGCGGTCTGCCGTGGCGGTCAGCGCCAGGCGCGGAACATCGGCGAACGTATCGAGCAGCGGGCGCAGCAGGCGATAATCCGGCCGGAAATCGTGGCCCCATTCGGAGACGCAATGCGCCTCGTCGATAGCGAACAGCGCGATGGGGGCGCGGGTCAGCAGTTCGCGGAAGTGGGGCTGGCTGGCGCGTTCGGGCGCGACGTAAAGGAGGTCGAGCTGGCCCGAACGGAAACGCTCGATGGTCTGTTCCCGGTCCATGTCGACGCTGGTGAGCGCGGCCGCGGCGAGGCCATTGGCGTTGGCCGAGCGCAACTGATCGTGCATCAGCGCGATGAGCGGCGAGACCACCACGCATGTTCCGGGGAGCATTGCGGCGGGGAGCTGGTAAGTGAGTGATTTGCCCGCGCCGGTTGGCATCACCGCGAGGGTGGATTGCCCGGCCAGCACACGGCTGACGACCTGATCCTGCACGCCCCTGAACGCGGAAAACCCGAAAATGCGCGCGAGGGCGGACAGGGCTTCGTCTTGGATCTCGGGTCTGAGCGTGGTCACGCATCCGCCATGGCAGATCGCGCTGCCTAAGGAAAAGCCCTATTGGCTCCGCGGCGGTGGAGACCGCAGCCTGATCCGCGCCATCAGGGTTTCTTCCGCGGCGGTGAAGGCGCTGGCGCCCTTCGGCGCATCATCGGCGACGGCGGTGGTGAAGAACGCCGTGCCGCGCCCGGTGGCGGCATCGAGCCATAGGCCGGAGCGCAGGCCATAGGCCTCGCCGGGATGGCCGAGGCGGACAACGCGGTCGCCGAAGGGGTCGTCGTGGCAGTTCGGGCCGCCCGACGCGATCACCTGGACGGCAAGGCCATAGGCACAGAAAAAGCCGTCGGGTTCGCCATATTCGCCGACACCGTTGTGGCCGTTGAAGCGCCAGACCGGTGTGGTCAGCGCGGCGAAGCTTGCAGGACTGAGGAAGCCGTGCCCGCGGCGCGCGAGCATCTGGCCGATGCG
>CANCET010000026.1 GCA_947375105.1 Sphingomonadaceae bacterium
CATGCCGACCGGATCAAGACGCCGACCTTGTTCATGGGCGGTATGGCGGACGACAACGTGCCGCTGATCGGCGGGCAGCAGCTTTACCAGGCGCTCAAGCTGACCGGCGTGCCGACGCGGCTGGTCGGCTATCCCGACGAGAACCACGGCATCGCACGGCCCAGCTTTCAGCGGGACCGGCTGGAGCGGATCGCGGATTGGTTCAAGCATCATCTGAACTAAAGGCCGCAAGTCGATGACAGGCATCGCTTCCATCGTTGGCGAAATCGCCGAGGAAATGCGCGGCGCCAGCGAGCGGGGGCGGGTGGCGGACTATATCCCGCCGCTAGCCTGTGTATCTCCAGAGCGGTTCGGCATCGCGGTCGTGATGGCCGACGGGACGGTCCATGCGGGCGGCGATGCCGAGGAGCCGTTCTCGATCCAGTCGGTCTCCAAGGTGTTTTCGCTAACGCTGGCGCTGGGCATGGTCGGCGATGCGCTGTGGCAGCGAGTGGGGCGCGAGCCATCGGGGAGCGCGTTCAATTCGATCGTGCAGCTGGAGACCGAGCAGGGCATCCCACGCAATCCGTTTATCAACGCGGGCGCAATCGTGGTTGCCGATGTGCTGCTGGCAGGCGGCAACCCGGCGGAGGCGATTGCCGGCGTGCTGCGCTTCGTCCGCGGGCTGGCGCGCGACGAGACGATCTCGATTGACGCAGGGGTTGCGGCTGCGGAGCTGGCGACCGGATATCGCAACATGGCGCTGGCCAACTACATGCGCGCTTTCGGCAATCTGCAGCATCCGGTGGAGCAAGCGCTGGGGGTCTATTTCCACCAGTGCGCGCTGGCCATGAGCTGCCGCCAACTGGCGATGGCGGGGCGGTTTCTGGCGCACGACGGGCGCGATCCGGCGACGGGGCGGCGCATCGTGACGCCGCAGCGCGCGCGCCGGATCAACGCGCTGATGATGCTGTGCGGGCATTACGACAATTCGGGCGAGTTTGCGTTTCGCGTGGGCCTGCCGGGGAAATCCGGCGTTGGCGGAGGCATTCTGGCAGTGGTGCCGGGGATCGCGAGCATCGCGGTGTGGTCCCCGGGCCTGACGCCCAAGGGCAATTCGCAGCTGGGCGCGCTGGCGCTGGAGCGGCTGGCGGCACGGACCGGGTGGTCGGTGTTCGAAGCCAGTGTCGGGGCCTAGAATTCCAGCGAGACGATGAGCCGGAACTGGCCGCGCGTGTTGTCGCGCGCCTGAGCGAGGGCGAAGAGGTAGCCGGCCTCGATTTCAAGTTCCGGGCCAAAGGCTTCGACTTCACCTTTCACAACAGGCCCGAGGAAATGCTCGGCGCGCGGCGCAAAGCGGTGGACAGTGCCGAGATCGCCGAACGCGGCGACACCAGCGCGGAATTCGCCTGCGACCTGCATGTCGGCCGAGGCGGCATAGGAGAACTCGGTGCGCTCGCCGTGGGCCAGCGGGCGCTCGGCGATAATGTTGAGCCGTGCATCGAACGGCCCGGCGCGGCGTTCGAGGATCAGCTTGGCCTCGAGCGCGTCGGGATTGCCGCGAAAGCCCTTGGCGTATTCCGCGTAGGCCGCGAAATCGATGCCGGCAGCGCGGCCCAGGGTATAGACTGCCTCGACCGAGGCTGCGGTGACATGGCGCTGGCCGCCGGCCTCGCGCTCGATCTCGACTTGGGCGGCGACGCGCAGGTTCTTGAGCGGCACATGCGCGGCTTCCAGCTTCAGCGCATCCTCGCCGCTATCGGCTCCGCCGTTCTGCGCGCCGTAGCGGGCTTCGAATTCGGATGTTCCTTGCTGGTAGGTGGCGCCGTAGACTTCGTCGCCAAGCCCAGGGGCCGCGTAGGCGGGGGCGGCGAGTGCGAGCAGCGGGGCAGCAAGCAGAAGCGCGCGGAGCGGTGCGGATATGTGCTCTGGCATGGATTGACGCTCCGATTTCGCCTCCCGCTAATGAGAGCGCTTTGCAATAGCAAGCAGCAATCCTTTGCAATAGTGATAGGGGCCAACAATTTCCCGGTGCATCAAAACCGGGGAATAGCCCGCGCGGCCACTCGTTTTCCGGACAGGGGCATCCTATTTCCCTGCCGCAACGGAGACTCACGCGCATGGCAACAACTCACAAGACCCGCATGCTCATCATCGGTTCCGGCCCGGCCGGGCTGTCCGCCGCCATCTACGGCGCGCGCGCGGGAATGGAGCCGATCGTCGTGCAGGGCCTGCAGCCCGGCGGGCAGCTGACGATCACCACCGATGTCGAGAACTATCCCGGCTTCCGCGACGTGATCCAGGGGCCGTGGCTGATGCAGGAAATGCAGGCACAGGCCGAGCATGTCGGCACGCGGATGCTGTGGGACACGATCACCGAGGTGACCATGGACGGCCCGCCGTTCCGCGCGCACGGCGACAGCGGCGATGTGTATGAAGGCGACGTGCTGGTGATCGCGACGGGTGCGCAAGCGCGCTGGCTGGGCGTGGCCGGCGAGCAGGAGTTCGGCGGCAAGGGTGTTTCGGCCTGCGCGACGTGTGACGGGTTCTTCTATCGCGGCAAGAAGGTGGTGGTGATCGGCGGCGGCAATACCGCGGTCGAGGAAGCGCTCTATCTGACCAACCACTCGCCCGAAGTGACGCTGATCCACCGGCGCGACAGCCTGCGGGCGGAGAAGATCCTGCAGGACCGGTTGATGAGCAATCCGCGCATCAAGGTGCTGTGGAACAAGGCCGTCACGCGCTTCACCGGCGCTGCCGGCGGCGTGCTGGAGGCTGTCGAGCTGGTCGATACGGTTACGGGTGAGGCTTCGTCCGTGGCGACCGACGGCGCGTTCGTGGCAATCGGCCATGCCCCGGCTACCGAGCTGTTCAAGGGCAAGCTGGAGCTTGATGAGAGCGGCTATATCGTGGTGCAACCAGGCACGCCCAAGACCGCGATTCCCGGCGTGTTCGCGTGCGGCGACGTGATGGACCACACCTATCGGCAGGCGGTGACGGCGGCGGGCACCGGCTGCATGGCGGCGCTGGATGCCGAGCGGTTCCTCGCCGAGCATGCGTTTGCGGCGGCGCAGGCCGTGGCGGCGGAATAGCCGCTCAGCCGGCCGCTTCCAGCACGCGGTCCAGCAGCCAGCCTTGCGCGTCATCGCCGGCGAAACTGTGGCCGCTGCTGGCGTGGCGCTGAATGCGCGCGTCATCGGCGGGCCAGACCGCCTCGAACATCTGCGCGGTGCGGTCACCGCTGGCGAGAAGGATCGTGACCGGCCCGGTGAAGCGCGCAAGATTTGCCGCCATCCGATCGATCAGCGCCGACTTCGGCGTGCCGGCAGCCGCGGTGCGCAGCCCGCGCGCGAGCTTGGCGAGGTTCACGCCGCCAGTGACCAGCCGCAGCACTTCGCGCGGATTGGCCAGCTTGGCGAGATAGCGCTGGCGGATCGCAGCGGCAGGGGCGGTATCGGCGTCGTCGGTTTCCAGCGTCCACGGGTTGGCGAGGATGAGGCCGTCGAGCCCGATCTCGGCGGCGTGGAGCATGAGCGCGGCGGCGGCATCGCAATTGCCGAGCGCGATCACGCGGCGCAGCGTGGGAACGGCGGCGCGGAAGGCGGCGAGCGCGGCGGCGATGTCTTCGCGCGTATGCAGGAAACCGGGATCGGTGCCTTCGCTTTCACCGATGCCGCGGCGATCATAGCGGAACACGGGGATGCCGCTGGCGGCGAGGCGCGCGGCGAGCTGCGCCTGTCCGGCCCAACTGCCCGCGCGCACTTCGCGACCGCCCGAGACGAGCAGGATGCCGGTGGAGCCGGTTGCCGCCTCCATGTCGAGCGTGCCGACAAGCATGTCGGGTCCGCAGGGGAAAGTGAGATGGCTGCGCATCAGGCGCTGGCTTCGGCAGCGATGATGCGGGCGAGGGCGGCGGACTGTGCAGGGTCTTCGCCGGGTTCGCTACGCAGCCAGAGCGCGCCAGTTCCGAGCTCGGACTGGCCGATCACGCGCTGGCCTTCGTCTTCGGGCACGGCGGCATCTAGCCCGGCGACCAGCGCTGCGCCCACGTGATATCCGGCGAGTTCGAGGCCGTGGTTGCGGCCTCGCTCCAGTAGGTCGGCGCTGTTTTCCTCGCGCCCGGCTTCCTTTGCCGCGAGGACGCGGGCGCGCAGGAGCTGGCGCAGGATCGTGGTGCCCTTGACGGGTTCGAGGACCCAGCCCGGTAGGCGCGTCGGGAAGACAAGTGCGCCGCCGCGAACGGCGAGGACGTGGGTTGCGGCAAAGTGGCGGGCGGCAGCGGCCATGGCGGTGCGCCAGCCACCAAGGCTTTGCGCCGAAAAAGCCTGCGCGCTTTCATTGCAGCCCGGGAGATCGGGAAGCATCGAATCGATGCCGAGCCGATCAAGCTGGCGCTGGGTTTCGACGAGAAAACGCCGTGTGCGGTTCATTTCCTCGAACAGCGGGGGGACGATCAGCAGGCGGACTGGCCGAGCGCCATCGAAGACTACGACGTATTCATCCGCAAGGCCGGCGGGACCGGGACAAGGCCAGGTTGCCGGCACGCGTGCGCTCAGGCTTCGCCGCGTTTGCGGGTGATGAAGGCGAGGAGATCGCCATACGTGCCGAGCATGTCGCCATCGACATCGTCATCGTCGATCATGATGTCGAAGCGGTCCTCGATTTCGGTGAGCAGGCTGGCCACGGCCATCGAATCGAGTTCAGGCAGCGCGCCGAACAGGCCGCTATCAGCAGCGAGCGCGGCAGCGCGGACGGGGGTGAGGCCGAGCACGTCGCTGAGCAAGGTACGGAGCGTGGTGTCGATCTCGGTCGTCTGGGTCACGGGGAAGGCCTTGTTGTCAATGGGATGGCGTCATCGATCGGATGGCGCGCGCTTTAACCAGCCGCTTGCGGGGAAACAAGCGCATCGGAGGTGCGCGCGCGGAGGATGCGGCGGGCTGCGAGCCGGGCCAGAGCTGGCCAGTGGCCCACGGCAGCGGGGCGATAGAAGCGAAGCGCGTAGCGGAGGCGGCGGGCCTCCATCCAGTCGCGCTTGTAAGGATCGTTGCCAGTGCCGAAATCGACAGTGTGGACGCGGTCTTCGTCGATCACGCGGGCAAACAGCGCGGCGGTGAGCAGAGTGCCGGGGGAGTGGGCGCGGTGCGCTTCATCGTGGGCGAGCTTGTGAATCCAGGCGGTGCCGCCCTCGACCGTCCAGAACTGTGCGGCAACGGGCTGGCCATCGATTTCGGCGATGCCCATGCGCAGGGCCCCGGCGGCGCTCTCGGCCTGCGCAAAGGCACGCAGGAAGGCGGGGTTGCCTTCCTCGGGCTTCCAGCTCTTTGCGTAGATGGCTTCGTAAGCGGCCCAGTCGGCGGGGTTGAACGTTGTTTCGACGCGCAGGATCACTTTGCCGCGCGCAGTCTTGCGGCGAACGGTTTCGCGCAACTGGCCGGGGCGTGCGGCCCAGTATTGCGCGAAGCTGCGGCCCTTGAGTTCGAGGATATGGTTGGTGTCGCACGGTTCGGCGACACCGATCCAGCCGGCGGTGCGGAAGGCTTGCGCCAGCGCGAGCGCTTCGGCTTCGGGCATCGGGGCAAAATGAGCGGCGCCAGTGGCGGCAAGGCTGCGGGCGATGGCTTCGAGGAGCACGGGGGCGCGGCCCGGATCGTTTGTCAGCGGGCGGACGAAGAAGCTGTACCAAGCGCCGAGCGGGGCGGTGCCAGCGGAGGTGCGGCAGAACGGAAGGGCGGCCATGGCATCGCCTTCGCGCGCTACGGCGATGCGGCAGGCGGCGGCAGGCAGGCAGTGCTGTGCGAGAAGGGCGTGCCAGTCCAGCCGGTCGAACGGTGCGCTGGCGGGAGAGCGGCCGAGCAACGCGCTGAGCGCCGGGTCGGCTTGCGCTTCCCGCAAATCAGCGTGATAGACCGTTACACCCAAGACTTCGTTCCTGCCTTTTTACCCGAGAGAGCCGCTTGACTGCAGCGCCCGATCCGACCGTTTACCCGCTTGATCACCTTGCGCTGCTGGGGCTGCCAGATGCACCCGCGCTGGTCTTCAAGACGCATACGCTTAGCTATGAGGCGTTAAATCGGCGTTTAGGACAGCTGGCGGCATGGCTTTCGGCGCAAGTGCCTGAACCGGGTGCGCGCGTGGCGACGTGGTTGCCCAAGAGCGAACTGTCCTGCCTGATGCCGCTGGCGGCGGTGCGCGCGGGGCTGGTGCATGTGCCGGTGAACCCGCTGCTCAAGCGGGCGCAGGTGGCGCATATTCTGGCCGACAGCGGGGCGCGGCTGCTGATATCCAACGCGGCGCGGCTTGCGACGCTGGAGGAGGGCGATCTGGCCGGGGCAGCGGCGCAGGAGGAAGGCGCGGTGTGGGCGGCGGCGGAAGTCTTTGCACCACTGGGGCCTTCCGCTGCTGCGGCGGATGATCTGGCGGCGATCCTCTATACCAGCGGCTCAACCGGGCGGCCCAAGGGGGTGATGCTGAGCCAGGCCAACTTGTGGCTCGGCGCGGTGAGCGTGGCGCATTATCTGGGCGTGACGGAGAGCGACCGCGTTCTGGCGGTGCTGCCGCTGGCGTTCGACTATGGGCAGAACCAGTTGTTTTCGACGTGGTATGCAGGCGGGGCGGTGGTGCCGCTCGATTATCTGACCGCGCGCGATGTGGCCAAGGCAGTGGAGCGCCATGACGTGACCACGCTGGCTGCCGTGCCGCCGCTATGGTTGCAGCTGGCGGAACTGGAATGGCCGGAGTCGGCAGCGCATAAGCTCAAGCGGCTGACCAATAGCGGCGGCGCGCTGACCGAACCGCTGGTGCGGGCGCTGCGGGCGCGATTTCCCGAAGCGCGGCTGTTTCCGATGTATGGCCTGACCGAGGCATTTCGTTCGACGTATCTCGATCCGGCGCTGGTCGATGCGTACCCGACGTCGATGGGCACGGCGATCCCGTTTGCCGAAGTGATGGTGGTGGCGGACGACGGGCGCGAGGCGGCGGCGGGCGAGGAGGGCGAACTGGTCCATGCCGGTCCGCTGGTGGCGCAGGGCTATTGGCAGGATGCGGCGCGGACGGCGGAGCGGTTCAAGCCGGCGCCCGCGTTTTCGCGCATGGGCGCCACGGCGGTGTGGTCTGGCGACCGGGTGCGGCGCGACAGCGCGGGGCTGCTGCATTTTGCCGGGCGGCGCGATGCGATGATCAAGACCAGTGGCAACCGGGTGAGCCCGCAGGAAGTGGAAGACGCGGCGATCGCGACGGGGCTGGTGGCCGAGGCGGCTGCGCTGGGCCTGCCTGACCCGGCGCTGGGGCAGGCAATTCATCTGGTGGTGCGAGCAAAGGGGGATGCGGCCGCGGCGGAGGCTGCGCTGCCGAGCGCGTTGGTGCGGGATCTGCCGGGCTTCATGGTGCCGCGCGGCATCCATTGGCGAGCGCAATTGCCGCTCAGCCCCAATGGCAAGCTCGATCGGGCGGCTCTTTACCAGGAATTATCGGCCACCGTGCAACAGGGCTGAACCATGAAGCCGCTTGGTCCCATTCCGCCCGGATTTTCTGCCATTGATGGCGAGCTGGCCATTGGCGGGCGCAAGGCGTCTGCGCTGGTGGCGGAGGCGGGCTCGCCGCTGTTTGTCTATGATGGGGCGCTGATTTCCGGACGCGTGGCCGCCTTGCGGGCTGCGCTGCCGGAGCGGCTGGGGCTGCATTATGCGATGAAGGCCAATCCGTTCGCGCCCGTGCTGCGTCATATGGCGGGGCTGGTCGATGGGTTCGACATCGCTTCGGGCGGCGAACTGGCGATGGCCGAGGCAGCGGGCGTGCTGCCGGAGCAAATCAGCTTTGCCGGGCCGGGCAAGCGCGATGCCGACCTTGAGGCGGCGATTGCGCGCGGGGTTACGCTGAACCTGGAATCCGCGCGGGAGGGCGAGCGGGCGCTGGCGATCGGCGAGAAGCTGGGACGCGCGCCGCGGCTGGCGATCCGGGTCAATCCCGATTTCGATCTCAAGGGATCGGGGATGAAGATGGGCGGCGGGGCAAAGCCCTTCGGTGTCGATGCGGCTGCTGTCCCTGCGCTGGCGAGGCGGATCATCGCTGCGGGCGCGGAGTGGCGGGGCTTTCATATCTATGCCGGGAGCCAGACGCTGGACGCGGCCGCGATTGCCGAGATGCAGGCGGCGACGATTGCCCTGGCGGAGCGGCTGGCGGAGGACAGCGGGGCAACGCTGCCAGCCTGCAATCTTGGCGGCGGCTTTGGCATTCCCTATTTTCCGGGCGATGCGCCGCTGGATCTGCACGCAGTGGGCGAGGTGCTGGGCGAGCAGTTTGCAGCGTTGCCTGCGGTGCTGGCGGAAACGGCCTTCTGCATCGAGCTGGGCCGCTATCTGGTGGGCGAGGCGGGCGTTTATCTGGCGCGGATCATCGACCGCAAGGAAAGCCACGGCGAGGTGTTCCTCGTCACCGATGGCGGCCTGCATCACCAGTTGGCCGCGAGCGGCAACTTCGGCACCGTAGTGCGGCGCAATTATCCGAGCGCAATTGCCACGAAGTTTGGCGCGGCGGCCGAAGAAGAGGCGAGCATCGTCGGCTGCCTCTGCACGCCGCTGGACCGGTTGGCGGACAAGGGCGGCTTCCCGCGTGCGGAGGAAGGCGATCTGGTCGCAGTTTTCTGCGCGGGGGCTTATGGCGCGAGCGCGAGCCCGGTGCACTTCCTCGGGCATGGCCCTGCAGCTGAACGGCTTGTGAATACAAACCACTGATTCCGGGTCATTAACTTATGACCCATCCGGCGTCCCGCAGCGGGACTGAGCCGGAAACGCGCTTGCCGACGGCGCGTCCTGAGGCATCAGGACTAACGGTATCTTCACCTATTTTGGCGATAGCCGGGAAAACATGGCCATCCCACCCGGTCCCGCTGCGGGACACGAGGGACAGCCTGTCGAAGCGCGCAGAAGGACGGTCAATGCCACGATATTCGCGTCTCACCTCTTTGCTGGCCACTACGGCCACGGTGAGCCTTCTGCTCGGCGGCTGTGCGGGCGGCGGTGGCAGTGCGCAATTGCCGCCTGCTTCGTTCGTGGCGCTGCAGGAAGGTCCGGGCGAGGAATACGTAATCGGGCCGCTCGACGATCTGACCATCTTCGTCTGGCGTAATCCTGAGCTGGGCGCGACGGTGCAAGTGCGGCCCGACGGGCGCATCACCACGCCGCTGATCACCGATATGCCGGCCGTGGGCAAGACGCCTTCGATGCTGGCCGAGGACATCAAGCTCCAGCTTTCGCAGTACATTCAGGAGCCGATCGTCTCGGTCATCGTGAACAAGTTTTCGGGCACGTTCAGCCAGCAGGTGCGCATCGTTGGCGCCACCGGCAAGCCGGCCTCGATCCCGTTCCGCGCCAACATGACACTGCTCGATGCGATGATCGCGGTGGGCGGACTTTCGGAATATGCCGCCGGCAACAAGGCGCGGTTGGTGCGCTTCGACAAGCAGACCGGCAAGCAGAAGGAATACGGCGTGCGGATCGGCGATCTGCTGCGCAAGGGCGATACGCGCGCGAATGTCATGCTGATGCCGGGTGATGTGATCATCATTCCGGAAAGCACGTTCTGAGGGTGCTCGCGGCATGACGAGCATCTACGAAGAAGTGCGCATCGCGCTCTATGGCATCTGGCACCGGCGCTGGCTGGCGCTGGGCGCGGCCTGGCTGGTCTGTCTGCTGGGCTGGCTGGTCGTGGCGACGGTGCCCAACACCTACGAATCGAAGGCGCGCATCTTCGTCCAGATCGACGACGTGCTTTCGGACCAGATCGGCATCGGCGGGGACCGCAAGCGCGATATCGAGCGCGTGCGCCAGACGCTGACGAGTTCGGTGAACCTCTCCAAGGTCGTCCGCGCGACGCGGCTGGGCGACAAGGTGACGTCCGACAAGCAGATGGAAGCCGCGGTCGCTTCGCTGGGCAAGAACATCAAGGTGGTGAGCCAGCAGGACAACCTGTTCGAGATCACCGGCTATTCGGGCAGCAAGGCCTATTCGGATGTCCAGAACGCCAAGCTGGCGCAGGACATCGTGCAGAAGATGATCGACATCTTCCGTGAGGAGAACCTTGCCGGCGGGCGCGGCGAAATGAGCGACACGCTGGCCTTCATGGATCAGCAGCTGGCCGACCGGCAGAAGGATCTCGAAGCCGCCGAGCAGAAGCGCCAGGCCTTCGAGGCCAAGAACGCCGAAATGATGCCGGGGGGCGGCTCGCTCACCAGCAAGATCGAAGGGGCACGGGCCGAGCTGCGCGGCGTCGAATCCGATCTGCTTGCGGCGCAGAGTGCGCTCGCATCGATTCGCGGCCAGCTTTCGGGCACGCCGCCGACGATCATGGTACCCGGTGCGCAGGGCGGTGCCCGCGGTTCGCTGGCGCAGGCACAGGCTGATCTTGGCTCGCTCAGGGCGCGGGGCCTCACCGACAGCCATCCCGATGTCATCGCATTGAAGGCGCAGATCGCCAGTCTCAGCCGTTCGGCGGCGGGCGAGAGCGGCCCCGGCGGCATGCCGAACCCTGCCTATTCCTCGCTGCAATCGATCAAGGCAGACCGTGAGGCGAGCCTGATCGCGCTGCAATCGCGCCGGTCCTCGCTCAGCACCGAGCTGGCGCAGCTCACCGGCCGCCAGTTCAGCGAGCCCGGCCTTGCCGCCGAGGCATCGCGCATCAACCGCGATTATGACGTGCTCAAGGAGCAGTATGACAAGCTGCTGCGCGACCGCGAGCAGCTGCGGCTGCGCGGGCAGGTCGAGACCGAGCGCAATGCGGTGAAGTTCGAAGTGATCGATCCGCCGACGACGCCGCGCGGGCCTTCCGCTCCGGACCGGCCGATGCTGCTGGTCCTCGTGCTGATCGTCGGCTTGGCAGCGGGCTGCGGCCTTGCCTTCGCGGTCGGCCAGCTACGCTCGACGTATTCCACGATCGGCCAGCTGGAACGCGCGACGGGCATACCGGTGATCGGATCGGTCACACTGACGCTCACGCGGCGTGTGCGGGCGCAATACTGGCGGCATCTCAAGTGGTTCGCCGGCGGCGTGGCGAGCCTCGGCCTCGTGCTCGTGGTGCTGCTGGCCGTCGAGTTCATGAAACGCGGCATGGTCGCCTGAGGGAACGCAACAGATCATGACCGAACAGAGCAAGATCCCGCTTCCGCCTGAAACGCCCGGTGACGCATCCGCGGCGCGTTCGCTGATCGAGCGTGCAGCCGGAACGTTCGACTTCCGCGCGTTCCAGGCTCCGTTGGCGCCCAAACTCCCTGAAGTGCGCGAGCCCGCACCGCCCATGGCCGAAGGGGGGCAGCCTGCTGCGCCCGTACAGCGGGTTGCCGCACCGGTCCGGCCCACGCTGGCGCCGCCGGCGTTCGACGGCATTCCCGCGCGGCAGGCATTTCGCGGCACGTTTCATTCGATCGACCGCAAGCACTTGCGTGAACAATGCCTGATCGAACCCGAAGGCCCGGTGACGGGTCTGCTCGAGGAATTCCGCATCGTGAAGCGCCAGCTGCTGATGACGGCGGCGGAATCGCGCACCGGTCGCGGTGCCCCGCTTGGCGAGCGCATCCTCGTGTGCTCGGCGCATCCGGGTGAGGGCAAGACATTCTGCGCAGTCAATCTCGCGCTTTCGATGGCGGCGGAGAAGGACACCGAAGTGCTTCTCGTCGATGCCGATTTCGCCAAGCCGAGCGTGCTTTCGGCGCTGGGCCTGCCTGGCGGACGCGGACTGATGGACGCGCTGGCCGATCCCGATATCGCGGTCGAGGATTGCATCATCGGCACCGACGTTGCCGGGCTGTTCGTGTTGCCCGCCGGCAATTCGAGCGGGCATGATACCGAGCACCTCGCCTCCGCCCATACCGCCCACGTGCTGGACCGACTGACAGCGCAGGCACCCAATCGCATCGTGATCTTCGACAGCCCGCCGGTGCTCGCCGCCTCGCCTGCGTCGGAACTCGCGCATCATGTCGGACAGGCGCTGATGGTGGTGCGGGCCGACCAGACCGGCGAGGCCGCGCTGCGCGATGCGGTGAGCATCCTCTCGGGCTGCGACGACATCAAGCTGCTGCTCAATTGCACTCGCTTTTCGCCCACCGGGCGCCGCTTCGGCTCCTACTATGGGTACAAGGAATGATCATGGCGCGAAATCCAGTCCATGCATTCGCCGCCGCAGCGCTTGCGTTGGGTGCCGCACTGGTGGCGGGCGAGGCCCAGGCCCAATCGCTGCCCTATGGCGACCCGGGAGACAGCGAGGGGCTTTCCGGCGGCGACAGTGCGCCGGCGGGCGGGAGCGGTGTACGCGGCGGGCGGAGCATCGGCACTTCGGGCGGCGCCGGGCGGGTGAAGATCCAGCCGTACATCGAGATCGGCCAGAGCGTGCTCGCGCGGCTCGAGCCTATCCACGAAGTGCTGACCTACAGCAGCATTGCCGCGGGCGTGGACATGTCGCTGGCCGGGCGGCGGACCGAGGGCGCGGTTTCCGTGCGCTACGAGCGCCGCTTTGCCGAACGCGGCAATATCGCGAGCAACGACACCATTTCGGGCCTTGCCCGTGTGCGCCATGATCTGATCCCGCGCGAGCTGACGATCGAGGCGGGCGGACTTGCCGCGCGCACGCGTTTTGAGCCCAGCGGGGCTTCGAGCATTGGCTCGTCGGTGGAAACTGGCGACCGGGTGGCGCAGGTCTATTCGGTCTATGCCGGCCCTGCGTTCTCCACCCAGACCGGCGAAGTGGCGGTAAAGGGCTCGTACCTTATCGGTTATACCAAGGTGAACACGCCGCGAATCTCGGTGCCCGGCGTGCCGCAGGTGCAAGGTGACATCTTCAATCACTCCGTTGCGCAGGCGGCACAGGTTTCGGCCGGGGTCGCGCCGGGAACCGTGCTGCCGATCGGCCTCACCGCCAGCGGCGGCTTTAGCCAGGAAGACGTCGCCAACCTCGATCAGCGCGTGCGCGACTTGCGTGCGGGTTTGCAGGCGACGCTGCCGATCAATTCCGAACTGGCGCTCATCGGCGATGTGGGCTGGCAGCACATTCGGGTCTCCTCGCGCGATGCGGTGCGCGGACCCGGAGGCGTGCCGGTGGTCGGCAGTGATGGGCGTTACGTTACGGACAAGTCCAAGCCGCGCCAGATCGCTTATGATGTGAATGGGCTGACCTGGGATGTCGGCGTGATGTGGCGGCCGAGCCGCCGTACTTCGCTCAGCGCGTTCGTTGGTCGCCGCTATGACAGCATGACCTACTACGGCTCGCTTGCGTACACACCCAACGCACGCAATTCGCTGAATATCAACGTGTTCGATTCGGTCAGCGGGTTCGGCTCGTCCGTGGGGAACGCGGTGCAGAGCCTGCCGACGGATTTCACGACTGAGCGCAATCCGTTCAGCGGCGATATTTCGGGCTGCGCGACCGGTGCGCAGGGCGGCGGCTGTGTCAACGGCGCGCTCGGCTCGATTGCCTCTGCCACGTTTCGCAATCGCGGGGTGGCCGCATCCTACAGCCACAGTGCTGGCCAGCTGAGGATGGGCCTGGGTGCGGGCTATTTCCGCCGCAAATTCATCGGTGCACGCGGAACGGTACTGGGCGCTGCCAATGGCCGCACCGACCAGACGTACTACGTGAACGGGCAGCTTTCTGGCCCGATCGACCGGCTCACCGGCTTCAGTGTCGGGATCTACGACAGCTGGTACAAGTCCGGGCTCTCCGACCTTGGCGATGTCAACGCGGCGGGTATCAACGCCGGGCTTTCACGCCAGTTCACGCAGCGGCTTGTCGGCAGCGCCGCGGTCGGTCTCGATGCGCTCAACCGCAAGGTCGCGGCCGACGAGCTGATCGCGACCGGGCAGGTCTCGCTGCGCTACAACTTCTGAAGAAGGGCTTTCCCCCACGATGTACGATACGTTCTACAAGCTCACCGGGCGGCCCTTCCAGCTCACCCCCGATCCGGAATTCTATTTCGAGAGCGGAACGCACCGCAAGGCGCTGTCGTACCTTGGTTATGGCCTTGCGCAGGGCGAGGGCTTCATCGTCATCACCGGCGCGGTGGGCGCGGGCAAATCGACGCTGGCGGCGCATCTGCTGGCAACGATCGACCGCCAGCGACTGACCGCGGCACAGATCGTGACCAGCCGGCTTGATGGCAACGAGCTGGTCCACATGGCCGCACGCGCCTTCGGCCTGGCGGCCGGGGGGCACGACAAGGCGAGCGCGCTCGCGCTGATCGAGGCGTTCCTGCACGAGGAAGCGCGCGCCGGTCGTCGCTGCTTGCTGGTGGTGGACGAGACCCAGAACCTCTCGATCGAGGCGCTCGAAGAGCTGCGTATGCTCTCCAACTTCCAGCTGGGCGCGCATCCGCTGCTGCAGATCCTGCTACTGGGCCAGCCTGAGTTTCGCGACCTGCTGCAAAATTCGTCGCGGCTGGAGCAACTGCGCCAGCGAGTGATCGCGACGCATCATCTCGAGGCGATGGAGCTCGAGGAAGTCGGCCCCTATGTGCTGCACCGGCTGGCCTGCGTTGGCTGGAGCGGCAATCCTGCATTCGATGCAAATGTGTTTGCCGATCTCGCCAAGGCGACTGGCTGCCTGCCGCGCCGGATCAACCAGGTCGTTGGCCGCCTGTTGCTGATGGGTGCGGTCGAGCAGAAGTCCCGGATCGAGCCCGCCATGCTGGCCGAGGTTCTTGATGATCTGGCGCGCGACGGTGCGCTCACGGATGCCGATGCGCCTGCGCCGGCACCCGCGCCCCTGATCGCACCTCTGGTCGATTCCGAAGTGCGCGCCGTGCCGCAAGCCGGATTGCCGGCAGCTGCGGCCTCGGGCCTTGCGGGGTTGCAGCAGGCGGTTTCGGGACATGCCGAGCAGATCGTCGAACTGCAGAAGGCCCTGCTCGAACTGGCCGACATGCCGGCGCCGCCTGCTGTGGTCCCCGCGACCGATGCGCGGCTGGAAGTGCTCGAAGCCACGCTGGGCGCGCTGCATCAGCGCATCGTCTCGCTCGAGGCGCGCGGGGCCGAGCAGGAGCAGGCGATACGCCATGTGCTGACGATGCTGATCGAATGGCTCGAAAGCGAATCGCCCCGCCGCGCTGCCTGAAAGGACCGATGACGCTGTGTCCGGCCCCGATCTTGCTCATCCGATTGGCTTTAACGCCGTGCTCAACGGCATGTCCGTCGACGTCGAAGACTGGTTTCAGGTCGGTGCGTTCGAGCGCGTGATTGCGCGCGCGGAGTGGGACGGGTTGGACCGCCGGGTCGAGGCCAACTGCGATCGCGTGCTGGCGCTGTTCGATGAGGCTGGCGTCAAGGCGACATTCTTCACATTGGGCTGGGTCGCCGAGCGGCACCCTGAGATGATCCGCCGGATCGCGGCGCAGGGCCACGAGATCGCCAGTCACGGCTGGGATCACAAGCGCGTGTTCACGCTGGGCGAAGCAGCATTTGCCGAAGATATCGCGCGGGCGCGCGCCGTGCTGGAAGACACCAGCGGCAACGCCGTGACCGGCTACCGCGCACCGAGCTTTTCGATCGACGCGCGCACGCCTTGGGCGCACGAAGTGCTGGCACGGCATGGTTATGCCTATTCCTCCAGCGTCGCGCCGATCGTTCACGATCACTACGGCTGGCGCGAGGCGCCGCGCTTTGCGTTCCGCCCGGTGGCGGGATCGGCTCTGGTCGAGGTGCCGGTGACGACGGTGGAACTGGCCGGCCGGCGCATGGCAGCCGGGGGCGGCGGGTTTTTCCGGCTGCTGCCCTACGGCGTGTCGCACTGGGCGGTGGACCGGGTGAACCGGCACGATGGCCGCCCCGCCGCGTTCTATTTCCATCCCTGGGAAATCGATCCCGATCAGCCGCGCCGCCATGACGCGCCGCTGCGTTCGCGCCTGCGGCACTATACCAATCTTGGTGCGATGGCGGGCAAGCTCAAGCGCCTGCTGGGCGCGTTCCAATGGGGACGGATGGACGCGGTGGTGGCGGCTGAGGCGGCGCGGCTCGATGCCGGGCTGGTGGCAGCATGAACGCACCGTTTCGCCCTTCGCTGATGCAGGTTCGTCTTGCCGATCCCGGGGACCGCGAGGCGATTGCGCGTTTCGTGGCCGAGGCCGAGGGCGCAACCCCGTTTCACCGGGCCGAATGGTTGGTGGCGGTGACGCGCGCGGCGGGCCATCCAGCGCATGTTCTGCTTGCTGAACGCGGCGGCGCGCTGACCGCTCTGTTGCCGCTTCACGCCGTGCATTCGCCGCTGTTTGGCCGCGCGATGGTGTCGAGCGGGTTTGCCGTGGGCGGCGGCATGCTGGGCGATGCGAAAGCGGCACCCGCGCTGTTTGGCGCCGCGACCGAACTCGCGCGGCGGCTTACCTGCCCGACCGTGGAAATACGCGGCGGGACGATGCCAGAGGACGCCGCGTGGCATATCAAGCGCGACAGCCACGCTGGCTTCGTCGCGCCGCTCGCCGCCGATGACGAGGCACAGCTCGCGTGGATCCCGCGCAAGCAGCGCGCTGAAGTGCGCAAGGGGCTGGGCAATGCGATGGACGTGCGCGTGGGCCGCACCGTGCAGGACCGCGACTGGCACTACGGCGTCTACGCCGAATCAGTGCGCAATCTGGGGACGCCGGTTTTCCCGCGCGCGCTGTTCGAGGCGGTGCTCGATGGCTTTGGTGAGGATGCCGATATCCTGACCGTCCTGCACGAGGGGCGCGCGGTCGCCTCGGTGCTCAGCTTGTATCATCGCGGCGCGGTGATGCCATATTGGGGCGGCGGCGTGCATGCGGCGCGTGCCCTGCGCGCCAACGACGTGATGTATTATGCGCTGATGTGCCATGCGCGGGGGCGAGGCTGCGACCGGTTCGATTTCGGTCGCTCGAAGACCGATACCGGCGCCTATCACTTCAAGCGCAACTGGGGTTTCGAACCGCAGCCGCTGAGCTATGCGGTGTGGAGCGCCGACGGTGCGCCGCCGCGCGATGTCAATCCGCTGAGCCCGCGCTACAAGGCCAAGATTGCGCTGTGGCAGAAGCTGCCGCTTGCACTTGCCAACCGGCTCGGCCCGTGGATCGCAAGCGGGCTGGCGTGAGCGAGATTCTGTTCCTTGCGCACCGCGTGCCGTTTCCGCCCGACCGGGGGGACAAGATCCGCTCTAATCATCTGCTGCGGCGGATAGCGGAGTTGGCGCCCGTCCATGTCGGCGCGCTGGCCGATGACGATGCCGATATGGCGCAGGAAAGCGCGGTGGCAGCCATCGCGACAAGCCATTGCCTCGTGCGCCGCAGCGCCCCGCTCCCGCTCGCCGCTCTCGCCGCGCTGGGGCAGGGTGTGCCGGTGAGCCTTGCCGCCTTTTCCTCGGCCAGGCTGAGGCGCTGGGTGGCGCAGGTGCTGGAGACGCGGCCGATCTCTGCGATCTTCGTGTTTTCAGGGCAGATGGCGCAATATGTACCACCCGAATTCCGGGGGCGCGTCGTGATGGATTTCGTCGACGTCGATTCGGCGAAATTCGAGGCCTATGCTCAGACCGGCGCGCTGCCGCGTCGGCTGCTGTATGCGCGCGAGGCACGGCTGATGCGGCGTTTCGAAGAACGCGTGGCGCGGCGGGTGACGACCAGCTTGTTCATCACGGCAGAAGAGCGCGCGCTGTTCGAAAGCAGGCTGGAGCAGGACGGGCTGCCCGATGTGCGCGCACTGGGCAATGGCATCGATACCGAACTGTTCGATCCTGCGGCGGTGCGGCCTGCGCCCGAGCTGGCCGGTGCGGCGCCCACGATCGTGTTCACCGGACAGATGGACTACGCGCCGAACATCACCGCGGTGGCGCTGTTCGCGCACGAGGTGATGCCCCGCATCCGCGCAGTGCATCCCGGTGCTCGCTTCGCCATCGTCGGCCGCGCGCCCACGGCGGCGGTGCGTGCGCTGGCGGACGTTAACGGCACGCTGGTGACCGGCGCAGTACCCGATGTGCGGCCTTGGCTGGCGGGGGCGGACCTCGTCACCGCGCCGCTGCTGATCGCGCGCGGGGTGCAGAACAAGGTGCTGGAAGCGATGGCAATGGCCCGCCCCGTGCTGCTGTCCCCGGCGGCGGCGGCCGGGATCGGCGCGGCGGACGGCACGCATTTCGCGGTGGCCGATGCACCGGTCACGCTGGCCGAGCGAGCGCTGGCGCTG
Organism: Sphingomonadaceae bacterium; assembly: GCA_947375105.1. GTDB lineage: Bacteria > Pseudomonadota > Alphaproteobacteria > Sphingomonadales > Sphingomonadaceae > Novosphingobium. The sequence goes on from CANCET010000026.1 coordinate 18,132, forward strand.
CTGGCGGACCGCAGCGCGGCGGACGCGATGGGGGCAGCCGCGCGGCGCTTCGTGATGGCCGAATGCGGCTGGGACCGCGTGCTCGCACCGTTGCGCGCCCTGCTCGAAGGCGCTGCCGATGCTGCCTGAAGGAGCCTTGCCGCGCCGCGGATTGCCGCTGGCGGAACGCGTGCCGGTGCACTGGCGTGGGCCGCTGCTCCAGCTTGCCGCCGCATGGTTGGGGCTGATCGTGCTGTTCCTCGGGGATTGGCGCGACATGGCGTGGCAGTGGTGGGACAGCTCCACCTATAACCATATCCTGCTGATTCCGCCGATCCTCGGCTGGCTGGCGCTGCAGCGCGCGGCCGAGACTGCGCCGCTTGTGCCGCGTACCTGGTGGCCCGGGCTGGTTGTGGTCGGCGGGGCGGTGCTGCTGTGGGTGCTGGGCGCGTTTTCCGGGCTCAATCTGGCACGCCAGCTTGCGGTGGTCGTGATGCTGCAAGGGGCAGCGCTGGCATTGCTGGGGCCGCGCGTCGCCGCCGCGCAGCTGTTTCCGCTGGGCTATATGCTCGCGCTGGTGCCGTTCGGCGACGAACTGATCCCGTTTCTCCAGACGATCACCGCCAAGCTGACGATGGTCCTTCTGGCCCTGACACAGGTTCCCGCAGCGATTGACGGGGTCTTCATCACCACCCGCTTCGGCTATTTCGAGGTAGCCGAGGCCTGCTCCGGGGTGAAGTTCCTCATCGCCATGATCGCGTATGGCGCGCTCGTTTCCAATGTGTGCTTCGCCAGCTGGTGGCGGCGCGCGGCGTTCATGGCGCTGTCGCTGGTCGTGCCTGTGCTGGCCAACGGCGTGCGCGCTTGGGGCACGATCTACATCGCCCGTTCGCGCGGGATCGAATTTGCCGCGAGCTTCGATCACATCTTCTACGGATGGGTGTTCTTCGCGGTGGTCATGGTGCTGGTCATGGCGGCGGGCTGGCGGTTTTTCGATCGGCAGATTGATGCGCCGCTGGTAGACGGCGCTGCGATCGAAGCATCGCCGCTGCTTGCGCGGCTGGAACGGATGGCATTGCCGACGCCGGCAGCGCTCGGCGGGATCGCGGCGCTCGCGCTGGCCGGCCTCGCCTGGAGCGCGGCGGCAAACAGCATCGCTGCGCCGATGCCGACCTACATCGCCGTGCCGCTGGTGCCCGGCTGGCAGCTCGATGAAGGCAGCCCCAAGGCGGAATGGCACCCGCTTCACACCGGCGCCGATCATCGGCTCGTTGCCCGCTATGCTGACGGCAAGGGGCACATCGTGGACTTGTCATTCGCGCTCTATGCCGCGCAGGGCGATGGCAAGGAGGCCGGGGGCTTCGGGCAGGGCGCATTGCCGCTGCAAAGCCACTGGGCGTGGGAAGAGCCGGGTCCGGCCTTTGCCGATGCCAAGAGCGATGTGATCCAGGCACCGGGCCCGGTCCACCGCCTTGCTGTCACGTGGTTGCGCACCGGCGACTTGCTGACGGGCAGCAACACGCGGCTCAAGCTCGCCAACATGGCGGACCGCCTGCTCCTGCGCCCGCGCGCGACGATGACGCTGATCCTGTCTGCCGAATCAGGCGACGGCGCGCCGCCGGACGAGGCGATCCGCAGTTTTCTAGCCGCCACTGGTCCCATCGCGCCGTGGATGGACCGCATGGCGCAGGTCCGGTAAGCGCTGCCCCATGTGCGGCATTGCCGGGATCTTCCACACCGAGGGCCTGAAGCCCGTCGACCCAGACCGGGTTGCGCGGATGTGCGCCGTTGCCGCGCATCGCGGGCCGGATGGGCAGGGTGTATGGACCGCGCCGGGCGTGGGGCTCGGCCATTTGCGCCTTGCGATCATCGACCTTGCCGGATCGCCGCAGCCGATGGCCTCTGCCGATGGCGCGGCGATGTTGGTGTTCAACGGCGAGATCTACAATTTCCGGGAACTCCGGCGCGAATTGCAGGCCGGCGGTGCGACCTTCCGCACCGATGGCGATAGCGAGGTGATCCTCGCGGCCTGGCAGAAGTGGGGCGTCGATTGCCTGCTCCGCTTCCACGGCATGTTCGCCTTCGCGCTCTATGACCTCAAGGCACGCACGCTGCTGCTGGCGCGTGACCGGCTGGGGGTGAAGCCCCTGCACATGGCTTCGCTGGCCGACGGCAGCGTGATCTTCGGCTCGGAGCTCAAGCAGCTCCTCGCGCATCCCTCGTTGCGGCGTGAAATCGACCCGCTGGCGGTGGAGGATTATCTTGCGTGGGGCTTCGTGCCCGATACGCGCGCGATCCTGAAGGGCGTGGAGAAGCTGCCTGCCGGGCACTACCGTCTGCTGCGCCACGATGCGCCGCCGCCGCCGCCGGTGCAGTGGTGGGACGTTTCGTTCGAACGGCGCGAGCGGGGGAGCGAGGCCGATCTCGGCGCGCACATGCTCCATCACCTGCGCGAGGCGGTGACCTCGCGCATGGTGGCCGACGTGCCGCTGGGCGCGTTCCTTTCGGGCGGAGTAGACAGTTCCAGCGTCGTCGCGCTGATGGCAGAGGCGAGCCGGGCGCCGGTCAAGACCTGCACGATCGGTTTCGACGTCAAGGCGCTCGACGAGACCGAATATGCGGCGAGAATCGCGACCCAATACGGCACCGAACACTATCAGCGCACCGTGGGTGCGGAGGATTTCGCGCTGGTCGACACGCTGGCGGCGATGTTTGACGAGCCCTTTGCCGATGCCTCGGCGCTGCCGACCTATCGCGTCTCGCAACTGGCGCGAGAGCATGTGACTGTGGCGCTATCTGGTGACGGGGCGGACGAAGCCTTCGCCGGGTATCGCCGCCAGACCTTCCAGCACCGCGAAGAGCAAGTGCGTGCCTTCCTGCCGGGTGCGCTGCGCCGCCCGCTGCTCGGCGGGCTGGGTGCGCTCTATCCCAAGCTTGATTGGGCGCCGCGCCCGTTGCGCGCAAAGGCCACGCTGCTGAGCCTCGCCGAAAGCGGGGAGGAGGGCTATGCGCGGGCTCTGGCGGTGACGGGGCCGGAACTGCGCACCAGCCTCTATTCCGAGGAGTTCCGCCGGTTGCGGGGCGATTACCGCGCCGAACAGCCGTTCGTGGAGTTGATGCGCGGGGCTCCGGCACGCAGCGGGCTGGACCGCGCGCAATATGCCGACCTCAAGTTCTACCTGCCGGGCGATATCCTGACGAAGGTGGACCGCACCAGCATGGCCGTCAGCCTTGAAGCACGCGAGCCGCTGCTCGATCACCGCCTGATCGAGTTTGGCGCCGCGCTGCCGGAACGCGTGCGGGTGCGCGGAATGACCGGCAAGTGGCTGATGAAGCAGGCCATGCGGCGCTATTTGCCGGACGATATCCTGTTCCGGCAGAAGATGGGTTTCGTTACCCCGATTGCAGCATGGCTGCGCGGGCCGCTGGCGGGTGAAGCGCGCCGGATCGTCTCCGGCGGAACGCTGGCACGCACGGGCTGGTTCGATACCGCGCGCCTCGCCGCGCTCGCCGAGGCGCATATCGCCGGGACCAGCGATCACAGCCGCTTGCTCTGGCAATTGCTAATGCTGGACCGGAGCCTGGGAATAGTTATGTAAATACAGTGCATTAATGGTGCGGGCGCCGTAGCTCTGCGGGGCTGCGTTAAGCAAATGGAAACCATTCCGGTCTAAGCCCCATGGGACGAAGCCATCAGGCAGACCATGCAACGTCTTGTGCGATCCACCCTCGGATTTTCCATACTGGCGACATTGCTTCTGGCAATGATTACCGCCGGGGAACCGCTGGCGCATGGCTATTGGAACGTCAGCTACTGGATGTATTCGCGCCCGGCGCCGCGCTCGGATGTGCTGGTAACGCTGGATGATACCAGTACCTGGGGCACAGCCGACGAGGCCGAACTGCTTGAGCGCATCCAGCGGGAAATGCCGCGGCGGATCGTTTTCGATGCCCAGATCCCGGCGGGCAAGAACCCGAAGGGCGATGCCGCGCTGGCAGACACGATCCGTTCGCTGGGCAACGACATCCTGTTTGTCGCGAGGTCCGCCAAGGTCGATCAGTTCGCAACGGCCGATTTCAAGCTGCCGCCGCGCTCGATCATCGGCAAGTCGACCATCGCTCTTTCCGCGTGGCACGCGAACTTCCTTTATTTTGCCGACTCCTCCCCCGGCACGATCAGCCTCAATGACGGCGAATATCCGGTTCTGAGCAGCGAACTCGCGGGCATTCCTGCCGTCTGGGACCACGTCTATCCCGATTTCAGCATCGATCCGGCAACGGTAGTGCAGATCCCCGCCAGCCATGTGCACAAGGGTCAGGTGCCGCCAGGGCTGCTGACAGGGCGGACGGTCATCGTCACCGCGGCGGCGCAGGCTCCGCCCATACTGTACAAGGGGCACGGTCTCGTGCCGCCGGTCATGCTCGATATCGCCGGGGCCGAAGGGCTCAAGAAGCCTTTCGCATGGGGCTTTGCCGAGGCGGGATCGTTGCCGCTGCTGATGCTCATCGTGCTGCTGGTTGCAGCGGGTGGGCGCTCGACCGGTTGGCGCAAGTTCGGGTTCTACGCCGCAGCCGTGGTCGCCTCGTTCGTGCTGCCGTTCCTGTTCCGGTCAATCGGCATCGTGCTCGCGCCCGACACCTCGTGGATGTGCATGGCGATTTACGGCGCAGTCCGCTTGTGGAGCCGGCGGACCCGGCGCATCCAGCTGACCAGCGCATCGGGCCTGCCCAACCTGCTGGCTCTGTCGAGCGCGCCGATCCCGATCGGGAGTGACGTCGTGGTCGGCATCGTCGCCCGCTACGAGGAAATCCTCGCAACGCTTCCCCGCGAATTGCATCATGAATGCGCGCGCCAGATCGCGCGGCGGATCACCTCCGGGGCCAGCTCCAGCACGATTTATCATGGCGAAGGCGGCCACTTCGCCTGGATCGAGGAAGCCCGGCCGATTGAGGTCCAGTTTGGCCATCTCGAAGGCCTGCGTGCGCTGTTTTCCGCGCCGCTTCAGATTGGCTCGCATACGTTCGACACCAACATCCATTTCGGCCTTGATCGCAATGAAGGCCTCGATGCCTCGACCCGCGTCAATTCGGCTCTCGCCAGCGCGAGCGAAGCGCTTGCCAATGGCCGCGTGATCGAACTGTTCGAGGCGGACCGGCTCGCGGAAGCGCCGTGGGAGCTTTCGCTGCACGCACGCATCGAAGAAGGTCTGCGCAACGGCGACATCTGGCTTGCCTATCAGCCGCAGTGGGATCTTCGCGCCAACCGGATTTGCGGAGCCGAGGCCCTGATCCGCTGGAACCACCCCACGCGCGGACCGATTGCGCCTGATGCTTTCATCCTGCAGGCCGAGAGGGCCGGGCGAATCGATGCTCTGACCTATTGGGTTCTCGACCTTGCGATTGCATCCGCCCTCGCGCTCAATGCGCGCGGGCCGCGTTTGCAGATGAGCATCAATCTCTCGGCGCAAATGGTCGACAAGCCCGATCTGGTCCAGCAATTTGCCGCAATCGTGGCGAGGCGGGGCATCGACCCGGCGCTGCTCACGGTCGAGGTGACCGAAACCTCGAGCGTGCGCAATCGGCCCGCAGCGTGCCACAATCTGTCGCAACTGCGCGCGCTGGGCTTCCGCCTGTCGATCGACGATTTCGGCACGGGCGAGGCCAGCCTCGCCTATCTCGCCGATTTGCCCAGCGACGAACTCAAGATCGACCGGCGCTTCGTCTCGCGCATGGCGGACAGCCCGCGCGATCGGGTCATCGTCAGCAACACGATTTCGCTCGCCCATGCGCTTGGCCAGTCGGTTGTCGCCGAGGGAGTCGAGGATGCCGAGACCTGCGCGCTACTGACGGAACTCGGCTGCGATCAAGCGCAAGGATATTATCTTGGAAGGCCGCAGCCCTTCGATGTGTTTGAAGCGGACTACCTGGCGACGCTCGAGAAGAGATCGCAAATGTTTTAGGATTGTTAACCACACTTGTTGATGATAACTAAGGGCCTCAACCAAGGAGGCTTTTATGTGGCACATCTGGAACATTCTGAAGTAATTTCAGTAGGGTAGAGCGGGCTCCGCACGCGCGGAAGCCCGCCTCCCTAGCTGAGAATCGGGGCTTCTTGGTTAACGTCCGGCACGATGCCAACGTAAATCGGGATATTTTGGTAACGAGATTTGACGGCGCCACTTGGCTTTTCAGCTATGTTTGCGCCTATTTTTATGCCGAAATGGGGCGAGGGGTGCTGACGGCACCGTGCCCGGCTCGTGCCTAGGCTTCGCCGTGGCCGAGGGCGAGATAGTCCCGGCTCTGCATCTCGATCAGGCGGCTCACAGTCCGTTCAAACTCGAAGCGGCCATCGCCGGCAGGATACAGGTCGGCCGGCTCAGCGTCGGCGGTCGCGATCAGGTTGACCTTGTGCTCGTAGAGCGCGTCGATCAGCGTAACAAAGCGCGCCGCCTCGTTGCGCTGGTCAGGCCCGAGGCGCGGTATGCCGACGAGGATCACCGTGTGATAATTGCGCGCAATGGCGAGGTAGTCTGCCGCGCCGCGCGCTTCGCCGCACAGGCGCTTGAAGCTGAACACGGCGACGCCCTTGAGGCTCTTGGGCACATGCAGCACCCGTCCGCCGCCCAGATCGAGCGATCCGGTCGGAACATGCAGGCTGTCCTCGGGCGGATAGTCCGTCAGGCGGAAGAAGGCCTCGCGCACAGCGGCGGTCGACTCCGGCCCGTTGGGTACGTGCCAGGTGCCCACGCCCTGCATGCGGGCCATGCGGTAGTCGGTCGGGCCGTTGAGCGCGACGACATCGAGCCGGTTCTCGATCAGCGCGATGAACGGCAGGAAGTGCTCGCGGTTGAGCCCGTCCTTGTAGAGTTCACCGGGCGCGCGGTTCGATGTGGTGACAACGGTAACGCCGAGATCGGCGATCAGCGCGGTGAACAGGCGGCCCATGATCATTGCATCGGCGCTGTTGTTGACCACCATCTCGTCGAAGGCGAGCACGCGAGCCTCGGCGGCGATCGCGGCGGCGACCGGCGGGATCGGATCGCCGCGCTCCTTGCGCCGTTCTTCGCGCAGGCGAGCGTGGACGTCGAGCATGAATTCGTGGAAGTGCGCGCGGCGCTTGGGGCCCGCCTCCAGCGTATCGTGGAACAAGTCCATCAGCATCGACTTGCCGCGTCCGACACCGCCCCAGAGGTAAAGCCCACGCGGCGGCGGGGCGGGCTTGGCACCCAGTAGCCGGCCGACAAGACCGGGCTTCGAGGCAGGGCGCTCTAGCTCCTGTTGCAGCGCATCGAGGCGCGCGGCGGCGGCGGCCTGTTCCGCATCGGGCTTGAGCTCGCCCGCCGCGACCAGCACGGCATAACGCTCCGCCAGTCCACTCATCGCGCGGACGGTTTGCGCACTGTCCCGTTGAAGGCGGCGACGAGATGGTCATCCTGCACGACCGTGCCGCGCAGGAACAGGAGGCGGCGCGTTTCGCGCAGGACTTCAACCACGGCATCGAGCGGCTTGCCGATGATGCCAGCACCGATGAACTGGGTGGAGAGATCGAGCGTGACCGAGCCCGCCGCATCGCCATCGATCGCATGGCGCATGCAGGCAAACAGCGAAACATCGATCAGGGACAGGGTGATCCCGCCGTGGACGGCATCGAGCAGGTTGCTGTGGCGGCGTTCCGGGAACATGCGCAGTCTCACGGCGGGCGCACCGCCGGGCAGGTCTTCCCGGCGCACGAGCAGCCGGCCCATCACATAGGCGTTGAACCGGTCCTGGTCCTTGAGGTCCCAGGTATACCAGCCGGGATGCTCCGCGGACGGGCCATACGTGAAGGCGGCGTTGTCCACCGGAATATCAGGCTGCGGCACTGGATCCGGGTCAGAGCGAGCGCTCGACCTGCATCTTCTTGATTTCCGCGATCGCGCGCGCCGGCGAGAGGCCCTTGGGGCAGACGTTGGCGCAGTTCATGATCGTGTGGCAGCGATAGAGGCGGAAGGGATCTTCCAGCTCGTCAAGCCGCTCACCGGTCATTTCGTCGCGGCTGTCGGCCAGCCAGCGATAGGCCTGGAGCAGGATCGCGGGGCCGAGGAACTTGTCGGAATTCCACCAGTAGCTGGGGCACGAGGTGGAGCAGCACGCGCAAAGGATGCATTCGTACAGCCCGTCGAGCTTCTCGCGCTGCTCGGGGCTCTGCAGACGCTCCTTGCCCGAGGGCGTGGGCGACACGGTCTGCAGCCAGGGGCGGATCGAGGCGTACTGCGCATAGAAGTGCGTGAAATCGGGGACGAGGTCCTTGATCACTTCCATGTGCGGCAGCGGGGTAATGCGAATCTCGCCCTTCAGGTCCGAAATCGCGGTGGTGCAGGCAAGGCCGTTGCGACCATTGAGGTTCATCGCGCACGACCCGCAGATGCCTTCGCGGCAGGAGCGGCGGAAGGTGAGCGTGGGATCAGCCTCGCCCTTCATCTTGATCAGCGCATCGAGCACCATCGGGCCGCACTGGTCGAGATCGATCTCGAACGTGTCGTAGCGCGGGTTCTCGCCGCTATCGGGATCGTAGCGATAGACCTTGAACTTCTGGATACGCCCCTGGGTGGCCGCCGGGAAATGCCGCGACTTGCCATTGACCTTGGAATTCTTCGGAAGCGTGAAGGTCGCCATCGAGCCGTCCTCGTTGATCAGGTAAGTTGATCTGGTTCGAAAAAATTGATGCACTGTCCTTAGCGAAACCGTGGCGGCGGGCAAGGGGGGAGGGCGCTTTCAACCACCTGTCCAAGGTGACAGGTGTTGGTGGCGATTTTGCGTGTGGCTGCACCGGCATGGGTTTGCCTGGCGGCTTCAAGGCAGTGGGCCACAAACGAAAGGGGCGGGGAACTTTCGTTCCCCGCCCCCAAACGTTGTCGCTTGCGACCAGCTCTTAGAGCTTGCCGTCCGAAGCGTTGTTCATCGAGGTCGAAACCAGGTTGAAGGTGTTCGACAGCGAGTTGCCCAGCGCGCCCATGGCGGTGATGGCGGCAACAGCGATAAGCGCAGCGATCAGGCCGTATTCGATCGCGGTGGCACCATCTTCGTTAGCGAGAATGTTCTTGAAAAGCGTCATGTTCGATCTCCTGAGTTGGCGCCCCACGCGCCACTCACCCCTCGTGTCTTCCGTGGTGAGCAACATCATATCTACGCACAACCTTCTAAGAATCCCCTAACGCGCATAGTGGCGTGTGGAATTGCGGCGAGACATAATTATAATAAAAAACAGATAGATAGGTGGGTGAGTGGGCCCCGCGGCGGGCGCGCGGAGACACGATTTGGCAAAAAATGTACCTAGAGGCCCCTTGATGCGGGCGCTTGTCTGCCTGCGCCGGGACGTGCAACAACCCTCCCCAACACGACGGGAGAGCGTACGCGATGGGGTTCAAGGCATTCTGGGATCGGCACATGGTGCCCCGCTTGATCCGCACGTGCTGCGGGGCCGAAGCAATCATGGACCTGCGCGGGCAAGTGGTGCCCAAGGCGCGCGGCGCAGTGTTCGAGATCGGCTGCGGCGGCGGGTTCAACCAGCAGTTCTACGATCGAGAGGCGGTGACATCGTTCGCTGGGATCGACCCATCTGACAAGCTGCTCGATTTTGCGCGGGCGGAAGCGGCGAAGAAGGGCTGGGCAGCAGATATCCGCCACGGCGTGGGCGAAGCGATACCCTTCGCCAGCGAGAGTTTCGACACTGTGGTGTGCACGTATACGCTGTGTTCGGTGGCGGACCCGCAGCGCGTGCTTTCCGAACTGCGCCGCATCTTGAAGCCGGGCGGGCAGTTTCTGTTCCTCGAGCATGGCAGCGCGCCCGATGCCGACGTGCAGCGCTGGCAGCAGCGGATCGAGCCCTACTGGAAACCGATTGCCGGCGGCTGCCATCTGACGCGCCCGGTGACGGCGGCGGTGCGCCATGCCGGGTTCGATGTGGCACCGATGGGGCAGACCTATCTGCCCGGCAATCCGCGCTGGGCGGCATGGATGGAGTGGGGCACAGCGACTCGCCTGGCCTGAGCCCGGCTGCGGTATCAAACAAAAGGCCCTCCCCGGCGCGGTGCCGGGGAGGGCCTTTATGTTTTGGCCAGCGGTGATCCGGCTATCAGGCGCCGAACGTGCGCTGCCACCAACCGCGACGCGGCTCGCCGGGCGCCTCTTCAGCGGAATCCGGCGCCTCGGCTGAAGCCGGAGATGGCGTGGCTTCTGCGGGTATCTCCGCTGCGGGTTCTGCCGGCGCTTCGGTAGCAGCTTCAGCAGCAGCAGCAGGCGCTTCAGCTTCCGGCGAATCGCTCTTCTTGCGGCGCGTCCGCTTCGGTTTGACCGGAGCTTCGACTTCGG
>CANCET010000027.1 GCA_947375105.1 Sphingomonadaceae bacterium
ATCCCCATCCTCGCGTTCTTCATCGTGGCGGGCGAGGAGCAGGGCGTGCCGCGCGCCGCGCTCGACGGGACCATCCAGAACGACATCCTCAAGGAGTTCATGGTCCGCAACACCTATATCTACCCGCCCGAGCCTTCGATGCGGATCATTTCGGACATCTTCGGCTACACCAGCCGCGAGATGCCGAAGTTCAATTCTATCTCGATTTCCGGCTATCACATGCAGGAAGCCGGGGCGACGCAGGTGCAGGAACTGGCCTTCACCATCGCCGACGGCATGGAATACGTGAAGTACGGCGTGGCCTCGGGCCTCGATATCGACAAGTTTGCCGGGCGGCTTTCGTTCTTTTTCGCCATCGGCATGAACTTCTTCATGGAAGTGGCCAAGCTGCGCGCCGCGCGCGTGCTGTGGCATCGGGTAATGACGCAGCTGGGCGCGCAGGACGAGCGCTCAAAGATGCTGCGCACGCACTGCCAGACTTCGGGCGTGAGCTTGCAGGAGCAGGACCCCTACAACAACGTGATCCGCACCACGATCGAGGCGATGGCCGCGATGCTGGGCGGCACGCAGTCGCTCCACACCAATGCGCTCGATGAAGCGATCGCGCTGCCGACCGACTTTTCCGCGCGCATTGCCCGCAACACGCAGATCGTGATCCAGGAAGAGACGGGCATGTGCAACGTGGTCGATCCGCTCGGCGGCTCGTACTACATCGAGGCGCTGACGCAGGAACTGGTCGACAAGGCCTGGGAGATCATCGCGCGCGTGGAAAGCGAAGGCGGCATGGCGAAAGCCGTGGCGGCGGGCTGGCCCAAGGCGATGATCGAGGAAGCCGCCGCCGGCCGTCAGGCGCGGGTGGACAAGGGCGATGACGTGATCGTCGGCGTCAACAAGTACCGGCTCGCCAGCGAAGATCAGCTCGACACGCTCGAAGTCGACAACATGGCGGTGCGCGAAGGGCAGATCGCGCGGCTCAAGTGGGTGCGCGAGAACCGCGACGAGACAAAGTGCCGTGCTGCCCTCAATGCGCTGACCGAAGGCGCGAAGACCGGTGGCAACTTGCTGGAGCTGGCGGTGGAAGCTGCGCGGCACCGCGCCACGCTGGGCGAGATTTCGGACGCGATGGAAATCGTGTTTGGCCGCCACGGCACGTTCCCGACCCCGGTGCGCGGCGTCTACAGCGCTTATTACGCTGGGGATTCGCGCTACCAGCAGGTTGTGGACGGCGTGGAAGCCGTGACGCGCCGCTTGGGCCGCGCGCCGCGCATGCTCGTCTCCAAGATGGGCCAGGACGGGCATGACCGCGGCGCGAACGTGATCGCCTCCGCGTTCGGCGACATGGGCTTCGATGTGACGAGCAGCCCGCTGTTCCAGACGCCCGAGGAAGCCGCCAAGCTGGCACTGGAGAACGAAGTCGATGCAGTCGGCGCGTCGTCGCTGGCGGCGGGCCACAAGACGCTGATTCCCGAACTGATTCGCCACCTGCGCGAGGCAGGCCGCAGCGATATCAAGGTCGTCGCGGGCGGGGTGATCCCCCCGCAGGACTACGACTTCCTGCGCGAGGCGGGGGTGCAGGGCATCTATGGCCCGGGCACCAACGTGGTTGAAGCAGCGGCGGACATGCTGCGCCTCTTGGGACACAATATGCCGCCTGCGGGCGAAGAACTGGCAGCGGCGGAGTGATTTTCCCTCTCCCCGACCGGGGAGAGGGCAAAGATGGAAGGTTGGTATGGGAATGCTGGCTAAGATCACCGATGAGCGCGTGCTCGATGCGCGGTGCGACGAGCACAACCTGATCGTTGACCTCATGGACGGACGCACGATCTCGGTGCCGCTCGCATGGTATCCGCGCTTGCTTCACACAACCCCTGAGGCGCGGGCGGTGTGGGAAGTCTGCGGCGGTGGCTATGGCATCCATTGGCCGGAGATCGACGAGGATTTGAGCACTGAAGGCCTGCTGCGCGGCGCTCCGGCTCCGAAGGCGGCGTGACGAGGTGACACCGCATTTCTCCCTCCTTTCCGTCACCCCGGGCTTGACCCGGGGTTCGGCTGCCTTTTGCTGGCGGGAAGAAGCCAAGCCCCGGATCAAGTCCGGGGCGACGGGGTGGACGATATGAAAAGCGCACCCCTTTTCGTTCTGCGCAACGGTCAGGAATCGAATTGGGGGACTTTTCGGTTCGATCAACTGCCGTCACCAGGAGACCGGATCAACATCGTTGACTTTCAAGAGCGAGTGCAACGGCTACGCGTTCTGCACGTCACTCATGAGCCGATTCGAGAGGATCAGCCCCTCGACAAAGATCGAATTTCGTCATGGATTCACGCTGAGTGGATCGACGAGTTTTTTTGAAGGACTGCGAATTGTTCAAGAAAATCCTCATCGCCAACCGTGGCGAAATTGCTTGCCGCGTCATCAAGACCGCGCGGCGGATGGGTATTCAGACCGTGGCGGTCTATTCGGATGCCGATGCGCGGGCGCCGTTTGTGAAGATGGCGGATGAAGCGGTGCATATCGGGCCTTCGCCTGCTGCGCAGAGCTACCTTATCGCGGACAAGATCATCGCGGCGTGCAAGCAGACCGGGGCTGATGCGGTGCACCCGGGCTACGGCTTCCTCTCGGAACGCACCAGCTTTGCCGAGGCGCTGGCCGCAGAGGGCATCGCGTTTGTCGGCCCGCCGGTGAACGCGATTGCTGCGATGGGCGACAAGATCGAGTCCAAGAAGCTCGCGTTGAAGGCAGGCGTCAATGTCGTCCCCGGCTTTGTGGGTGAGATCGAGGATACCGAGCATGCGGTGCGCATCTCGGACGAGATCGGCTATCCGGTGATGATGAAGGCCTCGGCCGGCGGCGGCGGCAAGGGCATGCGCCTTGCCTACTCCGAAAAGGACGTGCGCGAGGGCTTCGAGGCGGTGAAGCGCGAGGGGCTGAATTCGTTCGGCGACGACCGCGTGTTCATCGAGAAGTTCATCCTCAATCCGCGCCACATCGAGATCCAGATCCTCGGCGACCAGCACGGCAACATCCTTTATTTGAACGAGCGCGAATGCTCGATCCAGCGCCGCCACCAGAAGGTGGTGGAGGAAGCGCCCTCGCCCTTCGTGACGCCCAAGATGCGCAAGGCGATGGGCGAGCAGTGCGTCGCGCTCAGCCGTGCAGTGGGCTACTATTCGGCGGGCACAGTGGAGCTGATCGTTTCGGGGGCGGACCCGAGCGGCGAGAGCTTCTACTTCCTCGAAATGAACACGCGCCTGCAGGTGGAGCACCCGGTTACCGAAGCGATCACCGGCATCGATCTGGTCGAGCAGATGATCCGCGTCGCGGCGGGCGAGAAGCTGGCGTTCACGCAGGACGATATCGGCATTGACGGCTGGGCCATCGAAAACCGCGTCTATGCCGAAGACCCCTATCGCGGGTTCCTGCCCTCGACCGGGCGGCTGGTGCGCTATGATCCGCCCGTGGAAGGCTGGACCGACGACGGCGCGGCCAACGGGCGGCGCGGCGTGGACGGCGTGCGCGTGGACGACGGCGTCTATGAGGGCGGCGAAGTCTCGATGTTCTACGATCCGATGATCGCCAAGCTGGTGACCTGGGGCGAGACGCGCGACGAAGCGGCGGACCGGCAGATCGAGGCGCTCGATGCGTTCGAGATCGAGGGGCTGGGGCACAACATCGATTTCGTCTCGGCGATCATGCAGCACCCGCGCTTCCGTTCGGGCGAACTGACCACCGGGTTCATCGCCGAGGAATATCCGGACGGGTTCCACGGCGCGGCGACCTCTGACGAGACCAAGCGCTCGCTGGCGGCGCTGGCGGGGTTCCTTGCCACGGCGCGGTCTGACCGGGCGCGGCAGGTTGACGGGCAACTCGGCGATACGCTCGATCCGCCGTCCGATTGGACGGTCCGCATTGGCGAGAGCGACTTTGCCGTGGTCGTCGACGAGGACGCGATCACCGTCGATGGCGCGGAGATCGATCTGGCGCTGGAATATACGCCGGGCGACCGCGTGGTGATGGCCGAAGTCGGCGGCAAGCCGCTGACGGTGAAGGTTGCCACGCGGCCTGCGGGCTTCAAGCTGACGACGCGCGGGTGCAGCCATGACGTGCGCGTGCTGCCCGCGCGAATCGCGCCGCTGACGCAGCACATGATCGCCAAAGTCGCGCCGGACATGTCGAAGTACCTCGTCTGCCCGATGCCCGGGCTGCTCGTGGCGCTGCATGTCGGCGTGGGCGATAGCGTCGAGGCCGGACAGCCGCTCGCTGTGGTCGAGGCGATGAAGATGGAGAACATCCTGCGCGCCGAGAAATCGGGCAAGGTGAAGGCGGTGAACGCGGCGCAGGGCGAAAGTCTTGCAGTGGATGCGATCATCCTCGAAATGGAGTAGAAGCGCACCTGATGCCCGTGCTCACTTTCCTGCATGGGCAATGGGGTGAGGTTGACGTTTACGTAAGCGCCACTTATGCGCGCGCCACAAGTTCAAGAAAGGCCTGACACGATGAAAGCCCTGGTCTGCGTAAAGCGGGTGATCGACTACAACGTGAAGCCGCGCGTCAAGGCGGATGGCACGGGGGTCGACCTCGCCAACGTCAAGATGAGCATGAACCCGTTCGACGAGATTGCGGTCGAGGAAGCCATTCGCCTCAAGGAAAAGGGCGTGGTTACCGAGATCGTGGCGGTTTCGGTCGGTCCGGCCAAGGCGCAGGAAACGCTGCGCACCGCGCTCGCCATGGGTGCGGACCGCGCGATCCTCGTGGTCAGCGAGACCGAAGTCGAGCCGCTCGCGGTGGCCAAGATCATCAAGGCGATCGCCGATGAGGAACAGCCGGGGCTGATCATCACCGGCAAGCAGGCGATTGACGACGACGCGAATCAGGTCGGCCAGATGGTCGCCGCGCTGCTCGGCCGTCCGCAGGGCACTTTCGCCAACGAAATCGCGGTCGAGGGTGACAGCGTGGTCGTGAAGCGCGAGATCGACGGCGGTCTGGAGACGGTGAAGCTGGCGCTGCCCGCCATCATCACCACCGACCTGCGCCTCAACGAGCCGCGCTATGCTTCGCTGCCGAACATCATGAAGGCGAAATCGAAGCCGCTCGCGAGCAAGACGCCGGAAGATTACGGCGTCGATATCGCGCCGCGCCTCAAGACGCTCAAGGTCACCGAACCGCCGGTGCGCAGCGCGGGCATCAAGGTGCCCGATGTCGATGCGCTGGTTGCCAAGCTCAAGGAAATGGGCGTCGCCTAAGGGCGAAGCCCGTTCTTCAGAAGGGATATAAGACTATGTCCAAGACACTCGTTTGGGTCGAACACGACAACGCCTCGGTCAAGGACGCCACGCTCGCCGTCGTCACCGCTGCCGCGCAGATGGGCGAAGTGACCGCGCTGGTCGCAGGCTCGGGCTGTGACGGCGCTGCCGCTGCCGCCGCGCAGATTGCAGGCGTTTCCAAGGTGCTCAAGGCCGATGACGCCGCCTATGCCAATGCGCTGGCTGAAAACGTTGCGCCGCTCGTTGCAGGCCTGATGGCCGGTTACGACGCGTTCGTCGCGCCCGCCACCACCACCGGCAAGAACATCGCCCCGCGCGTCGCCGCGCTGCTCGATGTGATGCAGATTTCGGACATTCTCTCGGTCGAAGGCCCCAAGACCTTCACTCGTCCGATCTATGCCGGCAACGCGATTGCGACGGTTGAATCCACCGATGCCAAGCTGGTCGTGACCGTGCGCGGCACGGCGTTTGGCAAGGCGGAAGCCACCGGTGGTTCGGCGGCGGTGGAAGCTGTGGCGGCGGCGGGGGATGCCGGCACGTCGAGCTTCATCGGTTCGGAAATCGCCAAGAGCGAGCGTCCGGAACTGACTTCTGCGAAGATCATCGTCTCGGGCGGCCGCGCGCTGAAGGATGCGGCCACCTTCCAGGATGTGATCATCCCGCTGGCCGACAAGCTCGGCGCGGGCGTCGGCGCAAGCCGCGCGGCGGTGGACGCGGGCTATGTGCCCAACGACTACCAGGTCGGCCAGACCGGCAAGATCGTGGCGCCGGAAATCTACATCGCGGTCGGCATCTCGGGCGCGATCCAGCACCTTGCGGGCATGAAGGACAGCAAGACCATCATCGCCATCAACAAGGACGAGGACGCCCCGATCTTCCAGGTGGCGGATATCGGCCTCGTCGGCGATCTGTTCACGCTGGTGCCGGAACTGACCGGCAAGCTCTGAGCTGCGCTTCAGGACGGAAACACGGGAAGGGCTCCACCGCGGTGGAGCCTTTTCTGTTTGAGCAGCACCGCCAGCGGATATACTCTCCACCCATGGACCGATTCTGGCGATACTGCGCAGCTTTGCTCATGATTCCGGCACTGCTGCCGCAAGCTGCACATGCTGCGGACAAAGTGCTCGAACCGTCGGACAAATGGGTCCTCAATTATGCGGACGATTCATGCCGCCTCGCGCGGGCCTTCGGCAAGGACGACGACAAGGTCGTGCTGGTGCTGGACCAGTTCATGCCGGCTGGCACGATGGACCTTTCGCTGATCGGCAAACGGTTGGGGCGGTTCGGGAGCAACCGGGTGCCCTTATCAAGCACGTTCGGACCCGGCCTGCCGGCGGGCGAATTCCGCGAGGCGCTTACTGGCACACTGGGTCCGGCCAAGACGGCGATCCTGATGACCGGCCCGCGTGACATCCTGAACCGGCCCCTTGCCCACAAGCCGGGGGAGCCTTCGGAAGAGATTTTTCCGACCACTCCTGCACAGGAAGCCGCCATAACCGAGGTGCGGATTGCCGCGAGCTCGATGAGGCTCACGCTTCGCACCGGTTCGATGGGCGCGCCGCTTGCCGCCATGCGCACCTGCATCACGAGTCTGGTGAAGGATTGGGGCCTCGATCCGGCGCAGCAAGACGCGCTGACCAAGCGCGTATCGCCGCTCGGCAAGCCCGGCACCTGGCTCACGCCGTCCGATTATCCTGCCGGTGCCCTCGCCATGGGCGCCAGTGCGGTCGTCCGCTTCCGGATCATGGTTGGTGCGGATGGGGTCCCCACCAAGTGCTTCGTCCAGCAGGCGACGATGTCGCCGGAGTTCATCAAGCTGACCTGCGATCTGCTGGTGAAGCGCGCACGGTTTTCCCCGGCGCTGGACCGTGACGGCAAGCCCGTGGCGAGCTTCTACACCAATTCGGTGCGCTGGCTCGCAGGGTAGGCATTGCCGCCGGAGCAGGCAGAATCCATTCCGGCTGCCGTGGCAGGCGGGTGCTTACAGCAGGATATCGGCAACGGTCAGCAAGGCATCCGAATGGACGTCGATGGCCACTTCGTCGGTCTTGAGGTTGTCGTCGAGGTTGACGAAGATCGTGGTGATGCCGCCGTGGGTGAAGAGGCGGATCTGTCCGGCGGCGGTAAAGTCGCCCGTCACCAGCTTGAGCTTCTGGTCGCCGTAGGCCGCATCGGGATCGATGCTGCGCAGATCGATGCGGTCGCCCTGCGCGCGGCTGAAATCCATGATCGTGTCATAGCCATCGCCAAAGCCGAGCACGAAGCGATCGGCACCCAGCCCGCCATAGAGCGTATCGTCGCCCGCGCCGCCGATGAGGATGTCGTTGCCGATCCCGCCGCTCAGCGTGTCGAACCCGGCATAGCCGAACAGCGTGTCGGCCCCCTTGCCGCCAAACAGGGTGTCCACGGCGTCGGTTCCGCCGGTTGTCTGCCGCTCGGCCGAGGTGTTGAACACGAAGGCATCGGGCGTGGCCATCAGCTTGGTGATCGTGGTGCCCCGGATCGTGATGCTTTCCTGCTCCCCGGCAAAGGTGGTCTTGATCACCACGTCCTTGCCGATCTGGCTCATGAAAGGCTGCAGGCTGGCCGCATCAGCCATACCGAAGTTGCGCAGATCGATATGGTCGGTGCCGCGCACGAAATCGACGATGGTGTCGTTGCCGAACTGCCGACCATCGAACACGAACAGATCGCTGCCGGCACCGCCGCGCAGGCTGTCGCTCGCGCCGCCGCCGTGGAGGATGTCGTTGCCGCTGCCGCCATCGAGATCATCGCTGCCATTGCCGCCGAACAGGGTGTCCGCACCAAGGCCGCCGAACAGCACATCGCTGCCCGCCGTGCCGTTGAAGACCTGCGGGCCCGTCTCGGCGCTGAAGAGGAAGGATTTCGGATGAGCCAGCAGATTGGCGATGGTCACATTCGCGATCGTGATGGCTTCGCGTTCACCGCCGAAGGCCGTCTGGATGACCACGTCGCTGCCGATCTGGCTGAGATACGGCCTGAGCGTGGCGAGGTCGCCCACGCCCAAAGCGCGCACGTCGATGCGGTCGATGCCGACCGCGAAATCCTTGATAATGTCTGAGCCGAACTGGCGGTCGGTGAACCGGAACATGTCGGCACCGGCCCCGCCGCGCAGGGTATCGTCGCCAAATCCGCCATCGAGCGTGTCGCTCCCGGCGCCGCCATTGAGGTCGTCGTTGCCATTGAAGCCGCGCAGCACGTCGGCGCCATTGCCGCCGAACAGCACATCGCGCGCGGCGCTGCCGCCCCACACGACCTGATCGGCAAGGCCGTTGAACACGAACGAGGACGGCGAGGCGAGCAGGTCCGCAAGCTTGACGTTCTGCAGCGTGATCGATTGGACATCGCCGGCAATGGCAATGCTGAATACGACGTCGTTGCCGATCTGGCCGAGATAGGGCTTCAGCGTATCGAGATCGGCGATGCCCAGCGCGGACAGGTCGAGCTTGTCGGTGCCGATCGCGAAATCAGTGACCACGTCGCGATCGAAGCGGTAGCTGTCGATCACGAAGATGTCCTTGCCGCTTCCGCCGGTCAGCGTGTCGTTCCCGGTGCCGCCGATCAGCGCGTCGTCTCCTGCACCCGCCGCAATGATGTCATCACCGCCGAGGCCGTAAAGCGTATCTGCGCCGTTGCCCGTGAGCGTATTGGCACCCGAATCGCCACTATAAATGCCCATTTTTCGCGTCCCCGTGCAAACACCTGTAATTGTGGCGGCGTATCCACGACGCGAAGGGCAAGCAACGCGGTTAACCAGTTTGGGCTAGGTCTCGTTGACAAAAGATTTAAGCCATAGGCGTGCGGCAGCGAGGTTGAGGAAGCTTTCGAACGACAGGACAGTCTTGTCGTAGCGGGTGGCGATGCGGCGCTGCTGCTTCAGTTTGCCGAACATCCGCTCGATGCGGTTGCGATCCCTATAGCGCCGATAGTCTGGATGGACTGGAGCTTTCCGGTTCGAACGGGGTGGAATGATCGGCAAAATGCCGCGCATGAGCAGGTTCTCGCGGAGTCGGTCGCCATCGTAGCCTTTGTCGGCGAGTAGCGCCTTGGGCTTGGGCAATGGCAGGGCCATCAGGTCATCGACAGCCGCATAATCGGAGGCCTCGCCGCCGGTCAGGATGAACCCGACAGGCAATCCTTGATTGTCACAGCGGGCGTGGATTTTGCTCGTAAAGCCGCCGCGTGATCGACCAAAAGCCTGCGCACAAGCCCCCCTTTTCCGCCCACCGCCGAGACGTGGCCGCGAACCGTGGTGCTGTCGATCATGTGCTGCCAGTCGTCGGTCAGGCCCAGATCGACCAGCGTTTGCAGCAAAGCATCCCATACGCCTTGTTCGGCCCAGCGGCGGAACCGCACATAGACGGAGTTCCACTTGCCGTATCGCTCATGCATGTCGCGCCAGGGGCAGCCCACTCGCAGCACATGAAGCATGCCGTTGAGGAAACGCCGGTTATCGCCAGCAGGTCGCGCCCAGCGCCCCCGCTCAGATGGGAGCAGCGGGCCGATCAGCTCCCATTCTGCATCCGACAAATCCCCACGACCCATGACTGCTCCCCAAAGAGCAGCCTTGAATCAGAACCAGCGGCGTTTGGGAATCCCTTTTGTCAACAGGGCCTAGGGGGAACTAGGGGCGCGACCGTTGCACACCGAAAAGGCTGAATCCGCGCTCCGCTTCAATGGAGTTTTCCCGCGCCGTAAAAGCGGCGCATTCCGCGCGCGCGAGAACCTGACAAAACCTGACATGAGGGGGTCACGATGGGCAGGTGTGGGAAAAAGTGTGGGAGCGCAGGAAGTCCGTTAAATAAAATCATATTTTTTCAATATAATATGGGATTTATTATGCGGACACCCTGTCCGCCATAAACTATTGATTTAAATCATATTTCCGAGCTTCTCGACACAAATTGCCACATGGCCCCTGATGCCGTGCTCGCTTGAATCTGAGCGCGGCTCGCCAATCTCGCTGGAAAGCCACGCGCCGGAATTTCTGGCAGGACAGCCGACCAGGATTGAAGCGTACATTGCGAGTGGGCCGGCATTGCAGAGATCAACGTTGCCCGGCTCATCAGGCGCTTGCGGAAGTTGGATCGGGAGGATGCGCAGCGGCCCCGTGACAAGATTGCGGCAACATGGGGCCACGTGATAATCGGCAAGCCGAGCGAGAGAGCCCGCGATATCGGCTTATTTTCAGCAACTTACTAGAAGAAGCCCGCACTTATCACGGGATACTTACGGCATTCCCGTCGACTAAGCTTTGCGCGTAAGCTGCCGCTGTAGTGCGTGCTGATACGTGTGCGTGAATGCCCTTTGCTTTGTCTGCATGAACCACGATTTTTGAAGATCCCACTCTCTCATCTGAGCTTCGACGAAGCCGGTTTGCATGTAGCTTCCGACGCCGGGCAATGGAGTCATCTCGCACGCATACAAATGGTCACTTGCACACATTAAATCAACGCGAACAAAATCAATCGACCTCGAAAGATCTGACGCCAATTTTACAGCTCTCTCAAAACAATTTGGCAGCTCGAAATCGGATGGAAGCCAATTTTTTACATAAACCTTACTGTTTTCTACGGAAAAAATTCTTCTGCCGTCTGCAGAAAAATATGCCACCGTCTCATTTTTTGTCTTTTCGCCACTTGTCACAACAACAAACAGAACCCGCCCCTCACAACAAAATAAATTTAAATCCAAAATAGATTGACGATTGGAATCTATATATTTTTCCGCAAAAATTATCTGATCAATCTTTGGCCAGTATCTTTTGCCAAAATTTTCATAATATGACCGATTCATCCATTGACTTATTTTGAGATAAATTTCAGGTTTTATGCAAGATTCATCATCGATAAAAATGTTTTGACCGCACCCTCTGTTTGCCTTGATGACAATTTCTTTGGCAAAAATCTTGTCTTGCAAGTCGGAGGCATTTTTGGCGATCCAAATCGTCGGGGCACTTATCAATTCAGGCGCGCGGTCCGTCATCCACGCTTTCGTTGCAAGCTTGTCCCCAAACATGATCAGAAGCGGATTGCGATCGAAAATCAGGCGCCACATCCGCTTTTCGCGGAATGATTTTGGCGCTGCCACGTTGGGCAGCCGATGAAGCCTCAGTGCAGTTCGGCCGAACCAGACAGGATGCCTCAGATACAAAAATGCGTTCACGATCATGAGGATCGCATGATCCAAAAAGATACGCATTTTTGACATCGGCCATCCTTTATCGGATTGACAGACGCTGTCAAAAGAACCTCGCCGCATTGCGATTAGGCGGCAAAAACAGTTTCGTAGGGTGATGATACCACCATCCGGACCAGCTAGCGCGGTACGATACCGCCCCATGTTCCTCGTCCGCACCGCCTCCGCGCAGCGTCAGCGTCTCCTCGTTGAGTACCGTCTGAATGGCGCAAGGGCGGCGCGGGCGCCGATAGACGTCTGAGCTGGGCCCAGACAGATGGCTGCGCCTTGAGCGCACGCAAATAACATAGGGCCGGAAGATCGGTGCGCCTACTACACGGTTGGTTTGCAGCACCCGCGCGCTTGGCACACCCAGTTTTCACGCGCCGTAAAAGCACGGCACAACGCGCGCCCAAAAACCTGACGAGGGAGGTCACGGTGAGCAAGTGTGGGAGCAAAACAAATCAGTTTAAAATAAACGTATATTTTCAACGCTATGGACAAGATGTTTTGCAGACACCTGTCCGCCATGCCTCAGATGATGACGAAATCAGTCCACTGCAGCACCGGATGCACGACATCGCCCAGCTCCGCGATCTTGATCGCGCCGCGGCCGTCAAGCCCTTCCGGATCATAGTAAAGCGCGCCACTGGTGGTGTTGTAGATCAGATACTGTCCATCCTGTTCGGCCCGAGTCGCGCTGCTGCTTGCGAGGAAGGCATCGGGAGATATGCGGCCGAGATCAGTGAAATCCGTGAAGATATCGATCGAGAGCGCGATCTTGTCGTGCTCCGCGCGCGCGAAATCCGTGATGATGTCCGCGTTGATAGCCGTGCTCGGCACCGTCGAGAACACAAACCGATCTGCCCCTGCGCCGCCAGTCAGCACGTCATTGCCCTTGCGGCCATCCAGCGTATCGTTGCCGCTCATGCCATCGAGAACGTTGCTCGCATCGTTGCCGGACATGGTATTATCAAGCGAGTTGCCGGTGCCGTTCACCGCCTCGACCCCGACGATGGTCATCATCTCGATATTCGCGCTCAGGGTATGATCGACGCTCGTCCGGACCTCGTCCTTGCCGCCGCCGAACAGATCGAAGGCCAGGTCCTTCACATTGTCGACAAGGTATACGTCATCGCCGCGCCCGCCGAACATGCGGTCTGCGCCCGTACCGCCATCCAGCAGATCGTTCCCCTCGCCGCCGTTCAGGTTGTCCTTCCCGGCTTCACCGTACAGCTTGTCGTTGCCCGCACCGCCGGACAGAAAGTCGCCGTTGCCGCCGCCAAAGAGCGTGTCGGCACCTTCACCGCCAAACAGCTTGTCGTGCCCCTTGTTGCCCACGATCACGTTGCCGAGGTCGTTGCCGTATCCCAGATGATTCCGAGCCGTGGCAAATGTGAGATTTTCGACATTGTCCGTCAGACGATAGAAGCTCTGCGCCGCCATAACGAGATCTGTGCCCTCGCCCGCCTGCTCGAAGACCTTGTCACCCGAATTATCCACGACATAGACGTCGTCGCCGCGCCCGCCGTACATGCGGTCTTTGCCGCTGCCGCCGTTGATGAGGTCGTTCCCGTCGTAACCGTACAGGGTGTCATTGCCGCCCACGCCGTACATCAGGTCCCGTATCTGGCTGCCCTTCAGGACATCAGCGGCTCTTGTCCCAGTAATTGTCTTGGACACCGTCCATCCCTTCGCATCGCAGGCGAGCCGGTCTTGCGCCAGGGGCCACTACAGCCGAACGCATGACCATCCTGCCCGGCCTTGCCCCGGGATTGTTGCATCCGGACTACAGCGCTTGAGCCCGGACGACTTCACGCCTCACAGCACAATGTCGCCCACCACCAATGCCGGCGCGCCGTTGCAGCGGATCAGAAAATCGGCAAGCCCGTCGCCGTTGAGATCGCCCTCGAGGATGGTCAGGCCGGATACCTCCGCGATCTTGAGCTGCCCAGCGATGTGCCCGAAGGAATCGCTGCCGATAAAGCTGAAGGGGTCGTCGCCCGCGCCGTTGGCCGTGTTCGCGTCGATCGCGGAAAGATCGATCCGGTCGCCTTGGGCATGGCTGAAATCGAGGATACGGTCGCAGTTCGTGACGGTCAGACCGCCAAATTCGCCGCTCGCGAAGCGAAAGGTATCCGCACCGGCCCCGCCTGTCATGGTATCGGCGCCAGCACCGCCGATCAGCACATCGTCTCCGCCGCGGCCGAACAGTGTATCCGTTCCTGCCCCGCCTGAAAGCACGTTGGCCGCGCCATTGCCGTACAGGATATTGGCCAGCGCGTTGCCCGTCCCGGCGATCGCAGCGGTGCCGCCCAAGGTCAGGTTCTCGACGTTATCAGCCAGGGTGAAGCTCACGCCCGCGATGACGAGATCGCGCTCCGTCCCTGGCCCTTCGCGGATGACATCGCCCGTATTGTCGACCTTGTATGTATCGCTGCCCAGCCCGCCTGCCATCACATCCGCGCCGGCGCCACCATCCAGCACGTTCGCCGCGCTGCTGCCTGTCAGGGTGTCGCCAAATGCCGATCCTGTAACGTTCTCGATGCCGCTCAGCGTGTCCACCCCGCCGCCGCCAGTGTTCTGCGCCGTCGTCAGCGAAAGGTTGACCACGACGGCCGCTTTGGCAGTGGCGTAGCTCGCAGTATCGAGCCCGGCGCCACCGCTGATCGTATCGTCGCCCGCGCCGCCGATAAACGTCTCTGCCGCCGCGCCGCCGGTGAGCGTATCGTTGAATGCGCTGCCGATCACCGCCTCGATCGAGACGAGCGTGTCGGTGCCAAGGCTTGCCGCCGATGCGTTGGCCGTTCCCCCGGCGAGATTGATCGCGACCCCGGCCTTTGCCGCCGCGTAACTGATCGTGTCGATCCCGTCGCCGCCGTTCAAGGTATCGTTGCCGCGGTCGATTCCGGCCAGGAACGTATCGTTTCCGGACCCGCCCTTCTCTGTATCGTTGCCCAGACCGCCGTCGATCACGTCGCTGCCATTGGCGCCGCTGATCGTGTCGTCACCGCCATTGCCGCGCAGTTGGTTCCCCGCATCGTTGCCGACGATGGTGTCATTGCCCTGCCCGCCCCGCGCATTCTCGATCGTGCAATTGAAGGCAATGCCGATATTGGCGTCGAGCGTGGTCGTCGGATAGCCGAGTAGCGAATATGTGCCAGGCACCAGCGTGATCGAGCAGCCCTTGGTGAAGGCGCTCAGGTCCAGCGTGTCCGCGCCGCCGGCATCCCAGATCGTCTGGTAGACGGGCTGGTCGGGCTTGAAGACGTAGACGTCGTTGCCGGTGTGGAACGACATGTTCGCGCCGTAGATCCGCTGCACCGCCTCGATATCGTAGACCCCCGGCGTGATGACGATGTATTGCGCCTCGCTTGCACCGGGCTGGAAGAAGAAATCGCCCTTTGGCGAGGTGTACGACATGATCGTGTAGCGGGCGTCGTCATAGCCTGCCGGGATGATATTCCCCTCAAAGGGATGATCCAGGCCCAGCGCATGGCCGATCTCGTGCATCATGGCCGTGAAATCATACGTGAAGGGCTGGAACGTACCGCCCTTGATGCCCGGCTCGATCCAGATATCGCCTTGTGAAGGATCGCCGCCGTTGCTGAAGATCTTGGTATAGCCCCAGAACTTGTCAGACACCGCCGAAGAGAACGCGATGCGGATATCGCCGACGACGCCGGCGGCGGTTTCCGCCACCTTGGTGAACGACACGTTGGCAACATCGGCCCAGCGCTGGAAGGCAAGGCTGATCCCGGGGATCTGTGCATCGGTAACGCCGAAATGCTGCGTGGCCGTCGGTTCGCTGCCATATTTGGGGGTGAACTTCGAGGCGACGCCGTCGAGGAACGCAAAGCTGTAGCTGATTTGCGTCGTGCCGCCGGTTACCGTGGCCCATTTGGTCCGGAAGTAATCCTGCGGGGAAAACAGCGAATCGATGAAGGGATCGCCGGTCAGGTCGAAGCCTGCCGTCGGAGCGAGGTCGGTGTAGAGGGTCATCGCGCACTCCCCGGCTGGCGGTCAGGACAAGCCGCAGACCGACTGTCTCAGGTCAATCCTTACGGAATCGTTCTGCGCTAAGCATAACCCGCTAGCCAGCGAACTGCCTCATGGAATTTCAGCCAGAGCGGCGGCGGCGGCATGTGCGCTCGCCCAGGCCCACTGGAAATTGTATCCGCCGAGCCAGCCTGTCACGTCGATTGCCTCTCCTATGGCAAAGAGCCCCGGCACCGCTATCGCGCCCATTGTGCGCGAGGAAAGGCCTGCCGTGCTGATCCCGCCCGCCGTCACTTCGGCCTTGGCAAAGCCTTCGCTGCCGCTCGGGGTGAAGCTCCACCGCCGCAGCCGCGCCTCGGCTGCCCGCAGCGCCTTGTCCTGCGTCTGGCCCATCTCGCCAGCCAGCCCGACATGCTCGGCCAGTTGCCCGGCAAGCCGTTCGGGCAGCGCCGCACCCAGCACCTTTGCCAAGGCCGCGCGCGGGCGCTCGCGCTTGGCGGCCAGCAGCCAGTCGTCGGGCCTATCGGGCAGGAAGTCGATCTCGACATGGCCGCCGGGGCGCCAGTAGGATGAAACCTGAAGGATTGCCGGCCCTGAAAGCCCCCGGTGCGTAAATAGCGCGGCCTCGCGAAACGCCGTCTTGCCGCTGTACGCGACCACCTCGGCGGATACCCCGGAAAGCTCGCGGAACAGTGCGTCCTCGCCCGATAACGTCAGCGGCACCAGCGCCGGGCGCGGCTGCACCACTTTCAGGCCAAACTTGCGCGCCAGATCATAAGCGAAGCCGGTCGCGCCCATCTTGGGGATAGACGGCCCGCCTGTCGCAATCACCAGCGCAGGCGCAGCCACCGTCTCCGCCCCGAACGCCACGCGAAACAACCCGTCAGCATGGTCCACCGCGCCGACCGGCTGACCGCAGCGCAAGTCCACCCCGCCGGCCCGGCATTCTGCGACCAGCATCGCCACGATCTGCTTGGCCGACCCATCGCAAAACAGCTGGCCGAGCGTCTTCTCGTGCCAGGCGATGCCATACCGTTCGACCAGCGCGATGAAATCTGCCGGCGTGTACCGGCTCAGCGCAGAGCGCGCGAAATGGGGGTTCTCCGAAAGGTAGCGGTCCGGCGCGGTGTGGACGTTCGTGAAATTGCACCGCCCGCCGCCCGAGATCAGGATCTTCTTGCCCGGTTCATCGGCATGGTCGAGCAGCGCGACACGCTTGCCGCGCTGGCCTGCCAGACCTGCACAAAACAGCCCCGCCGCACCCGCGCCCAGCACGATGACGTCATGCGTGGGCACTGCGGACGCGGGATCAGATATGGATCGCGCGCCCGTAAGCCGCGAGCACGCTCTCGTGCATCATTTCCGAAAGCGTCGGGTGCGCAAACACCGTGTGCATCAGCTCAGCCTCGGTCGTTTCCAGCGTCTTGCCCACGACATAGCCCTGGATCAGCTCGGTCACTTCTGCGCCAATCATGTGTGCACCGAGCAATTCGCCGGTTGCCGCATCGAACACAGTCTTGATGAAGCCCTCGGCCTCGCCCAGCGCGATGGCCTTGCCGTTGCCGATGAACGGGAACGTGCCGACTTTCAGCTCGTAGCCCGCTTCCTTTGCCTTGGCCTCAGTCAGGCCCACGCTCGCCACTTGCGGGTGGCAGTAGGTGCAGCCGGGGATATTGAGCCGGTCCATGGCGTGCGGGTGGACTTCGGTGTTGCCCAGCGCCTGCGCGATGGCTTCCGCCGCAATTACGCCCTCATGGCTCGCCTTGTGCGCCAGCCATGGCCCCGGCGTCACGTCGCCGATGGCCCACACGCCCGAAACATTGGTGCGGCCATAACCGTCGATGGCGACGATCCCGCGCTCCGCCGCAACGCCCAGCGCTTCGAGGCCGATGTTCTCGGTGTTGGGCACAATGCCCACGGCTACAATGACATGGCTGAAATCATGCTCGGCGGCCGCGCCGTCCTTACCCTTGATCTTGGCCTTCACGCCCGCCGCGCTCGTGGTGATGCTCTCCACGCCCGCGCCGGTCAGGATCTTGATTCCCTGCTTGGTCAGCGACTTTTCGAGGAACGCCGAAACGTCCGCATCTTCCACCGGCACGATCCGGTCCATCATCTCGACGACCGTAACGTCCGCGCCCATGTCGTTGTAGAAGCTGGCAAACTCGATGCCGATCGCGCCCGATCCGATGACCAGCAGCTTGGTCGGCATCGCGGGCGGCACCATCGCATGGCGGTAGGTCCAGATGCGCTCGCCGTCCGCCTTGGCAAACGGCAGATCGCGGGCGCGCGCGCCCGTCGCGACGATTACATGCTTGGCGGAAAGCACTTCGGTGCCCTTGTCGCCGGTCACTTCGACCTTGCCGCCGCCCTTGAGCACGCCATTGCCCATGTGCACGGTGATCTTGTTCTTGCGCATCAGGTGCGTGACGCCCTGGTTGAGCTGCTTGGCCACCCCGCGCGAGCGCTTCACCACCGCATCGATGTCAGCGCGGATATTGTCCGCCGCCAGACCATAGGCCGCAGCGTGCTTCATCTGGGTGAACACTTCGGCCGAACGCAGCAACGCCTTGGTCGGGATGCAGCCCCAGTTGAGGCAGATGCCGCCAAGAAGCTCGCGCTCGACAATGCCGACCTTGAGGCCGAGCTGCGCCGCGCGGATCGCCGCAACATAGCCGCCGGGGCCCGAGCCGAGAACGATGAGGTCGTATTGGTCAGCCACGATTTTTTTCCTTGAGAATTTGTGCAGTCAGCATCATCTCATCTTTGAGCATCTTTGACGAAGGCCCAACTATATCTGCCTGCTCACACAATCTGATAATTACGTCACTATATTGCGGATATTTTCTCAGTTCGTAAGCCGCAGCCATCTTCGAAGCAATACTACCGCCCGTTTGCCCAAGGTGATCCATTACCTTGAAAACACGCTCAAACTCGTGATGCTTGATTTCTCGGCGGCGAGCAATTGTGTAAAACACAGCTGCCCACGCAAGACCACACAAGGGGACTACTACAGCTGCGAATGCTGCGACCACTCCGAAAAGCGTCAGCCAATCCCTCCAAGTAGCATCGGGCGGCATCACGCAACCAGCGAAAGCGGCGCTTCGATCAGCGTCTTGAACGCCTGCATCAGCTGTGCGCCTTCCGCTCCGTCGATGGCGCGGTGGTCGAAGCTGCCGGTGGCAGACATCACGGTCGCGATCCCCAGCGCATCGTCGATCACATAGGGCCGCTTCTCACCCGCGCCGATGGCCATGATCATGCCCTGCGGCGGATTGATCACCGCTTCGAACTGCTTGATGCCGAACATGCCGAGGTTCGACAGGCTGGCGGTGCCACCCTGATACTCGTGCGCGGCCAGCTTTCCTGCCTTCGCCCGCGCAGCCAGATCGGCCATGTCCTTCTGGATTGCCGAGATCGACTTGACGTCAGCGCCGGTCACGATGGGCGTAATCAGCCCGCCCGGGATCGAGACCGCAACGGCAATGTCCGCGCGCGAATAGCGGATGAGGGTATCACCCGCAAAGCTCACGTTGGCATCGGGCGCGAGGATCAGCGCCTTGCCCAGCGCCTTGATGAGCAGGTCGTTCACCGAAAGCTTCACGCCCTGCCCGGCCAGCGCCGAGTTCAACTCTGCGCGCAGCTTGAGCAGCTTGTCGAGGCTAATATCGACCGTGAGATAGTAGTGCGGCACGGTCGCCTTGGCTTCGGTCAGGCGGCGCGCGATGGTCTTGCGCATGCCGGAAAGCTTGACCGCCTCGTGCGGAATGTCGGTGCTGAACGGCGCAGGTGCGGCAGCCGCCACCGGCGCAGCAGCCGCAGCCGGAGCCGCCGCAGGAGCGGGAGCCGAAACCGCAACGGGAGCCGCTGCAGCCGGTGCCGCGCCGTCCAGGTCCGCCTTGATGATCCGCCCGTGCGGCCCGCTGCCGGTCACCGTGGCAAGATCGATGCCCTTCTCGCCAGCAATCCGCTTCGCCAGCGGGCTCGCCACGACACGCTCACCAGCGTTGGCCGGGGCGGGCGTCGTCGCGGCAACAACTGGAGCGGGAGCCGGAATTGCAACAGGCGCGGGTGTCGGCGCAGCAACGGGGGCTGAAACAGGCGCAGCAGCCGGAGCCGCAGGCACTTGCGCATCGCCATCATCTTCGCCCGCAATCGTCGCGATCACGGTGCCGACCTTCACGCCTTCGGTGCCTTCGGCCACCTCGATGGCCACCACCGTGCCCTCGTCAACCGCCTCGAACTCCATCGTCGCCTTGTCGGTCTCGATCTCGGCCATGATATCGCCGGAGGAAACCTTGTCGCCCACTTTGACCAGCCACTTGGCCAGCGTGCCCTCCTCCATCGTCGGTGACAGCGCGGGCATCTTGATCTGGATCGGCATGGGCAGCTCTTTTCCGTTGTAGTGGCCGGGCTTTGGGGAGCGCCCGCTGCACGGACACGCCCTTGGCACATGGCGCGTCATTTCGCCACCCGGGCATGGCGGGTCAAGCCTCTTGGCGCTTGCGGCGCATACGAATTAGGCCAATACGCATGACCCTGCCGAATAACCGGCAGTGCGATCAGCGCGTGCAGGCACGATATCGCAGGGGGAAGGTATGGTTGGGACGACTTTCGAGGCAGGCGGCACGACCGGCGCCCAAGCACACGCAAAGCAGCGGGTCTATCTCGTCATCATGGACGAGACAGAAGAAGCGCGCCGCGCGCTGCGCTTCGCGGCCCGCCGTGCGGTCCGCACGGGCGGCACCGTCCATATCCTTGCGCTCGTCCCGCGCCAGGAATTCGTCGTGTTCGGCAGCATCCAGGCAACCATCGAGGCGGAGGCCAGCGAACGCGCCGAAGATCTGGCACGCACCGCCGCGGGCAGCCTCGCCAGCGAATCCGGCCTCACGCCTGCCGTGGCGGTGCGCACGGGAAATGGCCCGCAAGTCGTGCGCGAATATCTCGGCGAACATCCGGAGGTTTCGGCGCTGGTGCTGGGCGCAGCGGCTGAAGGCAATCCCGGCCCGCTGGTCACGCACTTCACCTCGCACCTCGGCCAATTGCCCTGCGTGCTGATGATCGTCCCCGGCAGCATCGACGAGCACGGCATCGATTCGTTCAGTTAGGGCGGCTTACCGCTTGCGCCCCTGATGCCGGATGTTTTTCGGCCTCCCACGCGGGCCCACCACATGCCCGCCCGCCTTGCGCGGCCCGCGCTGCTCACCGCGGTCATGCAGTCGGCCCCCACGCGGCTCGATCCGCCCCGCGCCTTCGGGCAGATCCACCGGTTCGAACTTCAACGCACCGGTCAACGGGTTGGCCTCTGCGAGCCGCAGCTTCAGGATCATGCCCATCGCAAAGGTCTCGCCGGTTTCCTCGCCGACCAGCACCTGCCGCTTCTCGTCATGCGCAAACCGCTCGGTCCCGAGAGTCGAGACGGGCACCAGCCCATCGCCGCCAAGCCCGATGATCGTCGCGAACACTCCGAACTTCTGCACGCCGGTGATCCGCGTATCGAACACTTCGCCCACCCGGCCCGATAGCCAGGCCGCGACATAGCGGTCGACCGTATCACGCTCGGCCTCCATCGCGCGGCGCTCGGTCTTGCTGATCGCATCGCTGATCCGCGCAAGATCGCTACGGTCGCGGTCCGCCAGCCCGGATGTCGCCGGAATTGCATCCGCCTCGGGCCGCGGCTGCTCCAGATGCCACGCATCCACGAGCGCGCGGTGCACCAGCAGATCCGAATAGCGCCGGATCGGCGAGGTGAAATGCGCATAGCTCCCGAGCGCGAGCCCGAAGTGCCCGGCATTGCGCGGCCCGTAATAGGCCTGCGTCTGGCTGCGCAGCACGGCTTCCATCACCAGTGCCTTCTCGGCCTCGTCGGTCACGTCCTTGAGCATCCGGTTGAACAGCCCCGGCGTGATCACCTGCCCCAGCGCCAGCTTGCGCCCGAACGTGGCGAGGTAGTCCTTCAGCGTGACCAGCTTCTCGCGGCTCGGCGGCTCGTGGATGCGGTAGACCACCGGCGCAACCTTCGCCTCAAGCGCCTTTGCCGCCGCGACATTGGCCGAGATCATGAAGTCCTCCACCACGCGGTGCGCATCAAGCCGCTCGCGGATGGCGATCTCGGCAATCTTGCCGCCCGCATCGAGCACCACTTGCCGCTCGGGCAGTTCCAGCGCCAGCGGATCACGCGCATCGCGGGCCTTCTCCAGCAGCCGCCACGCAGCCCACAAGTTCAGGAGATGCGGCGCCGCTTCATGCGCATCGATCCGCCGCTGTGCTTCCTCATAGGAAATGACCTCGGCAATCCGCACCAGCGCGCGGGTGAACCGCCAGCCCGTGATCCGCCCCTCGGCATCAATCGTCAGATGGCAGGCCATGGCCGCGCGGTCCGCACCCACTTTCAGCGAACAGACCTCGCCGCTCAGCACATGCGGCAACATCGGCACCACGCGGTCGGGGAAATAGACCGAATTGCCGCGCTTGCGCGCCTCCCGGTCGACGGCTCCGCCCGGCCGCACATAAAAGCTCACGTCGGCAATCGCCACGACCGCGCGGAAACCGCCAGCCCCATCCGGCTCGGCCCAGATCGCGTCGTCATGGTCGCGCGCGTCGACCGGATCGATCGCGACAATCGGCAAATCGCGCAGGTCCTCGCGGTCGCTTTCCGAAAGCGCCATGCCTGCAGCCACCGCCGCCTCGTCGAGCGCTTCCTGCGGAAACACGAAGGGAATGCCGTGCTTGTGGATCGCAATCAGGCTGAACGCGCGCGGCGCCAGCGGATCGCCCAGCACGTCGGTCACCTTGAGCCCGGCGCGCGGGCTCTTGCTGACGGGCTCGCCCAGCACGAGCTGGCCCTCGATTGCCCCGCCCAGATCCGCAATCTGCACAGCATTGCGCACACGCTTGTCCACAGGGGCAAGCCAAGGCTTGCCTGCCCCGTCGAACTCGACAACACCCAAAAGCTGCTCGGTGCGCGTCGGCAGCTTCTTCATCACATGTGCGATCAGGCCCCGGCCCGCTTCCTCGGTGCGCGCCAGCACCCGGTCGCCCACCTTGAGAGCACTATGCGCGCTCTTTGCCTTCCCGCGCGGCTCGATGATCCGCACGCGCGGCGGCGGCGCGCCGTCATCCGGCTGCCAGCTGTCCGGGATCGCCAGCGGTTGCCCGTCCTCGATTTCCAGCACGCGCAGCACTGTCACGCGCGGCACCCCGCCCAAGCGGTGGAACGCGCTGCGATTGCCGTCGATCAGCCCTTCCTCGGCCATGTCCTTGAGCAGCGCCTTGAGCGCGATCTTCTCGGTGCCCTTGAGGCCGAATGCCTTGGAAATCTCGCGCTTCCCCGCGGGCTCCTCGCACTCCGAGATGAAGGCGAGCACCTGGTCGCGGGTGGGAAGGCCGTCGGGCCCGTTCGGCGTCTGCTTGCGAATTGCCATGACCTAGCCTCTGGCCCTTGACGAGCCCGATGGCAAGAAGCGCCTCAGGGCTTGGGGCTTGCCTCGGGCACGAATGCCCCGCCCGGCACCGCCGAAGCCACCGGGCTCTCCGAACCGTCCGCCGACACGGCGCTCACCCCGAAGAACCAGTCATCGCCGCGCACGCCCTCTAGCCGCAGATGCGTTTCGGCGGTTTCGGCCACGGGCTTGGCGTCCCAGCCCGCCGCATCGGTCCGCCGCTGCCACACGCGGTAGCCCGCCGCGCCGGGCGAGGCTGTCCAGTCCACATCCGTGAAGGTCTGCACTGCTGCGGTCACCTTCGCTGCTGGCGGCATCGGCGCCGCAGCCAGCTTCGCCAGCGCGCGCACGTTGGTGCGCGTCACCTTGGCGAGGTAGGCGAAGTCCATCGCCTCCATCGTATCGCCAAACGGACGTCCGCCTTCGGTCCGCACATTCTGATGCTGCCGCTCGTAGTTCTCCACCGCAACGCTAAACCGCACCGCCGGATAGCCCAGTTCCTGAAACGGCAGGTGGTCCCCTCCGCGCCCCATGCGGTCCGCGCGCCACACCTGCCGCACGGAAAAGCCGGCGCCGTCCTGACCGGCCAGCCAGCGCGAGAGATTGCGCGAAGGGCTGTCGTTCTCCCCGCCGATCGCGCGCTGCGCCGCCCGTGCCCGCTCGCTCGCATCATCGCGCGGCCCTTCGGAAAACACCCGCACATGGGTATCGTCCACCAGCCCGTCAGACCCGCGCGAATTGCCGACGATATCGTTGTTGAGCACGGCCTTCACCGTCCAGCCCTGCGCCTTGGCATATTCGGCCAGCAGCTTGCCGCCATAGAGCCCCTGCTCCTCGCCCGAAAGCACGGCATAGACGATCGTCCCGGCAAACTTCGCCTTCGAAAGCACCCGCGCCGCTTCCAGCACGAGCGCGGTGCCCGAACCATCGTCGTTCGCGCCCGGCGCATCGCCCACGCCGTCCATCGCATCGGAATTGCGGCTGTCGATATGCCCCTGCACGATCACGACCTCGTTCGGCCGCTTGGTGCCGCGCTGGATCGCCACGACATCGACAAGCCGCGTCGCCACCGGCACGCGGTCGTTGTCCTTCACCACGGTTTCAGGGAGCACGATTTCGAGGCACGAACCGCACGCCGCACTGGTCTTGCGAAACTCCCCTTCCGCCCAGCGCCGCGCCGCACCAATCCCGCGCTTGGGATCATCTTGTGACGACATCGTGTGCCGCGTGCCAAATGCCACGAGCCGCGCGATATCGGCCTCGAGCCGAGATTGCGTGACGGCATCTTCAGGCGCGGCAAAGGCGGCAGTTGGCAGGGCCAGGGCGAGCAGCGGGAGCGCAAGAATCGTCTTCATGCCCAAAACCTTACCCCAACCCGCGTACGTGTCGAGCGAAGTCCGGATAACCCTGCCCCAAAGGTCAATAGGCGCGCGCCACCAGGATCCGCTCTACCGCAAGCTCCCCAGTAAATGGGCACACGCCCACCACTGGCGCAGCGTCCATCGGCGTGTTGCGGATCGTCAACTTCAGTGCCTTGAGCTGCTCGACAACCTTGTCGAGCGCCGCGCCCGTGGGCCGCGACCAGCACAGTTCCACCCAGCCCGGGAAGTCCTTGTCTTCGGAGAAGTATGCCGCAAGGCCCGCAAGATCCGAAATCCCGCGCTCGATCTGCGCATCGCGCCGTACGCGCGCCTCGGTGTAAAGCGCACTCTGGATCGCTTCCAGTTCAGCAGCCGCGCTGGCAACAAAATCATCCTGCGCCATGCCGGTGAAGTTGGCCTTGCCATCCTCGCGCCACAGCCGGTCGCGGCGCAGCACGGAAACCTGCCCGCCTTCCGCATCGCGCCCGCCGATCTCGAGGATCAAGGGCACGCCCTTCTTCACCCAACCCCAGCGCTTGGCGGTGGCCTTGCCGGGACGCTTGTCGAGCAGCACGCGCACCTTCTCGTCGAACACTGAAAGCGCAGCCAGCTTGGCCCGCAGTGCGGCGCAGTATTCCAGCAGCGCCGCATCGCCATCGTTGTCGCGCAGCATCGGCAGGATCACGATCTGCTGCGGCGCAATGCGCGGCGGCGTGCGCAGCCCGTCATCATCGCCATGGACCATGATCACGCCGCCGATCATGCGCGTCGAAACGCCCCAGCTGGTCGTGTGGCACAGCGTCTGCTGCCCCTCCTTGTCCTGGTAGCGGATGCCTGCCGCTTCCGAGAACGTGGTGCCCAGATAGTGCGAAGTGCCCGCCTGCAGCGCCTTGCCGTCCTGCATCATCGCCTCGATCGAGAACGTCTCGACCGCGCCAGGGAAGCGCTCATTCTCGGGCTTGGGCCCGGCCACAACCGGCATTGCCAGCACGTCTTCGGCAAAGCTGCGGTACATTTCCAGCGCACGCAGCGTTTCAGTCATGGCATCGGCTTCGTCAGCGTGGGCGGTATGGCCTTCCTGCCACAGGAACTCGCTCGTGCGCAGGAACATGCGCGTGCGCATTTCCCAGCGCACCACATTGGCCCACTGGTTGGTGAGCAGCGGCAGATCACGCCACGATTGGATCCAGCGCGCCATCGCTGCGCCGATCACGGTCTCAGACGTCGGCCGCACGATCAGCGGCTCTTCCAGCTTCGCTTCGGGATCGGGCACAAGCCCGCCCTTCCCATCCGAGATCAGCCGGTGATGCGTGACGACCGCCATTTCCTTGGCAAAGCCCTCCACATGCTCAGCCTCCCGCGCGAAGTACGAAAGCGGAATGAACAGCGGGAAATAGCAGTTCTCGACGCCCGCTTCCTTGATGCGTTCGTCCATCAGCTTCTGGATGCGTTCCCAGATGCCATAGCCCCACGGCTTGATCACCATGCACCCGCGCACGCCCGATTCCTCGGCGAGTTCGGCTTCGGCGATCACTGCCTGATACCACTGGGCGAAATCATCCTGCCGCAGGACGGGCAGGGCGTGCTTGATCGATGCGTTCTGGCTCATGCGCGCCGGTTAGGGCGCTTCGGGGATTCGGGCAATGCTCGTGTCAGAGATTGCCCGCCCTATTCAGCCAGCCAGCTGGTCCAGCTTCTTCTGCATGTCGGCCATCTGTTGGCGGAGTGCGGCCAGTTCGTCGTCAGCGGGAGTGGCCGCGCTCTTCTCGGCCTCAGCCGCCTGCACTGCGCCGGGCACGAATGCGGCGGTCGCAGCCTTGAACAGCTCCATGTTGCGCTGCGCGATCTGCGCGAGCGGATTGGCACCGATGCTGTCTTCGATGGCCTTGCGCAGCTTTACCTGATTCTCGCGGAAATGCTCCATCGAGGCTTCAAGATAGCTCGGTAGAAGCGCCTGCATCGAATTGCCGTACATCGCGATCAGCTGGCGCAGGAAGCTCGTCGGCAGCATCTGCTCGCCGCTGGCTTCTTCTTCCATGATGATCTGCGTGAGGATCGTGTGCGTCAAATCGGAACCGGTCTTGGCGTCCAAGACCTTGAATTCAATGTTTTCTTTGACCATCTGCGCGAGGTGATCAAGCGTGATGTAGCTGGAAGTCCGCGTGTTGTAGAGCCGCCGGTTGGCGTACTTCTTGATGATGACAGTATCGCCATCCTTCGCTGCGTTTGCCATTTTTGTACGCGCCCATCTGCGATTATGCAGATGCATTAGCAGATGCAGTATGTGCAGCGCAATAAACCATACGGGGATAACAACAATTCATCCCGTTCGGGCAAATCGGCGGCCCAACAGCGTCAGCAATTCGTATTGCGAAAGCCCGCTCGAAGCGGCCGCTTCCGGCAAGGCATAGTCCAGACCCAGCCAATCGCCTTCGCTGCAGTCCGGCGCGCCGGCCAAATCGACGATCGTC
>CANCET010000028.1 GCA_947375105.1 Sphingomonadaceae bacterium
GCCGTGCCTGCCACCATCAGCTCCATCGGCAGGATCGCGGCGAGCAGCAGCGGCAGAAATGCCCCGCCGGTGAACATCAGCGCCGAGGCCATCGCGGCGAGCACCGGCTGCGCGGCTGTCGTGGCGTTGAGATGCAATTCGTCGCGCGCGTGGGCGCCGAGGGCGTCCTTGGCCATCATCTGGCGGGCGACTTCCTTGGCCGTCGCCGCATCGACGCCGCGTTCCTCGTAGATGGCGGCAAGTTCGGCGTGTTCGTGAACCGGATCGGCGGCGAGTTCGGCACGTTCGCGCGCAAGATCGGCGGCTTCGGTATCGGACTGGCTGGAGACCGAGACATACTCTCCCGCCGCCATCGACATCGCGCCGGCCACGAGCCCGGCCGCCCCCGCGACCAGCAGCGCCTGCCGCTCTGCGCCCGAGGCAGCCACGCCGAGGATCAGACTGGCAGTGGAGACGATCCCGTCGTTCGCGCCCAGCACGGCGGCGCGCAGCCAGCCGATCCGGCTGACGAGGTGGCGTTCATCGTGGGGGCGCAGCATGTCCGGTCCTTTGGCAGTTCAGGGGCACCATGCCACTGCCTGCGCAAGGAAAAAAGGACGTGGATCAATTATCCCGTTGCGCGAGGACTGACTGCCCGGCGGGCGCGGCTGCCTGGTTCTCGATGATCGGCTGGCCCACGCCGAGCCGCTTGCCATCGGTGATGATGACGCGGTCACCGAGGCTGGCGACACCGAACAAGCGCTTGGCGAAGGCATCGGGCACGCCGATGCAGCCATTGGTGGCATAGCCGCGTTCCACCTTGCTGCCGTGGATCGTGATGCCATCCGCGGTCAGCCGCAGCATCCAAGGCATCGGCGCATCGTAGATGTTCGAGACGTGATCGGCGTCCTTTTCCGTGATCGGGAACACGCCGGTGGGGGTGGGCTTGGTGCCATAACCCTTGAGGATGGCGGCGGCGCCGATCTCGTGCCCATCGCGGAACACGGAGATCGTGCGCGCCGCAAGATCGACGGTCACGACGATGGGCCCGCTAGCGACTGCGCTCTCGTCCCAGAAATACTGGCCGAACTTGATGGGTTCGTCGATCTTGAGGATTGATTTGACGACGAAGGCGCTGTTGGCGGCCGCCGGTGTCAAGGTGGGGGATGTCAAAGCGGGTGCGGCGGCAAGCGCGACAGGGCGAGCTTTGGGCGCGGGAGCAGCGACGTGCGCTTCGGCTTCCGATCCACCGAACGCAACTTGTGCCACATCCTTGCCGATATGGAACGCAAGCAGCGAGGCGAGCGCCATGGCAATTAAGCCGAAGGGCGCGCTGACCCAGCGGGAGCGCAGCAGATCGAGGGGGGACTTCGTGCGGGCCATCGCGGAAACAACGCTCCTTTCCGTTATCGAATAGCGTAAATACGGCTCTGCGCGAGGGCGTTCGCAGCGGCGTCCCGCCTAGGGACGCTGCCTGTTTCCGCCGTTAACAGCCTTGGTTAAGGCGCATCGGGCTTGGTCGTCGGCAATTGCCGCAATGGTGCGGCAAGGTTTGGCGGGCTAAGGTCATCGGATGACGCAGATCTACGCCTGGCTGGAGCGCGGTGCCCCGTGGCTGGGGCAACTTTCGCCGTTGTTTGCCCTGACGTGCGCGGCGTTGTTGCTGGTGGTGCTCGGCGGCGCGCTGGCGGCGCGCAGGGGGCCGGTCGGTGGGCGGATCGGCGATGTGGTGCGGTTTGCGGGCAACTTGCTGATGCTAGCGGTATTCGGGCTGGCGGTGATGCGCTTCGTGCGGATGGATCCGAGCTTCGATGCAGCGCTCCATGACATCGGCGGGCCGGTGCAGACCGTTGCGGGCGGGGAGACACGCATTCCGCTCTCCGCTGATGGGCACTACTGGATCAAGGCGAAGCTCAATGGCGTGCCGCTGCGGCTGATGGTGGATACCGGCGCGACGGTGACGGCGCTTTCGGGCGACGTGGCGGATGCAGCGGGCGTGGAGCCCGACCGGCTGCGACCGGACGCCATGGTCGAGACGGCGAACGGCACGGTCAGCGCCGCGCCTGCGAGGATCGACGAACTGCGCTTCGGTTCGGTGGTGGCGCGCGATCTCGATGCCATCGTGCTGCCGGCGGAGGGTGGGCCCAACGTGCTGGGCATGAATTTCCTGTCGCGGCTCAAGGGCTGGCGCGTGGAGGACGGTGTGCTGATCCTTACCCCACACCGGCCGGTTTGATTTCCACTTCGGGCGAGCCGAAGCAGGGCCGGCGCCACCTCTCCTGTCAGGAAATGCGAGGGACGCCCCACCAGGTAAGCTTGCGCCACAGCGCTTCGAGCGGGCCTTGGCCGAAGCGGGCGAGCCACCATTGCGGCCATGCCAGCATCAACGCCCACCCCAGCAGCACCAGTAGCGGCAGCGCGGCGCGCGGGAGAACGCCGCCGAGGCCCAGCCCCCAGCCTGCGAACAGCGCGCACATCAGGAAGGTCGTGCCGAGGTAGTTGGTGAAGGCGCAGCGACCGGCGGCGGCAAGGCGGTGCGCGGCGGCGCTGCCCGCAAGGCGCGGCCACAGCAGCAGCAGCACGGCAAGATAGCCCAGCGTCATCAGCAGATGGGGGATCGCGGCGAGCGACCCCATCACGGCGAACATCGCACCGGGCGGAAAGTGGTGCGCGGCGGCCCAGCCGATGAGCGCGCCGGTCAACGCGCCGCCCGCGCCGATGCCGATCATTGCCATGCGGCGCACGCTGCTTTCCGACCACGCGCCGGTAAACAGCCCCATGCGCAGCAGCGCCATGCCCAGCAGCATCAGCGGGAACGTTTCGAAGAACGTCGCGCCGAGGTTTTCGAGCGGGAGGAATGGCGCGGTGCCAAGGCGGATGCGGACGGCATCAAAGAATCCGGCATGGAGCACACGCATGTCGGCTGTGATCGAGGCGGCGATGCGGCCCATCATCGCGGCCTGTTCGGAGACTTCGGCGGGCGTGCCATGGCCGGCCAAAACGCGGCTTTCCGTGGCGATGGTGCTGAAATCGCCAATCATCTCGAGCCCGTGGCTGGCCAGAAACAGCAGCAGTGCGCTCGCGGCCAGCGGCTCGGGCGCAAGGCGGCGTAGCGAGAAGGCGAGCAGGCCGCATACCGCATAGGGCAGCAGGATATCGCCCCACCACAGCAGCGCATAATGGGCGTAGCCGAACAGCATGAGCCACAGGAGCCGGCGCACCTGCATGAGATCGGGATTGGCGCCGCGCCGCTCCGCCGCATCGGCAAACAGCATCATGCTGGCCCCGAACAGCAGTGTGAACAGGCCGCGCATCTTGCCTTCGAACAGCACGTAGGCGGTGACGAACCACGCCGCGCCGCCCGCTTCCGGGCGCGGCAGCACAGGGTTGAACGTGGCGAGCAGCGGTCCCCAGAAGCCGGTGATGTTGATCGCAAGAATGCCGAGCACGGCAATGCCGCGCACGAAATCGAGCACGCCGATCCGTTCGGGCATCAGGCGATCAGGGCGCGACGATGAGGCAGGCGAGGCCGCCCGCCTTGAGCGCAGCGCAGGCGCGCTCCGCCCCGGCTTGCGAAAAGCCGGTGGCGAGGAGGCGCGTCGCCGCGCCGGGGAGGTCCTGACGCGGGTGGCCGGACAGTTCAGGACGGCCGCGCACCCGGTTCCAAAGCGCATCGGCGTTGG
The DNA here is from genome assembly GCA_947375105.1 of Sphingomonadaceae bacterium. GTDB lineage: Bacteria > Pseudomonadota > Alphaproteobacteria > Sphingomonadales > Sphingomonadaceae > Novosphingobium. Next base: position 3,663 of record CANCET010000028.1, read on the forward strand.
CCTTCACGCCGAACGCGCCGAGCTGGATGCGGTAGGCCCCGCCAGCGGCCAGCGCGGGCGCGGGCTTGGGCGGGGCTGGTTTGGCAGGCACGGGCTTCGCGGCCGGCTTGGGCGCAGCGGCCCTCGGCGGCGACGGGGCCACGGGTTCCAACGCGGGCGGAAGATAGGCCAAGCTGGGCGCGGCCGGAGCTGACGGTGGCAGATCGACTTTCTCGATCGACCCTGGCGCTGATGCCGCTGCAACCACAGGTGCCGGTACAGGTACGGGTGCAGCCACCGGCGGCGAAGGTCGGTCCGGCATTCCCGGCCGGTCAGGATGTCCGCCAAGATCGGCAGCCGCGAGTTCGCGGCCGCGCGCGTCGGCGGCCTTCTGGTCGAGCTCGCTCGCGAGGCTCACGCCCATCTGGCGCTGCGCGAGGGGGATGGTCTGGTTCATCGTCGCAAGGCTTGCGGTGGCTTGCGGCAGACCGGCGGCGGATGCACGGGTGATGAGAGCGTAGGCACGCACCCAGTCCTTCGGCGCGAAATCGCCATTATAGGATGCGATGCCAAGCACATACATCGCGCGTGGTTCGCCGCGGTCGGCGGCGGACTGGAGCCACGGCATTGCGGCCTGTTGGCGGTTCGTCTGGAACAGGATGATGCCATAGTTGTCGGCCGCCGCGATATGACCGAGGCGGGCGGCCTTGCCATAATAGGCTTCGGCCTTGACGAGGTCTTTCGGCACGCCCCGACCAAGCTTGAACGCCTGTCCGAGATTGAACAGCGCATCGGCATCGCCCTTGGCGGCAGGGCCCTGCCAGGCCTTCACTGCCGCCTCGTAGTTTCCGGCAGTCCAGGCATCGACTCCCGCGCGGACCGCTGCGGCCGTGGCCGGACTGGGCGCTGCGGGAAATGCGGGCGCTGCATTTGTGGCCACTGGCCCCGCATGCGCACAGGCGGGCAGGGCAAGACTTGATACAGCAAGGCTGGCCGCGGCCCATAGAGCAAATCCGCGCATGACCGGTCGAGTCTCCCTTGATGCCCACTGGCTGAAGAACTTGGGTTAACAGCGCAGTGCAGCGCCGCCTCGCACAAGTTGTGCCCCTCATAGCCCGGCAGGACACGGCTGTAGCAGGTAAATTAGCGTAGATGGTTAATGGCGGAAAGACAGGATCTTGGCCAGACCCGTGCGGCACACTGCGCAAAAACCCGTGGGCCGGGGCAAGCGATGTTAACCAAAATTTGAGGGTCTTCTGCGATCCCTTTGCGGGAGACCATTTCCGTCTTTTCGATTTTGCCCATGAGGGGGTTGCTTTGCGCGTACTGGCTTTGGCATCGCAGAAAGGGGGGTCCGGCAAGACGACCTTGTCCGGGCATCTCGCCGTTCAGGCGCAGCGCGCAGGGGCCGGGCCGGTCGTCCTGATCGACATCGACCCGCAAGGTTCGCTGTCCGATTGGTGGAACGAGCGCGAGGCCGAATACCCCGCATTTGCCCAGACCACAGTGGCCCGGCTGGCGAGCGATCTCGCGGTGCTGCGCCAGCAGGGTTTCAAGCTTGCGGTGATCGATACCCCGCCTGCGATCACGATGGCGATCCAGTCGGTGATCTCGGTTGCCGAACTGATCGTGGTGCCCACGCGCCCCAGCCCGCACGATCTGCGCGCCGTGGGCGCTACGGTCGATCTGTGCGAACGCGCAGGCAAGCCGCTGATCTTCGTGGTCAATGCCGCAACCCCCAAGGCACGCATCACCAGCGAGGCTGCTGTCGCGCTTTCGCAGCACGGCACCGTTGCGCCGATAACGCTGCATCACCGCACCGATTTTGCCGCCTCGATGATCGACGGCCGCACGGTGATGGAAGTCGATCCCAGGAGCAAGTCCGCCGCCGAAGTCACGGCGCTGTGGACTTACATCTCCGAGCGGCTCGAGAAGAACTTCCGCCGCACCGTGTTCGCAGTGCCTCAGCCCGGCCACACCGCCACGGCGATGCCCGGTGCACCCCGTCCCGCCGGTGGCTTCGGCCGCCGCGTGATCGGCTCCTGAGCGAAAGGTGCCGATCATGTCCGAACCCAAGACTTTCGCCTCGCTCAGCCCGAGCCTGCTTGCCCGCAAGGGTGCCGCACGGCCGGCGATGCGCCCGCAGTTGATGCCGCTGACAGCCGAGGACCGGCAGCGCATGGGCTTCGGCTCGGCTGCGCTGGCGCCTGAATATCCCGCAGAATATGCTGGCGCGGACGCCGATGATCTGGGCTGGAACGATCTTGGCGAGGATGCGGCACCTGTTGCTGCTGCCGAAATCGTGGCGATCGCAGCGGATCCGCTGCCCAAGCCTGCCCAGCCTGAAGTGCTGCGACGGATCGAATCTCTCGCCGATGTGCTGAAGATCCCTGCGCCCTCGGCGGCTGCCAGTCGCCGCGAGCGCGGCACCGCGCTGAAGGAAGGACGCAAGGCCGCATTCACGTTGCGGCTCGATGCGGCGCGCCATCTGCGCCTGCGGCTTGCCTGCACCGTCGATAATCGCAGCGCCCAGCAACTCGTGATCGAGGCTCTCGATCGTTTTCTCGAAGCGAAGCCCGGTCTCGATGACCTCGCTCGCCGCGCACTGCGCTCCTGACGCCGAATTCAACCGGGACATCACGCCATGACCACCGCACACGACAGCAAGACTGACCGGAAGGCCACCTACAGGCTCGCCCGGTTCTGCCTGACCACCGCGCTGGCGGCAGGGCTCCTTTCCGGTTGCGCCGCAGGCGGGCCGAACCACGCCAAGTTTGCCTCCAGCGCCGAGGCTGCGCTGGGCAAGGGCAGCCCGGACAAGGCCATCGGACTTGCCGAACAGGCTGTGCTGGCAAGCCCGCGCAATGCCGCCTACCGCACGCTGCTCGGCTCCGCCTATCTGCGCGCGGGCCGGTTCGAGGCGGCGCGTCAGGCCTTTGATGAGGCGATGCAACTGGGTGAGGACAGCGGCAAGGCTGCGCTCAGCCTCGCGCTCGCCGATATCGCGCTGGGCAGGGGCGGTGAGGCGACGGATACGCTCAACACTTATCGCGACAGCATTCCTGCTGCGGATTATGGCCTCGCGATGGCCATGGCCGGGCAGACCCAGACCGGCATCGCCGCGCTGAGCGATGCGCTCCGCGGCGGTGAGAACACACCGAAGGTCCGCCAGAACCTGGCCTATGCCTATGCGCTGGATGGCAGCTGGCGCGAAGCCAAGCTGATGGCGCAGCAGGACGTGCCGGCAGACAAGCTCGCGGAACGCATGCAGACCTGGGCGTTCATGGCGCGGCCAGAAGATACGCGCCGCCGTGTGGCCAGCCTGCTCGGCGCGCCGGAGGCGGCCGAAGGCGCGCAGCCGACCGCGCTGGCGCTGGCGAACTTCCCGGATTCGAACAAGCTGGCAGAGGAAGCCGTGGCCATGGCCGCGACCGAAAAAGCTTCCAACGGTGACGCGGCTGAGCTCGCCAAGGCGGCGGCAACGGCGATGCCCGCGCCGCAAACCGATGCAGCGGCACCCCAGCCGGCGCTGGCCGACGCATCGAGCGCGCCCGCGGCGGCCAGGCTCGCGGCGATCGACATTGCACCGTCGGCGGCTTCTGCTCCCCAACCTGCAGCCGAACCCGCACCCCGCGCGGCGCAACGCATGGTTTCAAATCCGGTCATCCAGGCCACCCATCGCGGAATGCCGGTGGCGCCAGCTGCGGTCGGCGGCGCGCGTGGCAGCCACGTCGTGCAGCTCGGCTCGTTTGCCTCGGCGGATGGCGCCCAGCGGGCGTGGCGCCACTTTGCCGCGCGCAATCCGGGGCTTGGCAGCTATCACAGCCAGATCACGCAAGTTGCGGTGAACGGCCGGCAGTTCTGGCGCGTTCAGGCGGTGGGCTTCAGCGGCTTCGCTTCGGCGCGGCAGATGTGCCAGTCGGTCAAGGCCAAGGGCGGGGTCTGCCTCGTGATGTCCGAACCGGCAGGGGTTTCGCCGCAGGGCCGACCGGCCGCGATGCGCATGGCCCAGCGCTGAACTCTTTTTGACAGGAATTGCAGTCGGCCCGCTTCCCCCGGAGGGAGGCGGGCCGGTTTCGTTGGCGCTCAGGCGATCTTCATGCCGCCCTTGAACAGCGCGGTCACGCGGCCCTCGACCGGGCGGCGATCAAACGGGGTGTTGCCGGCGGTGGCCGCCATCTTGCTGCGGTCGACGATCCACGGCCGTTCGGGATCGACCAGCGCGAGATCGGCTTCATGGCCCACGACAAGCTGCCCGGCCTTGACCCCGAGCAGGGCTGCCGGATGGCCCGCGAGCAGCGCGAACGCGCGCGCCAGATCGATATGGCCGTCGCGCACGAGCGTGAGCGTGAGCGGGAGCAGCGTCTCCGCACCCGCCATACCGGGTTCGGCATCGGCGAAGGGCAGGCGCTTGTCTTCCGCACCGCGTGGATCGTGGCCCGAGGCGATGACGTCGATCGTGCCGTCCGCGATGGCGGCAATCACCGCGAGCCGATCCGTATCGCTGCGCAAGGGCGGCGAGAGGCGGCAGAACGTGCGGAAATGCGCGAGTTCCAGATCCGAGAGCATGAAGTGCGCCGGGGTTACGCCTGCCGTCACGCGCACGCCGCGCGCCTTGGCGGCGCGCACCAGATCGAGCGCCGCGGCGGTGGTGACTTGCCGCAAATGCAAGCGGCAGCCGGTAAGCTCGGCAAGCGCGAGATCGCGCGCCACTGCTAGCGCTTCGGCTTCGGCAGGAGCGGAAGGCAGGCCAAGCCGGGTCGCCATCTCGCCCGCCGTGGCGACGGCGTGGCCCGCGATCCCGGCATCTTCGGCATGGGTGACGAGCACAAGGCCCAGCATCGCGCAATAGCCCATCAGCCGGTGCATCACGCCCGAATCGGCAATCCAGCGGCGGCCCGTGGCAACCGCTTTGGCCCCGGCATCGCGCATCAGCGCGAGTTCGGCGAGTTCTGCCCCCTCCAGCCCGCGCGTGGCGGCGGCGAGGGGGTGGACCCACATGTCGGGCTTGCCCGATTGCGCCGCGAACCGGACGCGCGCGGGGTGATCGAGCGGCGGGCCCTGATCTGGCATCAGGGCGGCGCGGGTGATCCCGCCAAAGTGGAACGCGGGCTTGTCGATGGCGAACACACCGAGATCGACGAGGCCGGGCGCGATCAGCGCACCCCTGGCGTTCAGCACGTCATCGCCGGGCGCGGCGGCGATATCGCCCAGCGCCACGATCCGGCCTTCCTCGATGCGCAGTGCGCCGGGGCGAGGCTCGCCGGTTGGGAGGACCAGCCTGCCGCCGGTTATGGTGAGCGGGCGCGGGGTCATGCGGCGGCTCCTTCCGGCGTTTCGTCCGTTGGAGCCCAGCCGGGCAGGCCGCGCGCGCGCCGGGTCAACACATCGAGGCAGGCCATGCGGATCGCGACGCCGCTCTCGACCTGCCGCGTGATGAGGCTGCGGGTGGAATGATCGGCGACTTGGCTGTCGATCTCGATCCCGCGGTTCATCGGGCCCGGATGCATCACGAACACGTGCGGCGGCAGCTTGCCGAAGCGTTCGAGCGTGAGGCCGTAGAGGTGGCGGTATTCGCGCGGGGAAGGAATGAATTGGCCGGACATGCGCTCCTGCTGCAAGCGCAGCATCATCACCACGTCGGCGCCCTGAAGCGCGGCATCGAAGTCGTGGCTCGGTGTCACGCCCATCGCGGCGATGTCAGCCGGCATCAGCGCGGGCGGCGCGCAGACGGTGACGACAGCGCCGAGTGCGGTGAGTGACAGGATGTTGGAGCGTGCAACGCGGCTGTGGAGGATGTCGCCGCAGATCGTGACCTTGAGACCATTGAGATCGCTGCCCGGCGCAAGGCCGAGCGCATGGCGGATGGTGAGTGCATCGAGCAGCGCTTGCGTCGGATGCTCGTGGCTGCCGTCGCCCGCGTTGAGCACCGGGCAATCGACCTTGTCGGCGATCAGTTGCACCGCGCCCGAACTGGCATGGCGGATGACGATGGCATCGGCGCGCATGGCATTGAGCGTCATCGCCGTGTCGATCAGCGTCTCGCCCTTTTTCACGCTGCTGGTGGCGGCGTGCATGTTGACGACATCTGCACCCAGCCGCTTGCCCGCGATCTCGAACGACAGCAGCGTGCGGGTGGAGTTCTCGAAGAAGGCGTTGATGATGGTGAGGCCCGAGAGCACTTCGGCGCGCTTGTGGCGCTGGCGGTTGAGCGCGAGCCACTGCTCGGCCTCGTCCAGCAGATAGAGGATTTCGTGCCGGGCGAGGTGGGCAATGCCGGTGAGGTCGCGGTGCGGGAAGGCAAGGCCACCTGCGGGATAGCGACCGGCGCCTGCTGGGTTCGATACAGTCATCGAAGACCACGCCCTAGAGCGCCTCTTGGGGCGGCTCAAGTGTTTCGGCTGGTATCGTCCTGTAACGAGACCTAGATATCCCCCATGAAGTTTGCCCGCTCGGTCTGGAAGATCCTCGTCGCCATCAAGGACGGCCTCGTGCTGCTCCTCCTCCTGCTGTTTTTCGGCGGGCTCTATGCGCTGCTGACCCTGCGCCCCGCGCCGGGGATGGTGCATCCCGGTGCGCTCTATCTCGCGCTGGAAGGCCCGGTGGTGGAAGAGCGCGCGCGCCTGCGGCCAGCCCAGTTGCTTTCGGGCGGCGGGCGCATGAAGGCGGTGCAGGAGCGCGATCTGGTCCGCGGGCTCGAAGCGGCGGCGACCGACGATCGAATCAAGGCGGTGGTGCTCGATCTCGACGAGTTCGGCGGCGGCAGCCAGGTGGCGATGACGCGGATCGGCGCAGCGATGGACACCGTGCGCCGCGCGAAGAAGCCCGTGCTGGTGCGCGCCCGGCTCTATACCGACGACAGCGTGCAACTGGCCGCGCATGCCAGCGAGGCCTGGGTCGATCCGCTGGGCGGCGCGCTGGTGGCGGGTCCGGGCGGCACCAACCTCTATTTCAAGGCGCTGCTCGATCGGCTCAAGATCAAGGCGCACGTGTTCAAGGTGGGCACTTACAAGAGCGCGGTGGAGCCGTTCATTCGTGAGAACGCCTCGCCCGAGGCGAAGGAAGCGCTCGGCGCGGTCTATGCGGCGCTGTGGGACGCATGGCAGGCGGATGTGAAAAAGGCGCGGCCCAAGGCAGACCTTGCGCTGGTGACGGGCGACCCGGTGAAATGGATCGCGGCCTCGGGCGGCGATGCGGCCAAGGCAGCGGTGGCTGCGGGGCTGGTTGACCGGGTGGGCGATAAGGTCGCGTTCGGCAAGCGCGTGGCCGAAATTGTCGGTGCCGATCCATCGGGCGGTGAAGGCGCATTCAAGGGAACCGAGCTGACGCCCTATCTGGCAGACCGCACGCCGGCGAGCGATGGCAAGGCCATCGCGGTGGTGACGGTTGCGGGCGATATCGTGGACGGTGATGCGGGGCCGGGGACCGCCGGCGGCGACCGGATTGCCGATCTCGTCGACAAGGCAGCGGCGAGCGGGGATTACGCCGCGCTGGTCGTGCGGGTCGATTCGCCGGGCGGTTCGGTCACGGCGGCGGAGCGCATCCGCGCCGCGATCGCGCGGATGAAGGCGAAGAAGATTCCCGTCGCCGTGTCGATGGCGGGCCTTGCGGCCAGTGGCGGATACTGGGTCGCCACTCCGGCGGACCGCGTGTTTGCCGAGCCGGCAACGATCACCGGATCGATTGGCATTTTCGCGATCATTCCGAGCTTCGAGGAAGCGCTCGATCGTATCGGCGTCGGCACCGACGGGGTGCGCACGACACCGCTTTCGGGCCAGCCCGATGTGTTCGGCGGGTTTTCACCGACTGCGGAAGCCGTGATCCAGCAGGAAATCGATTCGGGCTACGCGCGCTTTGTCGGCCTTGTGGCCGAGGCCCGGCACAAGAGCCCGGCGGACATCGACAAGATCGCGCAAGGGCGCATCTGGGATGGCGGCACTGCACGCCAGCTGGGGCTGGTCGACGAGTTTGGCGGGATCGATGCAGCACTCGCCTGGGCGGCGAAGGCAGCCGGGGCGAAGACCTGGCATCCGGTTTACCTCGGAGCGGATGCAGACACCTTCGGCACGCTGCTGGAGGGACTGGCGGATAGCGAAAGCGGCGGCGGCGATAGCCATGCATTCGGCGCGCAACTGCTTGATCCGGCAGCGCCTGCAGGCGATTTCGCGGCGCTGGCGGCACAGCAGCAGGGCGCGCTGGCACAGCAACTGGCAAGCGATCTTGCGCGACTGCTTGGCGGTGCAGGGGCGCAAGTCTACTGCCTCGAATGCGCCGGGCTCACGCCTGCTTCTGCGCCGCAGCCGCGCGCTGCGGCAGGCACATGGCTGGCGCTGCTGGCGCGGCTTGCCGGATAGGGACGGCAGACTCCGGAACAGACCGTTGGCAAGGCTTGCCCTTTGTCCGTCTCTGCGATAGGGGCGGCGCTCGTTTTTCGCCGGACGCGGGCGTGGCGGAACTGGTAGACGCGCTGGATTTAGGTTCCAGTATCGCAAGATGTGGGGGTTCGAGTCCCTTCGCCCGCACCAGACCGTCCGGCCAGATACTGAACTCCGGCCCGCAGCAATCGGCCCTCCGCTCCGGCGGGCTGCTATTTTGATGACGTGAAGTCGTACGAGAAAGTTGGATCACAGATGCAGATCGTCGAAACCAGCAACGAGGGCCTTAAGCGCGCCTACGCCCTGACCATCGCCGCGAATGATATCGCCGCGCTTGTCGAGGGTGAAGTCAAGAAGATCACGCCGCAGGTGCGCATGCCAGGCTTCCGCCCCGGCAAGGTGCCCGCCAATCTCGTGCGCAAGATGCACGGGCCCGCGCTGCACCAGCAGGCGCTGGAAGCCTCGATCCGTGAAGCGATGGACAAGCTCGTGGCCGAAAAGGGCCTGCGCCCCGCCACCCAGCCCGACGTTTCGCTGGGCGAAGGGTATGAGCAGGGCAAGGACGCAGAGCTCACCGTGAGCCTCGAAGTGCTGCCCGAGATCGCGGCTCCTTCCGTTGATGGTCTCAAGCTCGAGCGCCTGACTGTCGAAGTGAGCGAGAGCCAGGTTGACGAGGCGATCGAGCGCATCGCGGCTGGCCAGAAGCGCTACAACGACGCGCCCGAGGGTACCGTTGCCGCCGATGGCGACCAGTTGATCATCGACTTCGCGGGTTCGCTCGACGGCGTTCCCTTCGATGGCGGCACCGCCGCCGATCAGCCGCTCGAGCTTGGCTCGGGCCGTTTCATCCCCGGCTTCGAGGAACAGCTCGTCGGCGTGAAGACGGGCGACGAGCGCACGATCACCGTGACGTTCCCGGCGGACTATCCGGCCGAGAACCTTGCCGGCAAGGATGCCCAGTTCGCGATCACCGTCAAGGCGGTGAAGCAGGCTGCCGAGTTTGCGGCGGACGACGATTTCGCCAAGTCGCTCGGCCTTGAAGGCATCGACCAGCTGCGCGGCCTGATCCGGGGCCAGATCGAGCAGGAGACTGCTGGTCTCACGCGCACGGCGATGAAGCGCTCGCTGCTTGATCAGCTTGCCGCAGGACACGATTTCGCGGTGCCGCCCTCGATGGTCGAGGCGGAATTCGCGCAGATCTGGCAGCAGCTGACCAGCGAAGCCGCCAAGGAAGAAGATCCTGCCGCCGCGATCGCCGAGATCGAGGCCGAGAAGGACGACTACCGCAAGATCGCCGAGCGCCGCGTGCGTCTGGGCCTGCTGCTTTCGGAAATCGGTCAGGCCAATGGCGTGCAGGTGACCGCGCAGGAAATGGAAACGCTGATGCGCCAGGCCGCACAGCAGTACCGCGAGCAGGACCGCCAGCGCTTCATCGACTACATCCGTTCGGATGCGCTCGCTGCCGCGCAGTTGCGCGCGCCGCTGTACGAAGACAAGGTCGTCGACTTCCTGTTCGACAAGGCTGAAGTCACCGACCGCGCTGTGACGCGCGAGGAACTCCAGGCTGCAATCGAGGCGGACGAGACCGGCGCCGCGGCCGAAGCAAAGCCCGTGAAGGCTGCGCCGAAGAAGGCCGCGAAGAAGGCGAAGGACGAGGCTCCGGCTGAAGAAGCGGCTCCGGCCGAAGCCGATGCCAAGCCTGCCAAGAAGACCCCGGCCAAGAAGAAGGCCGCCGAGGAAGCGCCTGCCGCCGAAGCCGCTCCGGCCGAGGAAGCACCTGCTGCCAAGAAGAAGGCTCCGGCCAAGAAGAAGGCCGCTGAGGCCTGATTCCAGCCGCAAGGCATTGAAAAATCAAAAGGGCGCTCCGGGAACGGGGCGCCCTTTTTGGTGTGCGTCTGGCATCCGTATTCGCCCGCATTGACCGTGCGAATCACGGCATGAGAGATTCGGGCAAGCTCGGTTCCTGGGAGGAATCCCCGATGCATACCGTTCGCAATCGCATAGCTTCGCGGCCACCGACCTCATTATCCTTTCCGACCGGCAAGTTGCCGCCCGGCACCCGGCCCGACACCGCCTATGTCCAGCGCGGCTCGATGGCCGTGCCGCTGCTCATGGCCGAGGAGTCCGGCCTGATCGAGAGCCGGGCAAAGCGGCGGCGCAATCCCAAGGGCAAGAAGGCACGCAAGGCAGCGGCGCGGCTCGTCGCGGTGCGGGAAGCGCAGGCGCAGGTTGAACCGACAACGCTGCCGCGCCGCGCCGAACCAGCTGCGCTGAAAGACAAGGCAAAGCCAAAGGCGCGCGTCACGGCTACCAGGCGCAAGGCTGCGCGGCCGGAGCAACTCCCGGCGATCCCGCCGCCGCCACTGCTGGAGCAGCGCCTTGGCGTACGGGCAACGCCTGCGCTTGCACTGCCGAGTATGGCGGAGCCGCTGGTCGAGATGAAGCCCACGCGCGTCTTGTCGATGCTGGCAACGCCTTCGCCAACGGCTTCACCGGCGGCGCTCATCCTGCCCGCCGCGCCCGAGCCACTGATGGACATGCCGGCCGTGCATATCGAGTCCGTGCCTATCGAGTCCGGGCCCACCGAGTCCGAAACTGCCGAGCCTGAGTCTGCTCCGGTGCGCGAACTGGAGCCTGCCACGGCGCTGACTACACTGGCCGATGCGCCGCCCGCCAATGTGGCCCTGCCGCGTGCTCGCGCGCTGGTCCCGATGCGGCGGCAGGGGCTGATCGACGTGATCGCGTTCCTGCTGCGCGATTCCGGCCGGCGGCTCGCGCGGTGGTCTGCCCAGCGGGAGAAGAGCCGCGCCGAGCGCGACGCCTTGCGCGCGGCGGAAGCGCGGCAGATCAACTTGCAACGCGAACTGGAAGCGCTGGACGCGCTGCGGCGGCACCGAGGCTAGGGCGTGGCTAAGGTGCGCGGCTGAGCGCTAGGGCTTCACTCGCCCCAGCGCTTCAGCGAAGGCTTGGGCACTGGCACCGTCCGCGCGCGTTCATAGGCAGCGCCCGCTTCCAGCACGCGCTTGTCGTCCCACTTCGTGCCCATGAAGGAGAGGCCCATCGGCAACCCTTCGACCGCGCCCATCGGCACGGTGAGGTGCGGATAGCCGGCAATCGCGGCGAGGCTGCCCATGCCGACGTCGATCGAGTGGTCCCCGGTCACGAGGTCGATCGCCCAAGCGGGCGGCGAGGTCGGCGCGATCAGGAAGGAGACGCGGTTGTCCGCCAGCAGCTTGTCGATCCCGTCCGCCCCGGCGAGGCGCAGCGAATTCACGCGCGCCTTCTTGTAGACCGCCGTGTCGGTCATCGCCTCGCCTTCCTCGAACTCGTCCTGCCCGAACCACTTGAGTTCCTCGGGATGCGCCTTGTTGAAAGCGATGGCATCGGCCAGCGTGCGGGCGGGCGGCATGCCCTTGAACGAGGAGGCCGGGACCGACTGGAGATAGGCGGCCAGATCGGTACGCAGTTCGTAGAGCAGCACGGTGTATTCATCGCGGCCCATTTCGGCGGGCGGGCTGTAGTCGATATCGACCAGCACGGCGCCCGCCGCCTTGAGATCGGCCAGCGCCTTGTCGAACAGCGCGATGACCTTGGGGTTGTTGCCCACGGCCTTGCGCAGCACGCCGAGGCGCACACCCTTGAGGCTGGCGGCGGCAAGGCCAGCGGCGAAGTCGGTCTTGTGCGCATCGGCCTCTGCCGTGGCGGCATCGGCCGGATCGCTGCCGGCCATGGCCGTGAGCATGAGCGCGGCGTCCTTCACGCTCGTCGTCATCGGGCCGACGGTGTCCTGGCTGTGGCTGATCGGCACGACATGGGTGCGGGTGATCATGCCGACGGTGGGCTTGAAGCCGACGATGCCGTTGAGCGACGAGGGGCAAGTGATCGATCCATCGGTTTCGCTGCCGATCGCGCCCCATGCCAGCCCTGCCGCGATTGCCGCGCCGCTGCCGGAGGAAGAGCCGCAGGGCGAGCGGTCGAGCGCATGGGGGTTGCGCGTCTGCCCGCCGACCGCGCTCCACCCGCTGGAGGACTGGCTAGACCGCATGTTCGCCCATTCGGAAAGGTTGGTCTTGCCCAGCACGACAACACCAGCGGCGCGCAGGCCAAGCATGAACGGCGCGTCGCGCCCCGCAAAGTTGTCCTTGAGGAGCAGGCTGCCGGCGGTCGTGGGCATCGGATCAGCGGTCTCGACGTTGTCCTTGACGAGGATGACCTTACCCGCGAGCGGCCCCGTCACCGCCTTGGCGGCGGCTTCGGCCTTGGCGGCATCAGGATTGAGCGCGATGATCGCATTGATTTTCGGCCCGGCCTTGTCGATCGCCTTGATCCGCGAGAGGTAGGTGGCGACGGTCTCCTGCGCGTGGAGTTGGCCCGCGCCAAGCGCGGTAGCGGCAAACAGCACGGCGGAAACGGTCTTTGCGGCAAGGCTGGACATGGAACACCCCCTGATGAACTTGCCGCGAAGCTGCGGCTTCACACGGCCCTGCGCAAGCGCTCCCAAGGGCAACCTTTGCGAATTTCACCGATCTTGCACCACTTTTCACGCGGGACCGTGCGGATGACCGGTTAACGCCCTTGAACATCCTGTCGTGGCACGCGACATAGGCACGGCACATCCAAGAGGACTTTATGCTCGATCTCTACGGCGCCCACGGCGCATCGGCTTACGGCAATCAGGGTAGACTCACGCAGGATCCCGTCACCGGGGCGCTCGTGCCGGTGGTGGTCGAGCAGACCAGTCGCGGCGAACGCAGCTTCGATATCTTCTCGCGCTTGCTGCGCGAACGTATCGTTTTCGTGACGGGCGAGATCGAGGACCAGATGGCTTCGCTGATCGTGGCGCAGTTGCTGTTCCTCGAATCCGAGAACCCCTCGAAGGACATCGCGATGTACATCAACTCGCCGGGCGGCGTGGTGACGGCGGGCCTCGCGATCTACGATACCATGCAGTATATCCGTCCGCGCGTTTCGACCGTGTGCATCGGACAGGCCGCGTCGATGGGCAGCTTCCTGCTCGCCGCCGGTGAGCCGGGGATGCGCGTGGCGCTGCCCAATGCGCGGATCATGGTGCACCAGCCTTCGGGCGGCGCGCGCGGCATGGCCTCCGACATCGAGATCCAGGCACGCGAGATCCTGCGCATGCGCTCGCGGATGAACGACCTCTACGTCAAGTTCACCGGCCGCACGCTCGAGGAAATCGAGAAGGCGATGGACCGCGACACCTTCCTCGAGGCGGACGAGGCGCTGAAGTTCGGACTCGTCGACAAGGTCTTCGAATCGCGCCCGGCTTCGGACCAGCTCGGCGGCGAAGAAGGTTCGGGCGGCGCGCCAACGCCGTGATTTCGTCCTGATCCCAGCACTTTGCTTTAAAATGAGAGGGCGCTGGATCAGGGATTGTTCGCTATTTTTGTGTCCGGTTGATTAATGCCCTCCGGGTAGTAGGATAACCGGGTCCGCCTCTCGTGGAGGGGCGTCTGGGATTGAAGAATGACCAAGCTTTCCGGATCGGATACCAAGAGCACGCTGTACTGCAGTTTCTGCGGCAAATCGCAGCACGAGGTACGCAAGCTCATTGCCGGCCCCACCGTGTTCATCTGCGATGAATGCGTCGAGCTGTGCAACGACATCATCCGCGAGGAGACCAAGGCCGGTCTCGCCGGAAAGAAGGACGGCGGCGTGCCCACGCCGCGCGATATCTTCACCACGCTGAACGATTACGTGATCGGTCAGGACCGCGCGAAGCGCGTGCTCTCGGTGGCAGTGCACAACCACTACAAACGCCTGAAGCACAGCGGCAAGGGCGGCGATGTCGAACTGTCGAAGTCGAACATCCTGCTCGTCGGGCCGACCGGCTCGGGCAAGACGCTGCTGGCGCAAACGCTGGCCAAGACGTTCGATGTGCCCTTCACCATGGCCGACGCGACGACGCTGACCGAAGCAGGCTACGTCGGTGAGGATGTCGAGAACATCATCCTCAAGCTGCTGCAGGCCTCCGATTACAACGTCGAAAAGGCGCAGCACGGCATCGTCTACATCGACGAGATCGACAAGATCAGCCGCAAGGCCGAGAACCCCTCGATCACGCGCGACGTTTCGGGCGAAGGCGTGCAGCAGGCGCTGCTCAAGCTGATGGAAGGCACGACCGCGAGCGTGCCGCCGCAGGGCGGGCGCAAGCATCCGCAGCAGGAATTCCTGCAGGTGGACACCACCAACATCCTGTTCATCTGCGGCGGCGCGTTTGCCGGCCTTGAAAAGATCATCTCGGACCGCCTGCAGAAGCGCTCGATCGGTTTCGGCGCGCATGTGGCGGATCCGGACAAGCGCAAGGTGGGCGAACTGCTCCAGAAGGCGGAGCCGGAGGATCTCCTCAAGTTCGGGCTGATCCCTGAATTCGTCGGCCGTCTGCCGGTGATCGCCACGCTCAACGACCTCGACATCGAGGCGCTGGTCAAGATCCTGCGTGAACCCAAGAACGCGCTGATCAAGCAGTACCAGAAGCTGTTCGACCTCGAGGACGTGCAGCTGACCTTCACCGACGAGGCGCTGGAAGCGATCGCCAAGCGGGCGATCGAACGCAAGACCGGCGCGCGCGGGCTGCGCTCGATCGTCGAAGGGCTGCTGCTCGATACGATGTTCGACCTGCCCACGCTGGAAGGCGTGACCGAAGTGGTGGTCGACAAGGACGTGGTCGATGGCCGCAAGGAGCCGGTCCAGGTGCTGGAAGGCAAGGACCAGGCGGCCTGATCCCGATCATCATCCTCTGAAATAGCGATCGCCCGCTGGTTCCTGCCAGCGGGCGATCTGCTTTTGAGGCGATGTCAGCCCATCACCTTGGCGAACCGCGCATCTGCCGCCGTCCATGTTGCGGCGGCCATGAAGGCATCGACATAAGCCGCCGCCTTGGCGCCGTAGTCCATGGCGTAGGCGTGTTCGTACATGTCCATGGCGAGGATGGGGGTGCCGCCCGCGAGCGTTTGGGTGTGGTCGCTGGCCCACTGGTTGGTCAGGCGCCCGTCGTGCGGGGACCATTGCAGCAGCACCCAGCCCGAGCCGCCGCCAAGCGCCTTGCCCATGGCCGAAAATTCAGCCGCCCAGCGCGTCATGCTTCCGAAATCGCGCTCGATCGCTGCGCCCAGCGCTGCGCCCGGTTTCCCGCCTGTGCCCAAGCACGAGAAATAGACCTCGTGCAGGATCATCGAGTTCCACGCGATGAGCTCCTCGCGCTTCAGCCCGTTGAGCATGAAGCCCGGCGCGGTTGCCATGTCGAGCTTGGCAAGCTCGCCCTTGATCGCGCCGATGCGCTTCACCGCGCCAACGTAGTTGTTGTCGTGGTGGCTGGTGAGGAGCTTGGCGGAGAGGCCGGGAATCGTGGCCGGGTCGAACGGCAGCGGAGCCGGGGCGGGTGTAAAGAGAGGGCCTGATGGAGCGGGCGCAGCAGTTTGTGCTGCGGCGGGGATGGCACCGGCGGCAGCGGCGGTCATGGCAGCGGTGAGGGCGGTGCGGCGATCAATCTGCATGGGTCACGACTCCTTGAACGGACTTCGGCCATTGTGGTCAGGAAATCGGCGCTGTCCATCCAGCGGGAAGGCAGGCCGCCCTACTAATCGTTCAACACGATCTTGCCGCTGACGACCGAGTAGCTTGCCGCATCGGTGGTGCCCGCGGCGATGGTCGTGGTGAGGCTAATGGCGAGAGCAGTGGTTGCGATAGCAGCGGCAGCGGCCATCGAAATGCTGGCAATCTTCAATTCCGTACGAAGCATATCGAATCCCCTTAAGCGCGCTCTTGGCAGCGCTATAGGGATCAATCTTGGTCGCGCGCAGGCACCCCTAAGGGCCAAGTGGCTGGTCAAGCCCATCGGCGCACCGCTGCAGCGGGGAAAGGCCGCACGAAGAAACCGGTCAGTGCCCTTTCCCACAGGCATGGTCGGCAAGATCGGCAAGATCGGTCGTTTCGATCTGCACGGTGGCGTGGCAAATGCCGAAATCGTGTTCGAGCGCGTGCGAGAGATCGGTGAGGAAGCCATCACCGGGATGGCCGCCGGGCATCACGAGATGCGCGGTCATCGCGGTTTCGGTCGTGCTCATCGGCCAGATGTGGAGATCGTGGAGCGCATGCACACCGGGGAGCGCCGCAAGGTGGTGTTCGACGGCATGCCCGTCGACCGAGGCGGGGACGCCGTGGAGGCCCATCTTGAGCGAATCCTTGGCGAGACCCCACGTGCCCCATGCGATAACGCCGACGATGACGAGGCTGGTGACCGGATCGATCCACCATGCGCCGGTCAGCGCGATGAGCGCGCCCGCCGCGACCACGCCCGCCGAGACGGCGGCGTCGGCGGCCATGTGGAGATAGGCACCGCGGATGTTGATGTCATGCTCGCGCCCCCGCAGGAACAGGAGCGCGGTGATGGTGTTGATCGCGATGCCGATGGCCGCGACAACCATGACCGGGCCGGCGGCGACGGGCTCGGGCGCGATCAGGCGGCGGATCGTCTCGACCAGGATCGCGCCCAGCGCGAGCATGAGCAGCGCGGCGTTGAACAGCGCGGCAAGGATCGAACTCGACTTGTAGCCATATGTGAAGCGCGCCGAGGGCGGCCGGGCGGCCAGAATGCTCGCGGCCCAGGCGACAGCGAGGCTGAGCACGTCGGACAGGTTGTGTCCGGCATCGGCGACAAGCGCCATGGAGCCAGACAGAATTCCGTAAGTCGCCTCGATCAGCACAAACGCGCTGTTGAGCGCGATCCCGATGGCGAAGGCGCGGCCGAAGCTGGCGGGCGAGTGATTGTGGCTGTGGCTGTGGCCATGCCCATGCCCGTGCGAGTGGTCATGATCGTGCTGATGGTGGTGTGCGCCGGACATGGGCGGCTTCCTAGCGCCTTCATGCCGGGTAGGAAATTGGTTTGATGGAACAAAGCGAATTGCCAGGGGGCCTGTAAGCCGGGTTCTGTGACGCGGACGGTATCCCACTAGTGGACCGTATCCGCGCCGGCAGCCATTCCTCTAGGCGGCCCGTTGCCGGGCGCGCTCAAGCGACCAACCCGGACTGCTGGCCCGAAACAGGCCTGCTCCATAAACTCTTGCGAGTCGGGGGAGCGCGCAGTCCCTATTCGGTCTTGCTCCGGGTGGGGTTTGCCTTGCCGCTCCTGTTGCCAGTCGCGCGGTGCGCTCTTGCCGCACCCTTTCACCCTTGCTGTCCCGGACTTGCATCCGGGATTAGCGGTCTGCTCTCTGTGGCACTTTCCCTTGACCCTTGGCTCCAACGTGAATTGGTGCCTCAAGCCCGGCGGGCGTTACCCGCCACCCTTGTTTCGTGGAGCCCGGACTTTCCTCGGTGACATTGCTGTCAACGCGGCTGCCCGGCCCCCTGGCGAGCGGTCACCTAGCACGCCCGGTGTCGCGTTCCAACAAAAGCTCGAACAGCAGCGCGCCGATCTGGCCGTCGATCTCGCCATCGATCCGCGAAGGGCGCCAGCGGCGCTGGAAGGCGCGCACCGCAGCTTCGGGATCGGTGATGTCATAGCCGAAGCGTTCGAGTGCGAGGTAGAACGCGCCGGGGTTATCATAGATCAGGCGCATGGTGAGCTGCGGCTTGGGCAGGACGAGGCGGTAGCGCGCGAGCATGTCCCACGGGAACAGTTCGCCGGGATCTTCCTTGCGCGCGGGGGCGATATCGGAGTGGCCGACGACGTTGGCGCGCGGGATGTCGTGGCGCTTCACGATATCGCCGAGCAGTGGGATCAGTGCTTCCATCTGCGCTTCGGGAAACGGCCGGTAGCCAAACTCGTGGCCGGGATTGACGAGCTCGATCCCCACGCTGGCCGAATTCACGTCAGTGATTCCGCGCCAATAGGAACGGCCGGCATGCCATGCGCGCTTGGCTTCATCGACGAGGCGGATGACGGTGCCGTCTTCATCGATCATGTAGTGCGCGGAGACCTCAGCCGCCGGATCGCAGAGCCGGTCGAGCGCTTCGGCAGCGGTCCGCATGCCGGTGTAATGCAGGACCACCATGGAAACGCGCAGCTTGCGTTCGTTCCAGTTGGGCGAGGGGACCTCGCGGTGGACCAGCCAGCGGTTCATCGGGCTTGCGCTTCCTCAGGCGGCGACAGGCAGCATCGCTCCCATGACGAGAGCTTCGGGCGCGGCGTGATACTGGAGCGTGCCGCCGAGGCCATCGACCAGTTGGCGTAGCATGGCGGCGGGAGCAGTGCGGCTTGAGAGTTCCTCGGGCGGAAGCTGGCCCTCGAGCGCGAGGCCGATCGTGCGGTCGAATATGACCCGCGCGCCGCTGGCGCGGATCACGATCTCGCTGCAAGGCTTCGCGCCGTCAGTCCGCAGCTCAGCCGCGATATCCAGTGTGCCGCCGCGCACCAGCGCCTCGATCCCGATCAAGGCAAGGTTGAGCAGCGTCTTCACCGCTGGCTTGGGCAGGCTGTCACCGCCCAGCGCCCAGTTGGCCTGGATGCGCCCGTTGTTGCCGACGAGCGCGTCGATCAGCGCGCGGGGCTCGTCGAGCGGGACCATATCGCCAAAGCCGCCCGCCGCGCCGAACGCGAGGCGGAAGAAGCGCAGCTTGTCGGCGGAAATGCGCGCGCTCTGTTCGAGCAACTCGAAGCACTTCTGGCGCATGTCCGGGTCCTTCTCCTCGGCGAGGAGTTCCAGGCCGTTGGTGAGTGCGCCCACGGGCGAGAGCATGTCATGGCACAGCCGCGAGCAGAGCAGGCTGGCGAGATCGGGACCGGTCGTAGTCATGTTCAGGGTATTGGCCTTTTGGATGAGCAGGTTGACACGGTTGACTCAGTCCGGCGCGAACGAGACTCGGCGCGGGCAAGGGCGTGGCCGGGCACCAGAAGAAGAGCGCTGGGACGGATCGGGCGTGACGTCACCAGACTGCCTTAACCCTCCTTGATCGCATAGGAAAGCGGTTCGAACCCGGATGGTGCATCGCACCACATCGTGACCACGCCCGAGGCCGCAATCGCCCAGACCCTGCCATCGCCCGATGCCATCGCGGCGTCGGTCGCGGACGGGCGGGCAAGGCCATTGGGGTGCGAGTGGAAATAGCCGATGATTTGCGGCCCACCAGCGCGCGCAGCCCTGTGGGCGGCGATCAGCGCGGCGGGATCGATCTCGAAATGGCGGGCGGGTTCGGGGTGGACGTTTGCTGCGGGCCGCGCGGTGCTGATGTGCGTGCCCGTGCCGACGAGGAGGCCGCAGGCTTCGTGCGGGTGGACCTCGGCTGCGGCGGCGAGGATGGCGGCGTGCGCGGTTGGCGAAATGGTAACGAGCATTGTCCGGACCAGGCCTAGCGCATCGTGAAGTGTTTCGACAGGTTGGGCGTGCGCCGCAGTTATCTCAGCGTGACTCGCGAGATTGCATTGCCGGGGATGGCATGCTGGGTTTGAGAGGAGGGGAAGATGACATGGGCATGCGCGATACCGACACCGACTACGGCGATCCGATCGATACGGGTATCCGTTCATCGAGCATCGGTTCCTTCATGCCCGAAGGAACATACCGGTCCATTCCGATCGTGTGGTTCGTTGCGGCTTGGGTGGTCCACAACATCGCGATGTGGCTTCTGGTGGCTCTGCTGGCCGGCAAGCATCCGTTCTTCGTGATCTCGACGACCGTGATGGCCAGTGGGTGGATCCTGAACCGGGCGTTCCGGGCCGGGATGAAGGATGCCGCAACCGGATGGAAAGTAGCGCTGGTAGTAGCGCTTCTCCTGAACTGGACGCTCGCGGTGATTACGGCGCTCGCAATGGCGGGCTATTGACAGGCTCCGGCCCGGTACCACTTGCAGCCCCCACAAACCTTCCCATATCGGGGAAACCATGGGGGCATGCGAGACCATTATCGAGGGAACCATTCCGACCGGCGGGCTGCGGCTCGACCGGGCTCTTGCGGATGTCTCGGGCCTTTCGCGTGAGCGGATCAAGGCTCTGATGGAGGACGGACGCGTGGCGCTGGCGGGGAAGCCGGCGGCGCAGGCCTCCGTGAAGCCAGCCGAAGGAACGCCTTTCACGATCCGCGTGCCCGAGGCGGTGCCTGCTACGGCAGCGGCGCAGGATATTCCGCTGGTCGTGGTCTACGAGGATGCGCACCTGATCGTGGTGGACAAGCCGGCGGGGCTGGTCGTGCATCCGGCGGCGGGCAATCCCGATGGCACGCTGGTCAATGCGCTGCTGCACCATTGCCGGGGCCAGCTATCGGGCATCGGCGGCGTGGCGCGGCCGGGGATCGTCCACCGTATCGACAAAGATACCTCGGGTCTCCTCGTCGTCGCCAAGACCGATGCGGCGCACGAAGGGCTTGCCCGGCAGTTTGCCGATCATTCGATCCACCGCGTCTATCAGGCAGTGACCACCGGGGTGCCGGTGCCGGTCGCAGGCACGGTGCGCGGGGCGATCGGGCGGAGCGAGCGCGACCGCAAGAAGATGGCACTGGTCAGCGAGGGACGCGGCAAGCATGCAGTGACGCATTACCGCACGCTGGAGGTGCTGGACGGCGCGGCGCTGATCGAGTGCCGGCTCGAGACCGGGCGAACCCACCAGGTGCGCGTTCACCTTGCATCAATCGGTCATCCGCTAATGGGGGACCCTGTTTATGGGCGCACGTCTTCCCGGCACAAACCACTGCTTGCCCGGCTCGGCTTTCGCCGGCAGGCGCTGCATGCGGCCGAATTGGGCTTCATTCATCCGGCGAGCGGCGAATCAGTGCACTTCGCCAGCCCGACGCCGGTCGATCTCAGCACGCTCATCGTCGAACTGGGAGGGCATCTTGGCTGATCTGCACTTAGGTCCGACTGGCGAAATGCCCCGTAATCGCGCTGTATCGAATGGCGCTTCGTGGACGAATAGATTTGCTGTGTGGCGAGTGGCGGCCCGCTCCGATATACCGGAACAAGCCGCGAACTTCTCGCGACACAGGCCTATGAGGTTCGCGCCGCCGGCGCGGCGAAAGGATGTGTTCTGGTGACCAAGTCGAAATCGACCGCCCTCGTCCCGGCTCTTGGCGGCGGGGAAGCCGGTCTCAACCGCTATCTCGCGGAGATCCGCAAGTTCCCGGTGCTGACCGCCGAGCAGGAATACATGCTCGCCAAGCGCTATCAGGAGCATGCCGATCCGGAGGCCGCGGCACAGCTGGTGACGAGCCACCTGCGGCTCGTGGCCAAGATCGCCATGGGCTATCGGGGGTATGGTCTGCCGGTCAGCGAGCTGATCTCGGAAGGCAACATCGGCCTGATGCAGGGCGTCAAGAAGTTCGAGCCCGACCGCGGTTTCCGCCTCGCGACGTATGCGATGTGGTGGATCAAGGCCTCGATGCAGGAGTTCATCCTGCGTTCGTGGAGCCTGGTGAAGATGGGCACCACGGCGGCTCAGAAGAAGCTGTTCTTCAATCTGCGGCGGATGAAGAAGAACCTCGAGGCATTCGAGGATTCGGATCTGCATCCGGACGACGTGAAGAAGATCGCGACCGACCTCGGCGTGTCCGAGACCGAAGTGGTCAACATGAACCGGCGCATGATGATGGGCGGCGATGCCAGCCTGAACGTGTCGGTGCGCGAAGACGGCGAGGGTTCTTGGCAGGACTGGCTGGTCGATGACAGCCCGCTGCAGGACGAGACCGTGGCCGATGCGGAGGAAGCGCATCTGCGCCACGCACTGCTGGTCGAGGCGATGGACAGCCTTTCGGACCGCGAGCGCCATATCCTGACTGACCGGCGACTGATCGACGAGCCCAAGACGCTCGAGGAATTGAGCCAGGTCTACAATGTCAGCCGCGAGCGCGTGCGCCAGATCGAGGTGCGAGCCTTCGAGAAGCTGCAGAAGGCGATGCAGCGCATTGCCGGCGAACGGCACCTGCTGCCGGCCTGAACGGGCGGGACTGCGAAAACAAAGGCGGCTGGGGGCGACCCCGGCCGTTTTTGCGTGTGGAGCTCAGTCGTTGTGGCCAAAATCGCGGTTGAGCACTTCGAACACGTCGGCGTAGCGGCCTTCCGCCTCGGCATTGCGGAGGAACAGCGCATTGGGGACGAGCACTTCCGGCGGCGTTGGCTGCGTTTCAAGCAGGGCCATTGCCTGATCGATGAAGGTTTCGAGCGGCAGGTACCGGGCGCGCGTAGACTGGCCGGGGGTGAGTTCGGTCTGAACCGCAGGCGGGGCCAGTTCGATCACTTCGACCTGACCGGCAAGCTGGTGGCGCATCGATTGGCTGTAGGAATGGATCGCGGCCTTGGTGGCGTTGTAGGTGGCCGTGCGCGCCATCGGCACGAAGGCGAGGCCCGAGGATACCATCACGATTGCTGCATCGGGCTGCGCCTTGAGGTGCGCGATCAGCGCGTCGGTCAAGCGGATCGGCGCGAGGAGGTTGGTGGCGATGGTCGCCTCCGCATCGGCGAGATCGCGCGGGGATGTGAGATCCTCGAAGCGCATGATACCGGCATTGTTGACGAGCACATTGAGCGCCGGGAATTCTGCGACAATCTCGGCC
>CANCET010000029.1 GCA_947375105.1 Sphingomonadaceae bacterium
CGCAGGCGCTGATAAAGCGCCCGCGCATACTCCTGCTCGATGAGCCCTTCGGCGCGCTCGATCCGGGCATCCGGGCGGACATGCACGGCCTCATCACTCGGCTGTGGCGCGATTATGCGCTCACCGTGGTGATGGTGACGCACGACATCAAGGAAGCCTTCACGCTCGGCACGCGCGTCCTCGCGCTCGACAAGCGCCGCCACGATCCGCACGCGCCGCACCGCTACGGCGCGACTGCGGTCTATGACCTGCCCTTGCGCGGCCCTCCGGCGGCCGCGCCCGAACCCGAAGCCCAACCCGTCGCGGCCACACACTGAGAGGAATGGCAATGACGACCGAAACCCCCGGCCTCGCCCGGCTCAGCATGAGCCTCCCGGCGGAACTGTTCCGCAAGCTCGACATGATGGTGATGGAGCGCCAGCTTCCCTCGCGCTCGCAGCTCATGGCAGAACTGATCCGCCACGCGCTTGCCGCGCATGAGGCCTTCACCCGGCCGGACGAGATGCTCGCCGGCACGATCACCCTCGTCTATCGGGGCGAGCGCGGCCGCGTGCGCCACCAGCTCGCGCAGACGCAGGCGCACTACCTCAAGGAAGTGATCTCCTCGCAGCACGTCTTCCTCGAGGATGACCAGTCGCTCGAAGTGCTCCTCGTCCAGGGCCCCGCCGCTCGGCTCAAGGACCTCTCTGACGCGCTGCGCCGCGTGCGCGGGGTCCAGCAGCTCGAACTCGTCACCACCACCGCGCTCCTCCCGCAGCTCTACGAGCCCGAGGGGGATACGCCGCAGGGAGCCGCCGCATGACTCAGGTTCTGGCAAACCCCAACGCTGCACGCGAGCACGCCCGCGCGATGGGCAGCACCGTTGTCGAAGCGATGCCCGTCCTGCCGCCTGCTGCGCCGGACCTTCCCAATGGCATCTCAGCTGATGCGCTGCTCTGGGAGGAAACCGTCGCCCCCGGCGGTTACGCTACCCGCCGGCTGCCGCGCGGCAGCCGGCTGCGCCTGATCGACGTGAAGGGCGATGCCTGTGCGAGCCTCCAGATCTTCAATGCCGAAATGCCGACCGAGCGCTACAGCTTTGCCGACACCGTCAAGATCCAGTGGAACGCCTATCTTGGCGCGGGCAAGCTGCTCCTCTCGGACATGGGCCGCGTGCTGATGAGCATCGCCGAAGACGGCACCGACGGCACGCACGATACGTTCTCCGGCACTTCCAACGCCCACACCAACGCCGCAAAGTATGGCGACGGGCGCAACAGCGGCCAGTGCCCCAATGGCCGCGACCGGTTCCTGTTGGGCGCGGCCAAGCACGGCCTCCAGCGCCGCGACATTCACGCCGCCGTCACCCTGTTCAAGGGCGCGCGCATCGCAGATGACGGCATGATCCAGCCCCAGATCGGCCCGTTCGAGCCGGGCCGCGAAGTGATCCTGCGCGCGGAAATGGAGGTGATCGTGATCATCGCCAACGTTCCGCACGTCCTCGATCCCCGGTCGGACTACACTGTCACACCGCTACGCCTTACCGCGTGGCGCGGGCCCGTAACCGCCGAGAACGACCCCATCCGCTCTGCGACACCGGAGGGCCTGCGCGCCTTCCTCAACGTCGAAGACTACTACCGCCGCTAGACCTCTGGCGCTGAGAGAGAACCGGTCATGCTCAACCGCGATCCGCATTTCGACGGCCTTCCCGACGACATCATCCACGACGAAGTCGTCCCTGCCCGCGCGCCCTGGATCCATCACATCAAGAAGGGCCAGACGCTGCGCATCGTCGATCTGGAAGGCAACCAGGCGGTTGATTTCCTGCTCTACAGCGAAGCAGACGATACCGAGCGCTACAGCGCGCAGGACACTGTGGCGGCGCAGGGCAACCTGTTTCTGCGCACCGGCACCGTGCTGCGTTCCAACGAAGGGCGGCCAATGATGACCATCGCCGCCACCACGGTCGAGTATCACGACACCATCGGCGGCGCGTGCAGCTGCGAGTCCAACACGCTGCGTTATGGCCACCACACCAAGGCCCAGCACGCCTGCGTCGAGAACTTCCTCGAAGCGAACCTCACCGAAGGGCGCGGCAAGCGCGATATCGTCGCCAACATCAACTTCTTCATGAACGTGCCGGTGGAAGCGGACGGCGCGCTCGGCATTGTCGACGGCATTTCCGCGCCCGGCCTCACCGTGGACTTGAAGGCGGAGATGGACGTGATCGTCGTCGTCTCGAACTGCCCGCAGATCAACAACCCCTGCAACGGCTTCAATCCCACGCCCGTGCGCATGATCGTCGCCGCATGAGTTTCGACCCGGTGTTCGACACTGTCCTCATTGCCAACCGCGGGGCCATCGCCACCCGGATCATCCGCACCTTGCGCCGTATGGGGCTGCGCTCGGTCGCGGTCTATTCCGAGGCCGATGCGGGTTCGCTCCATGTCTCGGAAGCAGACGAGGCGGTCTGCATCGGCGGCGCGCGTCCATCCGAAAGCTATCTCAACGTCGAGGCGATCCTCGCCGCCGCCAAGGCCACCGGCGCAGGCGCGATCCACCCCGGCTACGGCTTCCTGGCTGAAAACACCGATTTTGCCGAGGCTTGCGCCGCCGCCGGGATCGTGTTCATCGGCCCCACGCCCGACAACATCCGCATGTTCGGCCTCAAGCACAGCGCCCGCGCGCTGGCCAAGGCGCACGGCGTCCCGCTCGCGCCGGGCTCGGACTTGCTGACAAGCGAGAAGGAAGCCCTCGCCGCCGCCAACGAGATCGGCTTCCCGGTGATGCTCAAGGCGACCGCCGGCGGCGGCGGCATCGGCATGCGCGTGTGCGAAAGCCAGGCCGACGTCCGCGAAGGCTTCGCCACTGTCGCCCGGCTGGGCCAGAGCAACTTCGGCGATGCCGGCGTGTTCCTCGAACGCTACGTACGCCGCGCGCGCCATGTCGAAGTGCAGATCTTCGGTGATGGCGCTGGCCGCGTCGCAGCCTTGGGCGAACGCGATTGCTCGCTCCAGCGCCGCAACCAGAAAGTGGTCGAGGAAGCCCCCGCGCCGCTGCTTCCCGAACACATCCGGCAGGATCTCTACACAGCGGCGATCCGCCTCGGACAGGCCGCGCGCTACCGCTCGGCCGGCACGGTTGAGTTCCTCTATGATGCCGAGCGCGAGCAGTTCTACTTCCTCGAGATGAACACCCGCCTGCAGGTCGAACACGGCGTGACCGAGATGGTCATGGGGATCGATCTCGTCGAATGGATGGTGCGCGGCGGCTCGGGCGATTTCAGCTTCCTCGATGCCGCGCCTGCCTTGCCTACCGGCCACTCGGTGCAGGTGCGCCTTTATGCCGAGGACCCGGCGCTCGATTATCGCCCCACTTCCGGCACGCTCACCGCTGTGCAGTTTCCAGCGGATATCCGCACCGAAACCTGGGTCATGGCCGGCAGCGAAGTGAGCGCATGGTACGATCCGATGCTCGCCAAGCTGATCGTCCATGCACCGACGCGCGATGAAGCTGTCGCCGCCATGCAGGCTGCACTCGGTGAAACGCGCCTCGACGGGATCGAGACCAATTTGCGTTGGCTGCGCGATGTGGTGCGCACGCCTGCTTTCACCAGCGGCGAGGTCTCAACCCGCGTCCTCGATTCCATCGCCTATACCCCGCGCAGCGTGCGCGTCATCAGCGGCGGCACCGCGACCACTGTGCAGGACTGGCCCGGCCGCCAGCGCCTGTGGGCAGTCGGCGTGCCGCCCTCGGGCCCGATGGACGATCAGTCCTTCCGCCTCGGCAACCGCCTGCTCGGCAATTCCGAGGGCACCGCAGGTCTAGAACTGACACATTCCGGCCCCACCCTCGCCTTCACCGCACCCGCGCGCATCGCGCTCACCGGCGCGGACTTCGCCGCCACGCTCGACGGTGTTGCCGTTCCGCGTGGTCAGGCCATCACCGTCGCCGCCGGCCAGACCCTTGCGCTCGGCCGCGCGTCGGGTGGCGGCATGCGCGGCTACCTGCTGTTCGCCGGCGGCCTCGATATCGCACCCTATCTCGGCAGCCGCGCCACCTTCGAGCTTGGCCAGTTTGGCGGCCACGCCGCGCGCCGCCTCGTCGCAGGCGATGTGCTCCACCTCGGCGATGAACCCGCCGAAACCGCGCTCGCCGACACTGCTCTCCCGCCGCTGGGCAACGAATGGACCCTGCGCGTCCTCTATGGCCCCCACGGCGCACCCGATTTCTTCACCGACGGCGACATCGCGATGATCGTCGCCGCCGAATGGCAGGTGCACTACAATTCCAACCGCACCGGCGTCCGCCTGATCGGCCCCAAGCCCGATTGGGCGCGCAAGGACGGCGGCGAGGCGGGGCTCCATCCTTCCAACATCCACGACAACCCCTACGCCATCGGCGCGGTCGATTTCACCGGGGACATGCCGATCATTCTCGGCCCCGACGGCCCCTCGCTCGGCGGCTTTGTTTGCCCCTTCGTGGTCATCGCGGCAGACCGCTGGAAGCTCGGCCAGCTTGTGCCGGGTGATCGCCTGCGCTTCGCCCCCGTCACTATCGCGGATGCCGCTGCCGCCGATGCCGACCAGCAGCGACTGCTCACCCGAGGCACGCTGCCCGGGCCGGTACCTGATCGCCCCGTCGCGCATCTCTCGCCGATCCTCGCGGAAACACCCGAAGCCAAGGGCCGCCCGCGCACGATCTACCGCCAGCAGGGCGACCGCAACATCCTCGTCGAATACGGCCAGATCGTCCTCGATATCGAACTGCGTATCCGCGTCCACGCGCTGATGGTCGAACTCGAAGCCCAAGCGCTCCCCGGCGTGATCGACATCGTCCCCGGCATCCGCTCGCTGCAACTGCACTTCGACGGCAAGCAGGTTGATCAAGCCACCGCGCTTGCCGCGCTGATCGAGGCGGAGGAACGCCTCGGCGATCTCGCGGATTTCACCATTCCCAGCCGCGTCGTTCACCTGCCGCTATCTTGGCGTGATCCCGCCACGCTGGAGACCATCGAGAAGTACATGGGTGCGGTGCGCGACGATGCGCCGTGGTGCCCGGACAACATCGAGTTCATCCGCCGCATCAACGGCCTGCCCGATGTGGCGGCGGTCGAGAACCTCATCTTCGAGGCCAACTACCTCGTGATGGGCCTCGGTGATGTCTACTTGGGCGCACCCGTCGCCACGCCCGTCGATCCGCGCCACCGCCTCGTGACGACAAAATACAATCCCGCCCGCACGTGGACCCCGCCCAATGTGGTCGGGATCGGCGGCGCCTACATGTGCATCTACGGGATGGAAGGGCCCGGCGGCTACCAGCTGTTCGGCCGCACGGTTCAAGTCTGGAACACCTACAAGCAGACCGAAGCCTTCACCGACGGAAAGCCCTGGCTCCTGCGCTTCTTTGATCAGATTCGCTTCTATCCCGTCAGCGCCGAAGAGCTGACGGAATGGCGCCGCGATTTCCCCGCCGGCCGCCGCGCGCTGAAGATCGAACCATCAGAATTCCGTCTCGCCGATTATCGCAAGTTCCTTGCCGACAACGCCGATGCCATCTCGGAATTCGAATCCCGTCGCCAATCCGCCTTCGACGCCGAACGCGCCGACTGGCAGGCCCGCGGCGAATTCGACCGGGTGACCGATCTCGCCGAAGCGGAAGCCCCAGCCGCTGGTGCAACGCAAGTCCCCGACGGCACCGACCTCGTCGAAGCCCCCTTCGGCGGCAGCGTGTGGAAACTGCTCGTCGCAGCGGGCGATGCCGTGAAAGCGGGCGATACCATCGCGGTGATCGAGGCGATGAAGATGGAATGCCCGGTCGAAAGCCCCGGCACCGGCACGATCGAGGCGCTCTACATCAAGGAGAAGCAGTCCTTGCAACCCGGTTCACCGATGCTCGCACTTAGGCGGACTGTATGAACGCCGCCGAGATCGCGACTGCCGTCAACACTGGCCAGACAACCGCCGTCGCGCAGGCCGAAGCCGCGCTCGCCAGCATCGCCGCCTACGATGTCATCCAGCCACAGGTCTGGATCAGTCGTGCCAGCGCCGAACAGGTCCTCGCCGCCGCCCGCGCCATAGATGCGCGGATCGCGGCGGGCGAAACACTCCCCCTTGCGGGTGTGCCCTATGCCGCCAAGGACAACATCGACGTCGCAGGCTTTGAAACCACCGCCGCCTGCCCCGCCTTCGCCTACCTGCCTGAAGCCAGCGCCACCGTTGCCCAGCGCCTCGCCGCCGCCGGCGCGATCTGCATGGGCAAGACCAACCTCGACCAGTTTGCTACCGGTCTTGTCGGCGTGCGCAGCCCTTATGGCATCCCGCGCAACGCTTTCAACCGCGCCTATGTCAGCGGCGGCTCAAGCTCGGGCTCGGCCATCGCAGTCGCGGCGGGCCTTGTGCCCATCGCACTGGGCACCGACACCGCAGGCTCGGGCCGTGTGCCCGCTGCGTTCAACCACCTGATCGGCTTCAAGCCCAGCAAAGGCCGCTGGCCCACGCGCGGCGTCGTTCCCGCGTGCCGCTCGGTCGATTGCGTCACCGTCTTCGCGCACGACACCGCCGATGCCGCGCTGGTCGACAGCGTCCTTGCCGGCTTCGATCCCGCCGACGCATGGTCCAAGCCGCTGGCCGACCGCGCCCTCGCGCCTCGCCGCATCGGCGTGCCGCTGCGCCGCCAGCGCCAGTTCTTCGGCGATGCCGAATCCGAATACCTCTACGACCGCGCGCTCGATCACCTCGCCAATCTTGCGCAGATCGTCGAGATCGACATCGCCCCGCTGCAGGAAGCGGCGCAACTGCTCTATGGCGGCCCCTGGGTTGCGGAACGCACCGCCGCCATGGCGCAGATCCTCACCGAAAACCCTGATGCCATCGATTCCACCGTCTGCGCCGTGGTTGAGGCGGGGTGGAGCAAGACTGCCGTCGAGGCGTTCAACGGCGTCTACCGCCTCGCAGAACTCAAGCGCCACGCCGATCTCATGTGGGGTGAACTCGACGCACTCGCCTTCCCGACCACGGGCACCACCTATCGCGTGGCAGAACTCGCCGCCGCGCCCATCGCACTCAACAGCAACCTTGGCGCCTATACCAATTTCGTGAACCTGCTCGACATGGCCGCGCTCGCCGTGCCTGCAGGCGCGCGCCACAATGCCACTGGCTTCGGAATCACGCTGATCGGCCCCGCGGACACCGATCGCGCGCTGCTTACCCTCGCCGACGCCTATCTGGCCGAGGCCAAACTCACCCCGCCGCCCCCGCTCGATCTGGCCAATATTCTGGAGAGCAAAATGCAGACTGTGAAACTGGCCGTCGTCGGCGCGCACCTCAAGGACATGCCGCTCCACTGGCAGCTCACCTCGCGCGAGGCGGCCTTCGTGGAAGCCACCCACACCGCACCCAGCTACAAGCTCTACGCCATGGCCGACAGCGTGCCCCCCAAGCCCGCGCTGATCCACAGCGCGGAAGGCGGCAGCGCCATCGCGGTCGAAGTCTATGAACTGGGCGTCGCCGAGTTTGGCAGCTTCACGGTCGAAGTCCCCGCCCCGCTTGCGATTGGCACGGTCACGCTGGCAGACGGGTCGAGCGTCAAGGGCTTCGTGGCCGAACCGCGCGCGATTGCTGGCGCCGAAGACATCACCCACCTCGGCGGCTGGCGCGCCTATATCGCGCAGAAGAACTGAAGGAGCACCCGCATGACACTGCTCAAAGCCCTGCTCATCGCCGCCACCGCGCTGGCCCCCTTGGCCGCTCACGCCAAGGATGCGCCTGCACTCAAGCCAAACGCCATGGTCGTGCCGGGCTTCGCGGACTTCCTCGCCATCGATGGCGACACGGTCTGGGCCACCAACAAGGTTCAGGTCGAGCAGTGGTCGATCAAGGGCATGAAAGCGGCTGCCCCCATGGGCCGTCCCTGCGGCGGCATGAGCGTCGATTACGGCTCGCTCTGGGTCGCCGATTGCCCCGAAGGCGCGGTCAAGCGCATCGACATCAAGACCGGCAAGCTCCTCGCGACGATCTCCACCGGCATCGCCAACCAGATGGAAGGCGAACTCAACACCGTCACCGGCGCGGGCTCCGCGTGGATCGCCAGCGAGGCGAGCGGCAAGATCGCCCGGATCGACGCCGCGACCAACAGGATCGTCGCCGCGATCCCCACTGCACCGGGCTCGTGGTATCTCGCGTTCGGCCTCGGCGCGCTCTGGGCAGTCAGCGGCAAGGAGCAGCTCCTCAGCCGCATCGACCCGGCCACCAACACCGTCACCGGCACGGTCGCGCTCGGCAAGTATCCCGGCTTCCTCGTCGCGGGCGAAGGCGCGGTCTGGGTGCAGGAACAAGGCGACGGCACCGTTGCCAAGGTCGATCCCGCCACCATGACCGTCACCATGCGCATCAAGGTGGGCGACAATCTCAAGTACGGCGATATCGACGTGGGCGACGGCAAGGTCTGGTTGCGCACCACCGACGATCAGGAATTCGTCGTGATCGACGCGCAGACGGGTGCGATCCTCAGCCGCGTCGGCAAGCCGGTCCATAGTGGCGGCCTGCGCTGGACGCCCAAGGGCGTGTGGACCTCGGCGCACGATTTCCACCTGCTGACCTGGTGGCCCAAGGGCAGCGAGGCGGCGAAGCCTTGAACCAAACCTCCGAGCAGTGATGTGTCACCCGCGTGCGCAGCGTCTCAGGCGACCCGCGCCATTCGCCCCTTGAACCACGCGATCACTGGGCTCACCGGATACATCAGCGTCTCGCCGATCCCCATGTGCCGCCGCCCTTCCTGCCCCACTTCCACCGCCTCGCCCGCCTTGAATGTGCCGTGCAGCCGGTCAAACAGGATCAGCGCGCAGGAATAATTGCAGCGCGTGTCTTCGTACTCCACTGAATGGTGCAGGCTGTGCGCTTCCACCGTGGTGAACACGGCCGAATACCAGCGCGGCGGATTGAAGCGCACGTTGGCATGGCTGAACGCCGCAATCGTGCCCAGCATGTGCCCGGCACAGAGCAGCGCGGTAAGTGAGAAATCGAGGAACACCGTCACGCTGAGCCCGATCAGGAACAGCTCGAACGGATTGCCCACCGCGCCCTTGAGCGCATTCAGCTGCCGCACGAAATGGTGGGGCGCATGAACCACCCATAACGGAAACCAGTTGTGCATTGCGCGGTGCAGCCAGTAATGCCCCCATTCGATCAGCAGCATGATCAGCGCCACCTGCACGATCAGCGGCGCATGCTCCAGCCACGGCGTGTGGATGCCCAGAGCATCCTTTACCCCGATCAACGGCGCATCGGCCCAGTGCTTGCCCGCCCAACGCACCACTGTGTAAAACAGCACGAAATAGAACAGGTCGGAGAAGAACTCCGCGCGCGTCAGCCGCCACCCGGCATGCCGCTCGTTGATCTGCTCCAGGCCGAGGATCATGAACTTGGTGCAGACCGCCGCGATCACGATGGTCCAGCCGTTCGTTGCCAGTTCCGGTGGCAGCAGCGACCAGAATGCGAAGATCGCCAGCAGTGTCGCTGGTTGGTAATACTTGAAGATCACCGGTTTAATACCAACCATGATATTGCGAACCCCCACGGTTTTTCAATTCCTGCAAAGCTATCAGCAAGTTTCGCCGGCAACAACAGCCCAGCGACAGTGCAGCCGTTCCGCTTCCGGGAAGCCGGACTCGACCGCCTGAATTCGCTTGCGCGGCTCGCGGGTTTTCGATGAAGACGCTCGCAAATCATCGTTCATTCGGGAGACGCGCGTTGCACAATGCCTCGATCCGGCTTCTCGGAGCGCTCCTCCTTGCCGGTGGCGCATCCGTCCCGCTGCTCGCCCCGCTCCACGCGCAGGCGGCGGCCGATCCGCTGGCCGATGGCTTCCGTGACCCGCCCGCTTCCGCCCGCCCGCGCGTCTGGTGGCACTGGATGAACGGCAACGTCACCGAGGAAGGCATCCGCCTCGATCTCGAATGGATGAAGCGTATCGGCATCGGCGGCGCGCAGACCTTCGATGCGCAGCTCCAGACGCCGCAAGTCGTCGAAAAGCGCCTTGTCTACATGACCCCAGAATGGAAGCACGCCTTCCGCACGGCCGCCGAAACCGCCGACAAGCTTGGCCTCGAACTCGCCATTGCCGCCTCGCCAGGCTGGAGCGAAAGCGGCGGCCCATGGGTCAAGCCCGATGACGGCATGAAGAAGCTCGTCTGGTCCGAGACGCGCATACCCGGCGGAAAGCGCTTCAAGGGCAAGCTCGCGGCGCCGCCGATCACGACTGGTCCGTTCCAGGATCTTGGCATGCAGCCCGAAATCGGCGTCGATCATCCGAAGACCGATCTGCCGCAGCTTTACCGCGATACCTATGTCTTCGCCGTACCGGAAACCGATGCTCCGCTCGCTCCCGTGTGGTCCGCCTCCTCGGGCGCCATCAATGGCAATCTGCTTACCGATGGCAAGCAGGGCACTGCCGCCGAAATTCCGCTCGGCAAGGCCGATGCGCCTACATGGATCCGCGCCGATTTCGCCGCGCCGCAGCAGGTCCGCTCGGCCACGTTGGCGATGCCGCCCGTCTCGCTGTTCAGCGCCGCCAGGTTCGTGCCGGTGCTCGAAGCCAGCATTGACGGCACCAGTTTCAGCGAAGTCGCCCGTTTCCCGACCGGAACCTCGGCTGAATATACGATCACCTTCCCGGCCATCACCGCGAAAGCCCTGCGCGTGCGGTTCGTGGCCGAACAATCTGGCTTCGGCTTGCCTACGCCCCCTGCCCCCGGCGCCGAGTTCCCTGCGTTCCCCGGCTTCATGAGCGGAACTGCGCCCCATGTCACGGTCGCCGAACTCACCTTCTCCACTGCTGCGCGCACGCACCGGTTCGAGGAGAAGGCCGGCTTTGCCACGACCCTCGATTACAACGCCATTCCCACGCCTGATATGCCGGCCACGCCGGAAAGCGCGGTGATCGACCTCACCTCGCGCATGAAACCCGATGGCGCGCTGGACTGGACTGCGCCCAAGGGCAACTGGCGTGTCCTGCGTCTCGGCTACTCGCTCACCGGCACCGAAAACCACCCCGCGCCGCCCGAGGCGACCGGCCTCGAGGTCGACAAGTTCGATGCATCCGCCGTCCGCCGCTATGTGAACACCTACCTCGATACGTATGTCGACGCTGCCGGAGCAGACATGCTTGGCGCACACGGCGTCCGCGCGCTCCTCAACGACAGCATCGAAGTTGGCGCCAGCAACTGGACGCCCACGCTTGTCTCCGAGTTCAAGGCCCGGCGCGGCTACGATCCCGTGCCGTGGCTTCCCGCGCTGACCGGCACGATCCTTGGCAGCCCCGCACGCACTGACGCATTCCTGCATGATTTCCGCGCGACGCTGGCCGACCTGATGGCGGACGCGCACTACAAGACGATCGCCGAAGAGGCCCACAAGCGCGGCCTGATCCACTATTCCGAAGCGCTGGAGGACAAGCGACCCTCGCTCGGCGACGACATGGCGATGCGCCGCAACGCCGATGTGCCGATGGCCGCGATGTGGTCCTACGATACGGCCAACGGACAGCCCCAGCCCAGCTATCAGGGCGATATGCGCGGCGCGGCATCGGTGGCGCACGTCTATGGCCAGAACCTCGTCGCC
The DNA here is from genome assembly GCA_947375105.1 of Sphingomonadaceae bacterium. Lineage (GTDB taxonomy): Bacteria > Pseudomonadota > Alphaproteobacteria > Sphingomonadales > Sphingomonadaceae > Novosphingobium. The sequence continues at coordinate 11,598 of CANCET010000029.1, forward strand.
GCGGAATCGCTCACCGCCGCGCTCCAGCCGTGGGCCTTCGCACCGCGCGATCTCAAGCCGATGATCGACATGGAATTCGCATCAGGCGTCAACCGCCCGGTGATCCACACCTCGGTCCACCAGCCGCTGACCGACAAGGCCCCGGGCTTCTCGCTGTTCATCTTCGGCCAGTACTTCAACCGCCTCGAAACCTGGGGCGAGCAGGCGCGGCCTTGGGTCGATTACATGGCGCGCAGCAGCTACATGCTCCAGCAGGGCCGCAACGTGGCGGATGTGGCGTACTTCTATGGCGAAGAAGCGCCGCTCACCGCGCTCTTCGCACAGGCCGTGCCGGGCGATCTGCCCACCGGCAACGCGTTCGATTTCGTCAATCCGGACGTGCTGCTGAACCAGCTTTCGAACGACGGCGCAGACCTCGTCGCCAAAAGCGGCGCGCGCTACAAGGCGTTGTATCTGGGCGGCAGTTCGGCGCGGATGAGCCTCGCCGTACTCCAGCGCATAGACACGCTGGTACGCGGCGGCGCGACGCTGATCGGCGAGAAACCGACCGGTTCGCCTGCGCTCATGGATGATCCGGCCCTGTTCGCCCGCCTCGCAGACGCGCTGTGGGCCGGTGATACGGGCAAGGGCCGCGTCCTCGCCAGCCACGATCCGGACAGCGCGCTCGCGTCGCTCGGCATCGCGCCTGACATGGCCTATACCAAGGCAGTGCCAGACACCCAGCTCAGGTTCGTCCACCGCAAGGCGGCGGACGCCGAGATCTACTTCCTGACCAACCGCAAGAACCGCGCCGAACCCACGACGCTGAGCTTCGCTGTTGCCGGCAAGGCACCCGAATGGTGGGACGCGGACACCGGCAAGGCCGCACCACTCGGCTACACCACTGCGGATTGTCGAACATCGATCACACTGACCCTGAAGCCCTGGCAATCTGGTTTTGTCGTGTTCCGCGCGGCCGGCCCCGCAAGCCGCGATGTACCGACTCCCGTCCGCAGCGAGATTGCGACGCTGACAGGGCCGTGGGCGCTCGCCTTCCAGGCGGGACGCGGTGCCCCCGCCAGTGTCATGCTTCCCGCGCTGGCGGACTGGACGCAAAGTGCCGACCCCGGCGTGCGCTACTTCTCGGGCACCGCAACATATCGCCAGACGGTCAAGGTGCCTGCCATTCGGTCCGGACACCGCCTGATCCTAGATCTCGGCGACGTGCGCGATCTGGCCGAAGTGATCGTCAACGGCAAATCAGCCGGCATACTGTGGCAGCCGCCCTACGAAGCGGACGTCACCGGCCTCGTCCATGCCGGCACCAACACGCTCGAAGTGCGCGTCACCAACCTGTGGGTCAACCGCCTGATCGGTGATGCACAGCCGGGCGCCAAGCCGATCACGTTCACCACGCTCAAGACGTACCGCGCCGATGCGCCGCTGCGGCCGTCGGGGCTGATCGGGCCGGTTACGCTGAACGTGGAGTATTGAGCGAGAACCGCCCCGCCCTCAATGCAGCTTCAATCTGGGCCGCACGATCTGGTTGACATGCCCGATCACGATCAGCGTGATCCCGCGCCACCAGCCGTGGATGGCAATGAGATGCATGCGGTAAAGCGACATGTAGACCATCCGCGCAATCCGTCCTTCGACGAACATGCGCCCGCCGACGAGGTTGCCCATCAGGCTGCCTACGGTCGAGAACCGGCTGAGTGACACCAGCGAGCCATGGTCGCTATAGGCGAAGTCCTTCAGCGGCTGCCCGGCCTGCGCGCGAACGAGATTGGCGGACACGAGGCTCGCCATCTGGTGCGCGGACTGCGCGCGCGGCGGCACCGGGCGTTCCTTGCCCGGCAGCAGGCACGAAGCGCAATCGCCCAGCGCATAGATGCGCTCGTCGGTTTCGCTCTGCAGCGTCGGGCGCACGATGATCTGGTTGCCGCGGGTCAGCGCCAGATCGCTCATGCCCTTGATTTCCTCGGCGCCCTTCACGCCCGCGGCCCACACGATCAGGTCCGCGCCGATCACCGTGCCGTCGCCGGTATGCACCGCGCGGTCTTCAAGCTTCACCACTTGCGTGCGTTCCAGCACGCGCACACCCAGCTTTTCCAACTCCTCGCGCGCTGTTTTCGCCAGCGCCTCGTCCAGCGCAGGCAGGATGCGCGGGCCGGCCTCGATCAGCGACACTTCAAGCTTGGTTTCGTCGAACACCTCGAGGCCATAATGCCGCAGCGCGCCGGCCGCATTGTAAAGCTCGGCCGCCAGTTCCACGCCGGTCGCCCCGCCACCGACGATGCTCACCCGCACCCGCGCATCGGGATTGCCCGTCTGGTGTGCATGGTTGGTGCGCAGGCATGCATTCAGCAGCTTCTGGCGAAACTTGTCCGCCTGCGGCCGGTCCTCGAGGAACATCGCGTGTTCGCGCACGCCAGGCACGCCGAAATCGTTCGAAATTCCGCCGACCGCCATCACGAGATAATCATAGCGCACCGTGTGCCGCCCAATCACTTCCTCGCCGCGCTCGTCGAGGAGCGGCGCTGTGGTGATCGTGCGGTGCTCGCGGTCGATGCTTTCGATGCTGCCCTGAAAGAACCGGTAGCCCCAGCGCACCGCGTGGCCGCCATAGCCAACTTCATCGAGATTGGCGTCGAGCGATCCCGCCGCAACCTCATGCAGCAGCGGCTTCCAGATATGCGTCAGGTTGCGGTCGATCAGGATGATGTCGTGCTTCTTGCGCCCATACTTTGCGCCCAGCTTGCGCACGAGTTCGAGCCCGCCCGCGCCGCCGCCCACGACCACGATCTGCGTCTTCTGATCCGGCACGCGCATTTCCCCCTGCGCAAGCGAATAGCGCATAAGGTTAATGCCAGAAACGGACGGGCAATAGTACCCTGTCCGTTCGGGAAGGCAGGGATCAGCCCTTGGCGTGCCCGCCCAGGGTATCAGCGAACCAGTCGGCTATGTAATCGTTGCCGTAGCTCATGTTGTCCGCGCCGACATGTTCCACCCCGCCTTCGCGCGCGGTGAAAATCTTCAGTTCGCGGCGCGGCGAATTGACCAGTTGCGCATAGCTCTGGTGCGCATAGTCCACGCTGATCTGGCGGTCGGTTGCGCCATGGGTCACGAGGAACGGCACCTTGATCCGGTCCAGGTGCCCGTTGAGGTTCATGTCGTTGCTCTTGGCGAGGAAATCCTCGTGATCCTTGGCGCCGAACACCCAATAGACGTGGCCCCAATAGTGCGGGACCGGGTTTTCGCCCTCGCGCGCCATCCGCTTGTCCTGCACTTCGCGCCAGTTGTGGTTCGCGCCCCAGGCCGCACCGCTGGCAAAGCGCGGTTCATAGGCCACCGCACGCGGGGCGAAGTGGCCGCCCAGCGAAATGCCGGTCATGCCGATGCGCTTGGGATCAACCTCGCCTCGCGTTTCCAGCCAATCGACCCACTTCGAGGCCCAGTTCTCGGAATAGGGCGTCGCGTTCAGACCCTGCAACCGCAGCGCCTCGCCGGTACCCGGCTGATCGACGCACAGCGTGTGAATTCCGCGCTTGGCGAGCGCTTCCGGGAAGCCGCCGAGCCACAGCATTTCCTTCATGCTGTCGAGCCCGTTGCAATAGACCACACACGGCGCCGGACCTTCGACATCGGCGCGGTGGAACAGGCCGACAATGGTCTTGCCCTCGTACGGGATCTCGACACGGGTCAGCGGATCACCCGAAAACTTCGTGCCGCGCTGGAAGCTGTCCAGCGCCTTGGCATATGTCTGCTCGCGCCCGGCCGATCCATGCGCCTGCATGCGTTCACCCGTAAGGTAATAGATCGTCGCGCGCTTGAGCTTGGTGCCGGCGGAATACTCGCGGCCCAGCGCAAGGTCTTCCTCGGCAAGATCGACCAGCTTGTCCGCCATCTTGACCCATTCGGCCATGAAATCGGCGGTACCGGCATCAGCCCCGCTTTGCGCCTTGGCCTTGAGCGGGGCGATCATGTCGACGATTTCGCCAATGCGCCCGCCGTTCTCCATCGCGATCGCGACGGAGAGGTTCCAGATGTAGTTGGGAAACGGTTCAAACAACGCCATCGGATCAGACTCCTGCCGGCTGGAACAGCGCCGCATCGGGCGCGGGATGCGGCATGGTCTGCGGCCCGCCAACGCCGATGCCCCACTGGTCCATGATCTCCGGCGCAGGCGCGATCACTTGCGCCTCGTGGTTCTCGAAATCGACCTTTTCCAGCTCGGCGGTGTATTCCACCGCAAAGCCGCCGGGCGTGGTGAAGTAGCTGAAGGTGTTGTTGCCCGCGGTGTGGCGACCAGGCCCCCAGCGGATATCGATATGCTGGCGCTTGAGCCGCGCAACGCCGCGCATCATCTCGTCTACATTCGCCATGTCATAGGCCACGTGGTTGAGGCAGGGCGGCCCGGGCAGGAACGCGATGCGGTGATGCGCCTCGTTGCAGCGCAGGAAGCACATGAAGTCGCCCAGCCAGTCGCTCAGCTTGAAGCCCAGCACGTCGATGAAGAACGCCAGTTCCTCGTGGTGGCGCGGCGAATGCATCACGATATGGCTGATCCGCTCGGGAATCGCCTCACGCGGGGCCAGCGCGCGGGCCGCGCCGCGCGCGACACCGGCGGAAATCTCGTACGGCAGGCCGTCCTTCGAGAAGAAGCGGAAACCATAGCCACCGCCGAACTGCGCCAGCTCCTTCGGCTCCCACACGATCTGACAGCCATAATCGCGAACCTTGGCGAACAGCGCGTCGACATCGGCAGGCGTCTCTGCCGCCAGCGCGATCACATCGACCCGCTGCACCGCATCCTGCCGCAACCGCACGACATAAAGCTCGTCGTGCCCTTCGGCGGCGAAGTAGACCATGCCGTCCGCTTCCTTGACCTCCTTGAGCTTCCAGTTGTCCGCGTAGAACGCGCGTTCGGCGGCCAGATCGGTGACGGCATAGCCGACATAACGGATTTCGGTAACGCGGCTCATAGTTCAGCCCTTTTCATGTCGCGTAAGTGGTTTGTGGAATTGCCCGCCCTTCATGATGGCGGCCAAATTGGTCTTGTCCTGCAGGATGCGGACGTCCGCAGTGGGATCGCCCTCCACCAGCAGCAAATCGGCGAGATAGCCGGCGCGGACCTGACCGACATCCCAGTCCACCAGTTCGCCGCCCTGCTTCGTCGCGGCAACCAGCGCCTCGGCTGGCGAGAAGCCGAACAGCTTCACGAAATGTTCGAGATCACGCGCATTGCGGCCGTGCGGGTTGTAGGGAAAGCCGTAGTCGCCGCCCGGAAGCACGCGGATGCCGCGCTTGCGCATTTCGGGGATCACTTGCTGCCCCAACTCGATCCCTCGCAGCGCGCCAAGTTCGGCGGCCTCGGCAGGTCCGATCCCGAAGTCCTGCGCTTCATAGGCCCGCGCCCACAGCAGGCCGACAGCCGGCGCGGTGAAGGTCTGGTCCTTCTTAGCCTCGAACAAGTCGAGCGCTTCCTCGTCGGCATAAGTGCAGTGATAGATCGCGCGAAAACCGGCGCGCAGCGCACGCTTCACCGCTTCGGAGCCCTGCGCATGGCAGGCGAGCCAGATCCCCGCCTCACGCGCAGCCTCGCCGATCGCCTGCGCTTCCTCTTCGGAATACATCAGAGTTTGGGATCCGCCGGGCTGGAAGGCATCATCGCTCGACATCAGGAACTTGATCGTGTCGCAGCCGTCGGCCTTTTTCTGCGCCACATATTCGCGCAAGTGCGGAATATCGCGCTGGTGCGTGGGATCATGCCCCGCCGGCACGCCGAGCACGCCTTCAGCGCCCTTTTCCAGCGCCGATGCGCGCAGGCGCGGGCCGGGCAGAAACCCGGCGTCGATCATGTCGCGCAGCGCCGGTTCGATCCGCTCGCCCAGCGATCCGGCCGAATAGACGCTGGTAAACCCGTGATCGAGCGTGATCCGCGCGTTCTGCGCCGTGACCAGCGTGTGCTGCTCGATCGGCAGCGGCTTCATCGTGTTGATCGTGCGCTCGACCGACGTCGGCCAAGTAAGATGGCCATGCGCCTCGACCATGCCGGGCATCAGGGTGCGGCCCTGGCCCTCGACCAGCTCCGCACCATCGCGCGGCAAGCGTTCATCTCCGCGCGCCACGGCCTCGATCCGCTCGCCGCGCACGAGCACTTCGCCCGGGAAAAGCGCTGCGCCGCTCCCATCGAAGATCATCACGTCGGTGAACAGCGTACCGGTCATGCGCCGGTATCCGCGATGAGCCCGGTTGCCGCGATCCCCGCGAGCGCACACAGCTCATCGTTGTCCGAGGTATCGCCCGTCACCCCCACAGCTCCGAGCAGGCCGCCCGCCGCATCGCGTATCAGCACGCCTCCCGGCACCGGCAACATGCCATTGGGGAAGGCCGACTGCAGCCCATTGAAAAACATCGGCATCGCAGCCGCACGCTTGGCCAGTTCGCGCCCGCCAAAGCCCATCCCGAGGCATCCTGCCGCCTTGCCCATGGCAATTTCCGGCCGGTAGATCGAGGAGTTCTCATCGCGGAGCAGCGCCAGCACATGGCCGCCGCGATCGAGCACGACGCAGGTCAGCGGCGCAAAGCCCAGCCTGCGCCCCTCGGCCAATGTCTCCATGGCGATTGTCAGTCCGTGCGATAATGTCAGCATGGTGTGCGCCTATCTCCCGACACTCTTCTGCTGACCCCCGATAAATCTGTAAAAATGCTTGTTTGGATGATTTTTCATAAAGCGGATTTATGGCTGTGCCAGTTCACCCTTGCGCGCGATGGCCTCGATCCGCTCGCGCAGCCAGGTCAGGCCAGCATCGTCCTTGCGCCCCGGATGAAAGCTCAACATCTGCTTCATCGCCGGGATCTCGAACGGCACCGGGGCGCTCGCGATGGCAAACCGCCCCTTGAGCTGCGCGGCCAGGCGCGAATGCATGACGGACAGGCGGTTGGTCCCCTCGATCAGCCAGGGCACTGCCGTAAAGATCGCCACGGTCGCCTCGATCGTGCGACTTCTGCCCATGAGTTCAAGCTGCCGATCCGCGTATGACAGCGTTGCCCCGCCGCCCAGCACGACCGCGATATGCCCCGCCGCAAAGAACGCCTCCTCGGTGATGGCACCGTCCTTGATGGCGGGATTGCTGCTCCAACCCACCACAACCTGCGGCTCGTGATAGAGCGTGTAGGACAAATGATTGCCACCGATCACATACTCCGGGGTGATCGTTATATCGATCTTGCCTTCTTCCAGCTCCTGAACCGTGCCGGGCTGCGGCAAGGCGCAATCGATGCGGATGCCCGGCGCTTCCTCGGCCAGCTCCGCCACCAGCGGCACGATCAGCGAGGCAAAGACGTAATCGGACGTCACCACCTTGAAATTGCGCTGCGAGGTCTGCGGATCGAAGTTCGGCGAGCGCGACAGCATGATCTCAAGCCCGAGCAGGCTCGTCCGGACTTGCGGCATCAGTTCATCGGCAAACGGCGTGGGATGCATGCGCTTGCCCTGCAATTGCAGCAGTTCGTCGCCGAAATACTCGCGCAGCCTTGCCAATGCCGCGCTCATCGCCGGTTGGCTGAGGTTCAGCCGTTCGGCCGAACGGCTCACGCTGCGCGTCGCCATCAGCGCATCGAATGCCACGAGCAAGTTGAGATCGAGACCCTTGAAGCGCATCCTGCCTCCACCCGAGGCAGCTTGAGCGCCGCCCATGTATCAGCTTCAGCTATACGATTTTATGCATCATGACAATTTTACTTGATTGATGATTTCGCCCAGATCAGCTTCAAACAGATGGGAGAAGGTGAAATGGCAATCGATCGGCGCACGTTCGTCGCGGCCACGACAGCTGGCCTGGCAATGAGCGCGGCCCCGCGCGCGATGGCCAAGGCCGTCAAGGCGCCTCCGGGGCCTTTCCCGGCAGACTTCATCTGGGGCGCGGCCACGGCCGGGCATCAGGTTGAAGGCAACAACATCAACGCCGATTGCTGGCTGCTCGAAAACGTCAAGGGCACGGCCTACAGCGAACCCTCGGGCGATGCGGCGAACAGCTTCGAGCTATGGCGAACCGATCTCGAACTTGCGAAGAACCTCGGCCTCAATGCCTGCCGTTTCAGCCTTGAATGGGCGCGGATCGAGCCGGAACCGGGTCAATTTTCAGTCGCCATGCTCGATCACTACAAGAGGATCATCGAAGGCGCGCGCGCCATGGGCCTCAGGCCCATCGTCACGTTCAACCACTTCACCACCCCGATCTGGTTCGCCGCGCGCGGCGGCTGGATGAACGACGAGGCGCCGCAGCTGTTCGCCCGCTTCTGCGACAAGGCGGCGCGCCACCTCGCTGCCGGGATCGACCACGCGACCACGCTGAACGAGCCCAATCTGGCCGGCTTGCTCCAATTGCTGCTGCCGAGCGGCCTGCTTGAGGCAGACAAGGCCATGGCCGCCGCCGCCGCAGCCAAGCTTGGTGTCCCGGCGTTCCTCGCCGGCAATGCAATCTATCAACCCGATCCAGTCAAAGTGCAGGCTAACCTCCGGGCGGGCCATACTGCCGGCAAGGCCGCGATCAAGGCGGTGCGCGGTGATCTGCCCGTCGGCGTGAGTCTGGCCATGCTCGATGATCAAGCGGCTGAGCCCGGATCGCTGCGCGATGCGATGCGCGAGAAACTGTACAACGCCTGGCTGCGCCTCGCCCAGACCGATGATTTCGTTGGCGTGCAAAATTACGAGCGCTCGATCTGGGGCAAGAAAGGCAAGCTTGATCCGCCGGCAGACGCACGCCGCAATATCATGGGCGCAGAAGTCTATCCCGCATCGCTCGCCGGCGCGGTGCGCTACGCATACGAGGTCGCGAAAGTCCCGGTCATGGTCACCGAACACGGTGTCGGCACTGATGATGACACGATCCGGGCCTGGCTCATTCCCGAGGCGCTCACCCACCTCAAGACGGCCATGGACGAAGGCGTGCCGGTCAAGGGCTATTGCCACTGGTCATTGATCGACAATTTCGAATGGGGCTTCGGCTACAAGTTCCACTACGGCCTGCACACGCTTGATCGCCAGACCTTCGCGCGCACCCCCAAGCCGAGCGCCCTCGTCTACCGCGACTACATCAAGAGCCACACGGCAGGAGCCTGATCCCATGCGCAAGTCCCTCGCCTTCCTGATCGCGCTGTTGGCCTTCGCCGCCCATCCGGCGCTGGCCCAGATGCCCCAGCTTCCACCCGCCGAAACCGTCCCACCCGTGCGCGGCGAGGAGATTGTGCTCAACACCGTACCAGCTGGCGGCGAGACCTGGACCCGCGTGTTCGGGCAAGTGTGGGCGCGCAATGTCCAGCGCTCGACGCTTTACGTGATCCGCCCGATGAATGGCCGCGCCAATGGCAAGTCGGTGATCGTGGTGCCGGGCGGCGGCTACATGTTCGTCTCGATCGACAGCGAGGGCTTCCGCGTGGCGGATCGGCTGGCGGCACAGGGCTACACCGCCTTCGTTCTCAAATACCGGGTCAACCCAACCCCGCCAACGGCTGAAGGGTTCATGGCCGCTATGGCCTCGAAGTTCGGCCAGCTCGGCAAGGGCGAATTGCCCGACCTGCCCCCGGCGGTCGACGATCTCGCCGCCGCCGTTTCAGTCGTCTCGGCGCGTGCGGACGAGTGGAAGCTCGATCCGAAGCAGATCGGCGCCATCGGCTTCTCCGCCGGCTCGCGCACGCTGATCCGCCTGCTTGAGCAGAAGAAGGAAGCCGCGCTGCTCCACCATGTCGGCCTGATCTATCCGCCGATGACCCAGACCGTCACCGGCGGCCCGCGCCCGCCGCTGTTCCTCGCCGTCGCCGCGCATGATCCGCTGTTCAAGCAGGGCGGGCTGAAGCTCGTCGACAGCTGGCTCCACGAAAGCGACGCGGTCGAGTTCCACCTCTACTACGCCGGCGAGCACGGCTTCGGCATGATGCCCAAGGGCACCACGAGCGACCGCTGGATCGACCAGTACCTCGATTGGCTGGCCGTGCAGTGAGCACGTGGCGGTGCCTGCTTGGCGGTGTGCTGCTCGCGGCAGCAAGCTCGGCCCACGCCGGGGAGCCCGTGCGCGATTGCCCGCTGGCGACCGCGTCGCTCGGCATCGAAAGCCCGCTGTCGGATGTGCTGATGCATCCCGGCGGCCCCGCAGCGCTTGAAAGCGTCGCCGCCGATCTCGTCACGGGCTTCACGCGCAACTTCGGCGGCGGCGGCCTGCCACCCGGCTTTGCCAATATCCTCAGCACTGGGGCGCTGCTCGAAGTGCGCGCTGATGGGGCGGCACTGCGTCCGGCTCTTGCCGCAAAGCTTGCCGCGCTGCCCATCACCGACGCGTTCACCGTGGCCCGCTGCGCGCGCTACGACCATGACCGGCCCACCCTGCCCCCGGCAGACGGACGCCGCCAGGTGCTCGTGTTCGAGAAGATCAACGGCTTCCGCGACAGCCCGTCGGTCGATGCCGCACACAAGCGCCTTGCCGCGATTGCCGAGGCGCGCGGCTGGCAGATCGTGTTCACCGACCGCGGCGGCATCATGAACCCGGCCGATCTCGCGCGCTTTGCCGTGGTCGTGTGGAACAACGTCAGCGGCGATGCGCTCACCACACCGCAGCGCGCCGCATTCCGCAGCTATATCGAGCAGGGCGGCGGCTATGCCGGCATCCACGGTTCGGGCGGCGATCCGCGCTGGTTCTGGGACTGGTACGCCGACACCCTGATCGGCGCGCGCTTCATCGGCCACCCCGGCCATCCGCAGTTCCAGACCGCGACCGTGCGCGTGGTCGATCCGCACGCGGGCTTCACCAAGGGGGACTGGCCGCTGCTGGAGGAATGGTATTCCTTCGACCGCAATCCGGTGGACGGCGGCGCGGTTGCCGTCGCGACCATCGACGAGCAGGATTACCAGCAGATCGGCTATCGAGGCGAGAGCCTCTCCATGGGCTACCACCCCATCGCATGGCGCAAGGTCGTGGGCACTGGCCGCATGTTCTACACCGCCATCGGCCACCGGCCGGAAAACTATGACGAGCCGCACGCCGCGGCGCTCCTGGCCGAGGGCATTGCCTGGGCCATGGGATCAGAAGGAACCAAGCCGCATGCCAAGCCTCACAAGTGAACAGGCCCCCATCTCCGCCATCGCGAACGCCCTGATCGTGGGCGGCGGCATCGGCGGCATGGCTGCCGCGCTGGCGCTTTCCGCGCGCGGCGTGGCGGTCGATCTGATCGATCTCGATCCCGAGTGGCGCGTCTACGGCGCGGGCATCACCATCACCGGTCCCACTCTGCGCGCTTACCAGCGGCTAGGCATGGTCGAGGATATCGCCCGCGAAGGCGCGATCGTGGCAGGTTCGAGCATGTTCCTGTTCAACGGCATGCACATGCGCGATCTCGATGAGCCGCCCATCGAGGAAGGCCTGCCCGCGACCGGCGGCATCATGCGCCCGGTGCTTCACCAACTGATGCAGCAGCGCATCGCGGCGGCCGGCATCCCGGTGCGGCTCGGCATCACGGTCGATACTGTGGCGAACCGTGACAACGGCGTTGATGTCACGTTCTCCGATGGCACCACCGGCCGCTACGATCTCGTCATCGGCGCAGACAGCGTGCGCTCGCGCGTACGCGAACTCGCCTTCCCGCACATGGGCGAGGCAGAGCGCACCGGCCAGGGCTGCTGGCGCGTATCGATGAAGAAGCCGCCCACGCTGGAGCGCGGCGAGATGTTCTTCGGCCACCGCTACATGGTCGGCATTACCCGCTGCGGCGAAGACCGCATCTACCTCTGGCTGCTCACCCCGCACGCGGAAAGCGAGGAACGCCTCGAAGGCGAAGCGCTGGTCGAGCAGATGAAGACCCACCTTGCCGATTTCGCCGGCAACGCAGGCTGGGTGCGCGATACCATGTCCGCGGATGACTGGGTGAACTACCGGCCCCTCGCCGCCAAGATCCAGCCCCGCCCGTGGTCCGATGGCCGGATCGTGCTGATCGGCGATGCCGTCCACGCCACCACCCCGCACCTCGCCTCGGGCGCTGGTATCGCAGTTGAAAGCGCGCTGGTGCTGGCTGAGGAACTGGCGCGCGCCGACACCGCAGAGGCTGCGCTCCTGGCCTACGAGGAACGCCGCTACGAACGCTGCCGCGACGTGGTCGAAACCAGCGTTGCGATCGGTGCGGCGCAACTGGCGGCACGCCCGGGCGAGGAAATCGGCGGCATCATGGGTGCCGCGTTGCACCGGCTGGCTGGGCCGTTCTGACGCGAACGGCCCCCAGTTCCAGGCCCAGGCCCTACCTCAATCCGCGTGGCGCAGATAAGCGAGCGCCATCTTGGCGATCTCGTCCTTGATGAAGCCCCAGAGATAGGGATCGCTGGATTCGGGCGTCGAGCCGAGGCCAAACTGCCGCGCGATCGTGGCGAACACGATCTGGAACACCGCCAGTGCCTTGGCTTCGGGATCGGCGGAGCGGATTTCGTCGCGGAAGGTAAGGATCGCCGCAATCGACATATCGGAGGAACGCCGCGCGGTTTCCTTGCCCGGTTCCGACACCGCCGGATCGACCTCGGCGCGCGCCATGATCGTGCGCAGCAACGGCGCGTATTCTTCGAGAAACGCGCTGTAGCGCGCGATATAAAGCGGCAGGAACTCGCCCAGCGTCGAGGTCGCGGCGAGCACCTCGTCAATCATCACGCGTTCCTTCACGATGATTCTCTGCAATTCTTCGGCGATCACCGCATGAAGCAGCCGGTCCTTGCTCTCGAAGCGCAGGTAGATCGACCCGATCGAGACTTGCCCGCGTTCGCTCACGTCCTGCAAGGTGAAGCTGTCGCCACCCGTTTCGATCATCAGCGCTTTCGTGGCGTCCAGCATGCGCTCGAACGAGGCAAGGCTGCGCCCCTGCCGCGGCTTGCGGCTGAGGGCCTGGAGCGCAAGCGCTTCGGTGTGGTGCGTTGCAGTTGACATTGCATCGCTAGACCCTAGTGAAACAGGAACGTCAATTCTAATTTGATTCGGTTGCTCCGTACCAAAAAGCCACGCGGCCATCGGAAGCAGCCCCAGGGGAGATGGAAGAGATATGCGCTTCTCGGTGTTCCTGAACGCGCGCGCGATGCGCCCCGACGATGACCGGCAGCTGATGAAGGACCTTGAAGTCCATGCGCTGCGCGCGGCCGACGCTGGATTCTCCGCGATCTTCATGCCCGATCACCATTTTAACGGCTATATGCCGGTGGCGAGCGACAGCTTCATCTTCGCGGCCTATCTCGCCGCCAAGATGCCGCACATGCACTTCGGCTTTTCGGTCGTCTCGGTGCCGCTACATCACCCGGTACGCTTTGCCGAGCGCATCAACATTCTTGACCAACTCACAGACGGCAAGCTGCTCGTGGGCATCGGCAGCGGCACGACCCCTGAGGAAATGATCGGCTTCGGCGTCACCTACAAGGATGCCGGCGCGATCTCCGAGCAGAACCTCGCGCTCGCCGAAGCGCTCTGGGCCAAGACGATGGACAGCCCCGCCGTGGAGATCGACAATGGCCCGCATCAGGGCCGCGTGCTCCAGCGCATCGCGCCCGCGGCCTACACGCCCGGTCACGCCCGGCTGATGCCGGTGGCGATGAAGGAAGCCAGCGCCCGACGCGCCGCCGTCAACGGCTGGCCGGCGTTCATTCCGGCCTTCACCCCGCCCAAGATCGGCGGCACCGAGCCGTTCGTCCACGTGAAGAAGTTCTTCGACATCTACCACGGCATGCTGACATCCGCCGGCCACTCCGCCGAGACCGTGGCGAGCGCGCTCGACTGGACCACGCACACCTACCAGTGCGTCCATGTCGCCGAGAGCGACGATCAGGCGCGCGAAGAACTCGAAGTGATCCTCCGCGCCTATCAGGCTGCTGTCGAACGCGAAGCGGAGTTCAACGCCCGCGCCGAAAGCAATGATGCCAACAAGAAGACTGACCGCACGCCCAATGCGCTTTCGGAAGACTGGATCGGCACCTGGTGCCTCTATGGCTCACCTGAAACGGTGATCGAGCACCTCCGGCCCTACAAGCAGCTCGGCATCGGCAACGTGCTGTGCGGCACAACCACTGGCCCGCTCACTGAAGAGCGCCTGC
>CANCET010000030.1 GCA_947375105.1 Sphingomonadaceae bacterium
CAGCGCGGGCCACGCACTGTTCGGCGGCGACAGCCCAGGCACCGCCTATCAGATCAACGCTGGCACTGGCCTTGCGGACTATATCGGCAGCGGCAGTGCCGGCCAGCTTTCACTGGGTGACGGCCAGACGGTCAGCCGCACGCTCACCGGCCCAGAATTCCTCTCGTTCAAGGACCCGGCGGGGGGCAAAACCGATCTGATGACAGTCATCAAGACGCTGTCCGATGCGCTGTCCGGCGGCGCCGCCAGCACGGCGGCCACCGCCAGCACGGCGCTGGGCTCGCTCGCCAACGGTCTCGATGCGATCACCACCGCGCAGACCGTGGTCGGCTCGCGGCTCAGCTGGATCGACATGTCGACCGCGCGCCAGCAGGCAATGAGCGAGGCCCGTACCTCGCAGCAACAGGATATCGGCGCGCCCGAACTCGGCTCGGCACTCGCCCGGCTCCAGCAGCTCTCCACCGTACTCCAAGCGAGCCAGGCCAGCTTCTCCAAGCTCGCCAATCTTTCGCTGTTCGATTTCCTGCGCTGATCTTCAGCTCTTCGGGACCATAAACCGCCATGTATGCTGCCATCGGTATCGTCATTCTCCTCGTCATGGTGTTCGGGGGCTTCGCCATCACCGGCGGGGCCCTCGGCCCGGTCATGGAGGCCATCCCGCACGAAATGCTGATCATCGGCGGCGCTGCCCTCGGTGCGGTCGTCGCGGGCAATTCGCTCCATGAACTGAAAGCGCTCGGCGGCGGCCTCGGCAAAGTGTTCAAGGGGCCCAAGCACAACAAGCAGGATCACGTGGATGCCATCGTGCTGTGCACGCGGCTGATGAAGATCCTGCGCAGCGATGGCCCGGTGGCTCTGGAAAGCCATGTCACCGATCCCGCCAATTCGCCGATCTTCGCCGAATTTCCGCGCATCATCGGCAACAAGCCGCTCGTCTCGCTGATCTGCGATACGCTCACGCTCATTGTCGTGTCCTCGGGCACGCTCGAAGTTCACGCCGTCGAAGACGTGATGGACCACTCGATGAAGACGCACTTCCACGAGATGAGCGAGCCGCAGCACGCATTGCAGAACCTGGCGGACGCGCTCCCCGCGCTCGGCATCGTCGCGGCGGTGCTCGGCGTGGTGAAAACCATGGGCTCAATCGACAAGCCCCCCTCGATCCTTGGTGCGATGATCGGCTCGGCGCTGGTCGGCACGTTCATGGGCGTGCTGCTTGCCTATGGCATCGTCGCCCCGCTCGCGGGCCGGCTCAAGCAAGTGCTCGATCAGGACGAGATGATCTTCCAGGCGGTCAAGCAGGTCATCATCGCGAGCTTGCACGGCTGGCCGCAGCCCCTCGTCGTCGAAAGCGCGCGCTCTGGGCTGGGCCATTCGTTCCGGCCGGGCTTGTCCGAACTGCTCGACGCGCTGCGCGGGCGGTAAACATGGCCTTCTCGAACGCATGCCGGGAGGCGGCATCAGCACGCTGCCCCGCGCGGACATCCCTGACTGGTATCCTGTTGGGTGGTCGGGTGGGGGAGCGGGCTGGTCCCGCCTACCCCCCTTCCGCGTCGGCGGAAGGGGCATAAGATGGCAAAAGCGCCAAAGGGCAAGAACGAACCGGTTCGCCCGATCATCGTCAAGAAAGTCACCGTCGTCGCCGGCGGCCACCACGGCGGCGCGTGGAAGGTCGCCTATGCAGACTTCGTGACCGCGATGATGGCCTTCTTCCTGCTGATGTGGCTGCTGGGCGCAACCACCGAAAAGCAGCGCAAGGGCATTGCGGACTATTTCACCCCCACACTCGTCAAGATCAAGGAGGGCAGCGCGGGCTCCTACGGCCTGCTCGGCGGTTCCTCGCTCACCGATGCCGACAAGTACCAGTTCCGCGCCGGGCAGACCGGCACCAAGACCATGACGATCCCGCGCGATGCCACCGGCGGCGCCAAAGATGGCGGCACCAAAGCGAAACGCACCGCCAGCCTTCAGCAGCGGCTTCAGCAAAAGCTGGCGGCCAGCGAGACGCTGCGCAAGCTCGCGCGGCAGGTGCGCGTCACACAGACGCCCGAGGGCATCCGGCTCGATCTGATGGACGATGCAAAGTTCTCGATGTTCCGCCTCGGCACCACGCTGCTCACCCCCGAAGCGGCAGAGCTTGTCCGCGCGATCGGCCAGGCGATTGGGCCCGAAACGTCCGGCCTCACCGTGCGCGGCCACACCGATGCGCTGCAATGGAAGCCCGGAGATGTTGCCAACAACTGGTCGCTCAGCGCGGGCCGCGCGGAAACCACGCGCCAGGCGCTGCTGAAAAGCGGCGTTACCGAAAACCGCTTCCGCCGTATCGAAGGCGTCGCCGATCAGGAACCACTGCTCGCCGATAACCCGACAGACCCGCGCAACCGGCGCATGAGCATCCTGCTGATGAACTGAGACGGGGGGCTGGACCCCGCGCCCGCCCCATGCCTATGCTCACCCGCAACGGGGCGGGAGCACACACATGATCCATCGGCGCGCATTTCTGGGCGCAGCGGCGGCTGGCGCAGGGCTGGCTGCGACGCGCGCCACGGCTGCACCGATCCTCTCCGCCACCAACTTCGGACTCACCCTCGCGCAGGCCCAGCGGCGCAATGGCTGGATCGAGGTCGATGCCGCCGCGTTCGAGGCCAATATCGAGACGCTGCGCAAGTTGGTCGGCCCTTCCCGGATCTGCGCGGTAATGAAGGCGGATGCCTACGGCAATGGCATCGCGCTGCTGATCCCCTCGGTCATCAAGGCCGGGATCAGCGATGTCGCGATCACCTCCAACGATGAGGCCCGGGTTGCGCGCCAGCTTGGCTATCGCGGGCGGCTCTACCGCATCCGCCTCGCCGCGCCGGAGGAAATGGAAGACGCGCTCGGCATGGGGCTCGTCGAACTGATCGGCAATCCGGACGCCGCAGCCCGGCTCGAAGCAAGCTGGCGCCGCCACCGCGCCCGCTTCCCCCTCCCCGTCCACCTTGCGCTCAATGCGGGCGGCATGTCGCGCAACGGGGTCGAACTTTCGACCGACTACGGCAAGGCCGATGCCCGCGCGCTCCTCGCGCTCAAGGGCCTGCGTATCGCCGGTGCGATGACGCACTACCCCAGCGAGGAAGCGCCCGACATTCTCGGCCAGCTCGCGCGCTACAAGGAAGATCTGACCTGGCTGGCGGGCGAAGGCCTCAAAACGGAGGGCCTCATCCGCCACACCGCCAACACGTTTGCCGCGCTCACCCAGCCCGATACCCGGCTCGATATGGTCCGCGTCGGCGGCGCGCTCTATGGCGATCCCGGCTCGGTCAAGACAAGTGCCTTCATCCCCGTCCCCACGATCAAGTCCCGCGTTGCGGCCGTGAACCACTATCCCGCCGGGCAGACCGTGGCCTATGACCGCACTTTCCGACTGGAACGCGAGAGCTGGCTGGCAAACGTGCCGATCGGCTATTCGGACGGCATGCGCCGCGGCTTCAGCCACGCCAACCGCCCCGAGTTTTCGGCGGAAGGCCGGAACCACACCGAAGTCCTCATCCGCGGCCGCCGCGCGCCCGTCGTCGGCCGCGTCACCATGAACACGCTGATGGTCGACGTCACCGAACACCGCGACGTGAAGCTCGATGACGAAGTCGTGCTGTTCGGCGCACAAGGCACCGATCGCATTACCCAGGCGGAATTCGAAGCCAATTCCAGCGCCTACGCCCCGGAGATGCTGGCTGTTCTCGGCACAGCGCTCCCTCGCGTCCTCAAACGCTGAGAACCTCCCCGGTACGGGGAGGGGGACCGCCAAAGGTGGCGGAGGGGTAAAAACCAAAAGCCCGGCGATCCGCGTGGGATCGCCGGGCAAGGTGCGCGCCCGGTGGAGAGCGGGCGAGCGGGGACTTCGAGATTAGCGCAGCAGCGACAGAACGTTCTGCTGGCTCTGGTTGGCCTGCGCGATCATCGCGGTCGAAGCCTGGCTGAGGATCTGGGCCTTGGCCATCGCCGTCGTTTCGGCCGAGTAGTCGGTATCCTGAATGCGCGAACGGGCATCCGACAGGTTGGTGATGTTGTCGTTCAGGTTGTTCACCGCCGATTCCAGACGGTTCTGGCCGGCACCGAGCGTCGCACGGGTCGAGTTGACGTTGGCAAGCGCGCTGTCGACGTTGTCGATCGTGGTCGAGGCATTGGTGTCGGACGAAACATCGAGCGCCTGCGTCGCGGCGGTCGAGTCA
This sequence comes from Sphingomonadaceae bacterium, assembly GCA_947375105.1. Classification (GTDB taxonomy): domain Bacteria; phylum Pseudomonadota; class Alphaproteobacteria; order Sphingomonadales; family Sphingomonadaceae; genus Novosphingobium. Next base: position 4,209 of record CANCET010000030.1, read on the forward strand.
TAGGCGGTCAGCGTGCCGCCAAACAGCTTGGTGCCGTCGAAAGCCTTGGAAACGATGTCCACCGTGTCGCTGGTGTTCGCACCGGTCTGGATCGAGAACTTGGCATCGTCCGCACCGGTGGCCGCAGGGGCGGCACCGACTACCGAGAACACCGCGTTGCCGTTGAACTTGGTGTTGTTCAGCACGTCCGAGATCTGGGCGTTGAGGTTGCCGACTTCCGACTGCATCGCATCACGGTCGGACTGCTGGTAGGTCTGCGACTTCGACTGCACGGCCAGTTCGCGGACACGCTGCAGCATGTTGGTCACTTCGTTGAGCGCGCCTTCCGCGGTCTGCGCAAGGCTGATGCCGTCGTTGGCGTTGCGCACGCCCTGGCTCATGCCCTTGATCTGCGAGGTCATCGTGGTTGCGATGGCGAGGCCGGCCGCGTCGTCCTTCGCGCCGTTGATGCGCTTGCCGGTCGAAAGGCGTTCCATTGCCGTGCCGGCCATCTTGGCCGCGCTGTTCGACGAGTTGGCAGCCTTGATCGCGCTGATGTTGGTATTGATAACCGCCATGGTCTGTCTCCAGTGAGAGGGGTCGTTCCCCGGTTGACGCCGGTCGGGGATCGACGCGGCAGCCACGGCAAAGACCGGCAAAACGCTGCCGGTTTTAAGGGGGGGGTCGGCAGCAGCCTGCCGCACACACGTACTAGCCCTTAGTGTGCGCGCGGAGCTTAAAGTTTCGGCCCGCTTGACGTTTTCGCGCGAAAAACAGCCTGCCACGATGGTTAAAGCAGGGCTTAGAAATATGAACACGGATCAGGCAGCGCGGATCTACGAAAGCAATGCCGCAGCCACGGGTGCGCCGCACGCCGCCTTGCTGGCGCGGGCGCGCTCCGTCCTCGGCAGTTTCACCCCAGCTGGCACCTGCACCATGCGCGGCGCGGACGAAGTCCCCACCCCCGGCCTGTTCGACCGCACTGTCCTGCTCTCACGCGATGCCCCATGCGGCATCACCCGCAGCCATGGCGGCCGCCACGAGCTGACATATGCCGATAGCGCCGATCCCGCCGTGCTCGCCGCGCTGATTGCCTGCGCCGCCCCCGCCGGCAGCCCGGTTGCCGCCGATCCCGAAACGCTTTCGATCCTCGCACTCGCCGAACGGCTCGCCCAGGCCGAGATCCCCGTGCTCATCAACGGCCCCACTGGCACCGGCAAGGAAGTGCTCAGCCGCTATATCCACCTGCGCTCGCCGCGCGCCGCTGCCCCGTTCATCGCGATCAATTGCGCTGCCATGCCCGAGACGATGCTGGAGGCCATGCTGTTCGGCCACCAGAAGGGCGCGTTTACCGGCGCCAACGCTGCGGCGGAAGGCTTCTTCCGCGCTGCGCACGGCGGCACGCTGCTGCTCGACGAGATCGCCGAAATGCCGCTCTCGCTGCAAGCCAAGCTGCTGCGCGTCCTCCAGGAAGGCGAAGTCGTGCCGCTGGGTGCCACAAAGCCGATCAAGGTCGACGTCCGCATCATCGCCTGCGCCAACCGCGATCTGCCGAGCGAAGTCGAGGAAGGCCGCTTCCGCGCCGACTTGTACTACCGCCTCAACGTCTTCCCCCTCGAACTCGCCGCGCTGCGCGAACGCCCCGCCGATATCGCCCCACTCGCCTTCGCCATGGTGCTGCGCCACGTGCCCATGGGCCGGCCGGTGCCGTGGATCGGCGAGGGCGCGCTCGCCATGCTCGAAGCCCACGCCTGGCCGGGCAACGTGCGCGAACTGGAAAACGTCGTGCGCCGCGCGCTGCTGCTGGCGGGTGACGCGCCGGAAATCGGCGTGCAGCATGTGGTCTTCGATCGACCGGTGCGCGCAGCTGGCGAACAAGCGGCGGCTGATGTCGTGCCGATCTCGGCCGGTTCTATTCCTGGGGGCACGATCCCCGGCAGCAAGCTCTCCAACATCGTCCAGCTTTCCGAAACCCGCGCCATTCTCGCCGCGCTCGACAGCTGCGGTGGCAGCCGTGTTGCCGCGGCGCGCAAGCTCGGCATTTCCGAACGCACCTTGCGCTACCGCCTCGCCGAATTCCGCGAGAACGGTATCGCTGTGGCGGGTAGCCGGCGATGAGCGGGATCGGAGGAATTGGCGGTGGTGCTGGTGGCCTCCAGCAGATCATGGCGCTGCGCCAGCAGATCATCGATCGCTCGCAGCTGCTCCAGCAGGTCCGCACGCCCACGGCAGGCGCGCCGGAAGCAGCATCTGAGGCGCCCGCAAATGGCTTCACGTCCGCGCTCAAGTCCGCGCTCGACAACGTGAACACGGTGCAGGGCAAGGCGGAGACGCTGAGCGACGGCTACGACAAGGGCGAGGTTACCGACATCGCCAAGGTCATGCTGGCGCGGCAGGAAGCCGGCGTCGCTTTCGAAGCCACGCTGCAGGTGCGCAACAAGCTGCTCACCGCCTACCAGGATATCATGAGGATGGGGGTCTGATAGATGGCCGATCCAGCTAATCCTGCACCCAGCCTCTCGCTCTTCGCCCCCCTAACCGATCCGGCGGGCGGCAGCATGCTCGCGCGCACCGGCGCGTTCCTTGGCCAGCCGCCGGTCCGCCGCGCGCTGCCGTGGTTCGCCGGCGTTTCCGCCGCAGGCCTCACCGCGCTGCTCTACATGACCATGGCCCCCGCCCCGCAGCGCATGCTCTACAGCGATCTCAGCGATAGCGAACGCGCGCAGGTCGCCTCCGCGCTCGACAAGGCATCGATTGCCTACACCATCGACAACGCCACGGGCGCGGTCACCGTGGGCGAGAACGACCTGTACAAGGCGCGCATGGTCGCTGCTTCCGATGGCGCGCTCGCCACGCCCGAAACCGGCGCGCAGATGCTCGACAAGCTGCCGATGGGCGCCAGCCGCACACTGGAAGGCGAGCGCCTGCTGGCCGCGCGCGAACGCGAACTCGAACTCACGATCATGCAGATCGACGGCGTGGAAGCCGTGCGCGTTCACTTGGCCGAGCCGGAAAAGTCCGTCTTCGTGCGCGATAACGCCGCGCCGACCGCATCGGTCATGGTCAAGCTCGCGCGCGGGCGCCAGCTGGCCGACAGTCAGGTCAGCGCCATCGTCAATCTTGTTGCCGGCTCGGTCCCGTCGCTCGTGGTCGATGCAGTCAAGGTGATCGACCAGCACGGCCGCCTGCTATCCTCCGCCAAGGACGGCGATACCGACCGGCTCGATCTTCAATCGCGCATGGAAGAGAAGCTGCGTACGCAGGTCTCGCAGCTTCTCACGCCCATGCTCGGCGAAGGCAATTTCTCCAGCGAGATCCAGGTCGATCTCGATATGGACCAGCTCACGTCCGCGCGCGAAAGCTATGACAAGCAAGGCGTGGTCCGCTCGGAAACCCAGTCCGCCAGCCAGAGCCCCGGCGCGGGCACGGCCTCGGGCGTACCCGGCGTCCTTTCCAACACCCCGCCGCCGCCCACCACCGCGCAAGCCGGCGCGCCCGGCGCTGCGCCCGCCCCCGGTGCCAGCCCCGCGCCCGGCGCAAGCCCGGCCCCGGCGGCAAACGGCGAAACCTCCTCCGCCCGCACCTATGAACTCGGCCGCGAAGTCGCCGTCACCAATGCCACTCCGGGGAAGATCAAGCGCCTCTCGGTCGCCGTTGCGCTGTCAGGCGCGATCATGGCCAAGGCCAAGCCCGCCGAGATCGACCAGATCAAGCAGCTCGTCACCGCCGCCGTCGGCGCGGATACGGCGCGCGGCGATCAGGTCGCGGTCGTCGTGCGCAATTTCAGCCCCGTCGCCGTCACCCCGCTCGCGTTCTGGGAAACGCCCTGGTTCGCGATGATTGTGCGCAATGTCGTCGCGCTGCTGGCCGTACTGCTCACACTGCTGCTCGGCGTGCGCCCGCTGATCAAGGCGCTGAAGCGCGATCCCGCGCCCGCCATCGCCAGGGATGCGGAACGTGAAGCCGCCGCAAGCGACGGCGAGGAAGACGAGGAGGGGGCGGATGCGGACTCCGCAGAAGACGGCCGCGTTCGCGCCCGCCGCCGCAAGAAGATCCAGCGGATCGAGCCGATCATCGATCCCGAAACCGGCGAAATCGACCCCGACGCGCTCAGCCGTCAGGTAGGCCTCGCCCAGCGCATCGTCGTCGAACAGCCCGACAATGCAATCAACGCGCTGCGCCAGCTGCTCAACGAGCCTGCGCCGGAGGGCATGGAATGACCACCGAGACCAAAGCCCAGACCGGTGGGGATATCAGCGGCCCCGTGCGCGCCGCGGTCATGATGATGCTGCTGGACGACGATCACGCCGCCACGCTGCTGTCCCAGCTCGAGCCCGCCGAACTGCGCCTGCTCGGCACCAAGATGTGCGAGATCGGCGAGATCGACGCCGAAGCCATCACGCAGGCGCTGCAAGGCTTTGTCGATAATGCCGCTCAGGTGACGCTCGGCGCCAATGGCCGCGTCGATCAGGTGCGCCAGCTGATGACCCACGCGGTCGGCGATTTCAAGGCGGACAACCTGATGCAGCGCATCGCCCCAGATGCTCCGCGCCCCGGCTCAAGCCTTGAACTCGCGCGCTGGCTCACCCCGCACGCGCTGGCGCCACTGGTGCAGGGCGAACATCCGCAGGCGCTCGCCGTGCTGCTCGTCCAGCTCGATCCCGATGTCGCCGCCGGTGTGCTGCATGCCCTGCCCGAAAGCCTCCAGCCGCAAGTGCTCCAGCGCATCGCCACGCTGGGCCCCGTCGCGCCCGAGGCCATCGCCATGCTTGAAGACCTGCTCGCCCAGCGCATCACCGAATGCCACGGCAGCACCGCGCTCACGATGGGCGGCGTGCGCGAGGCCGCCGACATCATCAACGCCTCGGCCCGCACGGTCGAGAAGCGCGTGATGCCCGAGATTGCCAAGGCGGACAAACAGCTCGCCAAGGCGATCGAGAACGAGATGTTCAAGTTCGAGCACTTGTTCGTGCTCGACGAGAAGTCGATGGGCTCGCTCCTGCGCGAAGTCGATTCCGATACGCTCATCGCCGCGCTCAAGGGCATCGGTGCAGACAGCCGCGAATGCTTCTTCCGCGCCATGTCGAGCCGCGCCGCCGAAGGCGTGCGGGACGAGATCGAGGCGCGCGGCCGCATGAAGATGGCCGAAGTGGTCGAGGCGCAAAAGGCCGTCGTCACCGCTGCCCGCCGCCTCGCCGCCGAAGGCACGATCGTGTTCGGCGCGGGCGACGACGACTATGTCTGAGCCAGCCGTGTCTTCCCCAGTCCGCGTCCTTTCGCTTGCCGAACTCGGCCTCGGCCCCGGCCCCAGCGGTTTCCGCGAGGATCATCGCTTTGTGCGCGAAGCCGCGCCTGCCGCAGCGGGTCATGCCGACGAGCCCGAGCAAGACCCCGAAACCCGCGCCTTCGCCGCTGGCTATGCGCAAGGCGCCGCCGATGCCGAGGCAGCCTTCACCGAAGCGCTCGCCGCGCAGGATGCCGTCCGCGCCAAGATCGAACTCGCGTTCGGCCGGCTCGACGCAGACCTCACGCGCCAACTCGAAGCGCGGCTGCGCGAAACCCTCCTCGCGCTCTGCACGCCGCTGCTGGGCGAATACGCTGCCGATGCCGAGGCGCTGGCCGCCCGCGTGCGGACGGCCGCCGCCATGCTTGCACGCGCGGCAGACGAACGCGTGATCCGCCTCCACCCCGAAGACCTTGCACTGCTGGGGCAACACCTGCCCGAAGACTGGCACTTCGAACCCGATCCCGCGCTCGAACGCGGCGCGCTGCGCATCGAAGGCACCGCCGGCGGGGTCGAGGACGGCCCCGGCACCTGGACCCGCGCGCTGAGCGAGGCGCTGTCTTCATGCTGAATCTGGCCACATGTTGAATCAGGCCATCCCGCTCCTCGCCCGCTGCGAGGACGCCCAGCCCGATTTCGCGCCGCGGCGCTACGGCCTCGTCACTGCCTGCGATGGGGGCCTGCTCGAGGTCAGCGGCCTTTCGCTGCCCATCGGCGCGCAGTGCCGCATCGCGCATGGCAGCGGTTCCCTCCTTGCCGAAACCATCGGCTTTCGCGCCGGGCGCATGCTGATGATGCTGCTTGGCGATACTGTCCTGCTCCGCCCCGGCGCGCGTGTCCGTCCCGAAGGCAAGCCGGGCATGCTACCGGTCGGCGAAGCCTTCCTCGGCCGCGCGGTGGACGGCGAGGGCCTGCCTATCGACGGCGGCCCGCCCATCGCCGCCCGTGCCGAGTGGCCGGCAGGCGGCATCCGCACCAGCGCATTGGACCGCGCGCCCGTGCGCGAGACCTTCGATGTCGGCGTGCGCGCTCTGAATGCGCTCACCACCTTCGGCGTCGGCCAGCGCATCGGCGTCATGGCCGGCTCAGGCGTCGGCAAGTCCGTGCTGCTCGACATGATCGCCCACGGCACCGAGGCCGAGATCGTCATCGTCGGCCTGATCGGCGAACGCGCCCGCGAAGTTTCCGATTTCGTCGAAAAGCACATGCAGGGGCCGCGCCGCGCGCGCAGCATCGTCGTCGCCGTGCCTGCGGATCACGCACCCAACTTGCGCATTCGCGGCGCCATGCTCGCCACCTCCATGGCGGAATACTTCCGCGCCGCCGGGCATCAGGTCCTGCTCATCATGGACAGCCTCACCCGCGTCGCCCATGCCGGGCGCGAGATCGCGCTGCTGCTGGGCGAACCCGGGGCGGCGCGCGGCTATCCGCCCAGCGCGCTCGCCACGATCACCAAGCTGGTCGAACGCGCGGGCAATTCGGCTGCCAGCGGCGGCTCGGTCACCGGGCTCTACACCGTGCTGGCGGACGGCGACAACCAGGACGACCCCGTTGTCGATACTGCGCGCGCCATTCTCGATGGCCACGTCGTGCTCTCGCGCGATCTCGCCCAGCGCGGCCAGTATCCCGCAATCGACATCGCCGCCTCATTGAGCCGCGTGATGAACGATATCGTCGATCCGCTCCACCAGACCGACGCCCGCGCCTTCCGCGCGCTGATCGCCAACTACGAAGCCAACCGCGATCTCGTGCTGATGGGTGCCTACCGCACCGGCGCCGATCCGCAGCTCGACCGCGCCATCGCCATGCACGGCGCGCTCACCGCATTCCTCAGCCAGCCCCAGCGCGAAGTCGTGCCGATGGAGCGCAGCGTGGCTGAACTCGCCGCACTGATGGCGCCATGAGCACTGGCGATTTCAGGAATGGAGGCAGCGCATGAGCGCTGACCGGGCAAAGCTGAAGCGCCTGCGCCGCCTCGAACGCCTGCGCAGTATCGCCCGCCAGACCGCGCTGACCGAGGCGGCGCGCGCGGAAGCCACTCTCGCGCAAGTCGCCAGCCTCGAAGCGCGCACCGCCGCCCTGATCGACGCCTATCGCCTGCGCCGCGATGCGACCACCGGCGCCGAACTCCAGCAAGCCAAGGGCTTCGTCGCGGGGCTCACCCGCATCGCCGACAGCACCGCTGCCGATCTCGTCCGCGCGCGTGAAGCGGCCGATGCCCGCGCTGCCGAAGCCGCCGAAGCCGAACGCCGCCGTGTCGCCGTCGACGACCGCATCGAGGCCGCGCGCCAACGCATCGCGCGCAAGGCCGCTGAAAACGCGCAGCCCGCAGCACCGTCAGGCCCGATTGGCACGCCTCTTGAATAGCAGTCGTTAACCAAACCCGGCCCGAAGGACCGCAAGCCCCACGATGACCGCGCCCGCCAACACCTTGCTCCCCGTCACCGCCGCACAGCGCCCCAGGCGGGCAGCCGCGCCGGCTGCGGCTGCCCCCGGCGCGCGCCACGGCGAAACCCCCGGCTTTGCTGCGCATCTGGCGCGCGAAGTGCCATCGGCCGCCAAAGCAAACGCCGCCCCGGCCAAGCCCGGGAGGCTGGCCCATACACACCCCCCGGCAGCGACCCCGGACGACACCACGCCCGAGCCTTCTGCCGAGACCGGCAAGACCCAGCCGGCAACCCGGCAAAAACCTGCCGCATCGCTTGCCGCTTTCGCGCTTGCCGCAACGCAAGTCCTGGACGGTACCCCGACGCGCTCCGGCGAAACCACTGAACCGACTGCCAAAACCGCTGCCGATACGCCGGACACTGAAGCCGCGGCGCTTGTCCTCGTGCTTCCCGGCGGAGCGCCGCAGCTACCACCTGCAACTGCTTCGTCCACGCCTACCGCATCCGACCCGGCCGGACCCACCGCCGCCCGGTCGCAACCGCAGCCTGCCGACTCCGCGCCAATAGCCGGTCCGATTGCCGCTCCGCTTGCCGCTCCGATTGCCTTGGGCGCCGCGCAATTGGCCCACCCCGCCGCTTTCGCCGCAGCCAGCCTCGTGCTCGAACACGATGCGGCACCGCCCGCGCCGGAAAGCGCGCCCGGCAACGCTGCGCCCGATAGCGCGGTGCAAACAGCCGCCCGCGCCCAGCCTTCGACGTTAGCCGCGCTGACGGGCGCGCCCGAGCCTGAACGCCCGGCCGCGCGCAAGCTCCGCACCGAGATCGAAACGCCACGCGCCGCGCCGTTGCCCGCGCCGGAATTCGCCGGCAGCCTCGCACTCGCGCAGCAAGCCCCCGCCCAGCCATCGTTCGCACCCGGGCCAGAAGCTACCGCCGGCCCCCAGCCGCTGAGCTTCGACCAGCTTGTCGATTCCATCGCCCGCGCGCGTGATGGCGCCGAGCAGGGCGGTCCGGTCGCGGTCGCCATGCGCCATGCCGAGTTTGGCCGCATTTCGCTGCGCATCGAAAGCGATGGCGCCGGGCTGGCCGTCGCCATGACCAGCCAGGACCCCACTTTCGCCCCCGCCGTTGCCGCCGCGCACGCCGCCGCGGCCAGCATCGAGGCCACGCGCGCCCCGCACAGCACGCAAACCGCTGAATCCAGCGAAGCCGCCAGCCGCGATTCCGCGCAGGGCCACGCGTCCGGCCATTCCGGCCAGCGCCACGAGGCCCCCCGCGCGCCGCAACGCTCCGCTCCGCGCGGTGAAGCCTCTGCCACTTCCGCACGCCGCAACGGCATCTTTGCCTGATCCCATTTCCGAGCCCCGTAAGGACCCCTGATGAGCGACAAGAAGGACAAGGAAGCCAAGCCCAAGAAGAAGGGCGGCGGCATGATGCTGAAAGTCGGCGCGGCGGCGGCCCTGCTCGCGGTCGGCGGCGGCGGTGCCTATGGCCTGGTCGCGGCTGGCTTCATCGGTGGCAACGGCCATGGCAAAGAGCATGAGGACAAGAACCCCAAGCTCATCAAGAAGGGCGAGGAAGACCCCTACGCCCCCGCCAAGAAGGAAGGCGAAGGCGGCGAGGGCAGCGGCGGCCACGAAGTCGATGGCGAAGGCGGCAGCGAATACCGCACTGCCTATTTCAGCTTCAGCGACGATTTCACGTCGAACATGAAGGATTCCGACATGCTCGTGCAGGTCAGCCTGGCCTGCTCCACGCACCGTGATTACCGCGTGATCCTCTGGTTGCAGAAGCACGAACTGGCCGTCCGCTCAGCACTGCTCACGACCCTTGCCGATACGCCGGGCGAGGAAGTCCAGTCCGCCGAGGGCAAGGCACGCCTGCAGAAGCGCCTCGTCGCCACAATCAACAAAGTGCTCGCCGATGCCGAAGGCTTTGGCGGGGTCGATGCCGTCTACTTCAAGACCTTCATCGTCCAGTAACGGCCCGCCCGATGAAACCCGAACGCTCCCTCGTCGCCCAGCGGCCGCTCGCCCGCCACAGCGAGGCGCTGCTCCGCCCGGCCCCCGCCGCGGCAGAGCTGCTGCCCGCGTTGGCGCGTGCGGGCGATCAGCTTGCGCGCAAACTGCGCCTCGCGCTCGCGCCGCTGCACGGCGGGGAGGCGGCCATGGTCGAATGCAGTGCGCCGCAGGACCTGCCGGCGAGCGATTTCGCACCGCAGGGCCTTGTCTCGATCAGCCTTCATGCCGTTGGCACGGAAGGCCATCCCCTGCTTTCGGTGGTGGAAGGCGATACCGTGCTCCGCCTGCTCGACCGTGCCTTCGGTGGTCCCGGCGAAGCCCCCTCCCCGCTCCCCCGCGAACTGCCGCTTTCGGCCGAGCTCATGGTCCAGCGCATCGAAGCCCTGGTCATGGCCCCGCTCGCCGCCACGCTCGGCCTCGCCGGCGGTATCCGCTCGGTGCGCCGCGCCGCAACCCTGGCCGAAGTCGCTACTGTGGCCGCAGATGCGCCGCTAGCCGTCCTCACGTTCGCGATCCGTGAAGGCGCGCGGCCGGCCTGGACCCTTCGCCTGGGCTTCCCGATGGCTGCGCTCGCCGATCTCGTCGGTACCGCGCGCCCTGCAGCCAAGCCGAAAACACCCGCCGCGCCCGCCAGCCCGCTTGATACGCCGTTTGCCGACATGCCGCTCAGCTTGCGCGCGGTGCTGGTCGATGTGGCGCTCCCGCTCACGACACTTTCCGCACTCGAAGTCGGGCAAGTCCTCGCCGTCTCCATCGCGCGCAGTGTGCCCTTGCGCGTGGGCGAAGCGCTCGTCGGCCACGGCTCCATCGGCGCGGTGGATGACCGCGTTGCCCTTCAGCTCACCCAGCTCGCCTGATCCGGCGCGCCATTCCATGAGGCTTTCATGACCTTCCAGACCCGCGGCTTCGAGTTTCTCAAGGATGTCGATGTTCGCCTGACCGTCGAGCTTGGCCGCACCGACATGAAACTCAAGGACGTGCTTTCGCTCACCGAGGAAAGCGTCGTCATGCTCGATCGGCTCACCGACGAGCTGCTCGATGTCATGGTCAACGGCAAGCTCATCGCGCGCGGCGAAGTCGTCGCGCAGGGCGAGCGCTTTGGTCTGCGCATTGTCGAACTGCTCGGCACCGAACCCGCCAGTGACGGAGGCAAGGCCTGATGCTCTGGTATCTGCTCAAGCTCGCGGTCGTCCTGCCGCTGATCGCGGGGCTCGCCTGGGCCAGCCTCAAGCTCGCGCGCCGCATGGAAAAGCGCTTCAGCCCCACCGGCGGCGAGCGCAGCGTCAGGATCATCGAAACGCAGTGGCTCGGCCCCGGCCAGCGCATTGCCGTGCTCGAATTCCGGGGGCGCGAGATCCTCGTCTCCGCCTCGAAGCAGGGCCTTGTCCGCCTTGCAGAGCTCCCCGCGCGCTCGGCTGCGGAGGACTGACCCGGTGAAACCCGTTCGTATCCTGCTCGCGGCCGCCGCCGTCCTCGTGCTGGCGCTTGCGCTCCCCGCCCACGCCGCCGATCTCGCACCGGCTGCCGCACCCACGGGCAGCGCCATTCCCGGCGCGCTCGACCGCGCCTTCGGCCAGCTTGCCGGGGCGCAGTCGGGCGGCTCGCTGTCCCTTTCGCTGCAGCTGCTCCTCATCATGGGGCTGCTCACGATCCTCCCCAGCCTGGTGCTGATGATGACGAGCTTCACCCGCATCCTCGTGGTGCTGGCAATCTTGCGGCAGGCCTTGGGCCTCCAGCAGTCTCCGCCCAATCAGGTGCTGATCGGCCTCTCGCTGTTCCTGTCGCTGTTCATCATGGCCCCCACGCTCGACAAGGTGAATGCGAACGCGATTGCGCCCTATTCCGCCGGCACCATCAATGCCGAGCAGGCCATCGCCTCCGCCGGAACCGAATTCCACGCCTTCATGATCCGCCAGACGCGCGAACATGATCTCCAGATGTTCGCCGCGATGGCCAAGGCGCCCAAGTTTGCCCGTGCGGCAGACGTACCCTTCTCGATTCTCCTTCCCGCCTTCGTGACAAGCGAACTCAAGACCGCCTTCCAGATCGGTTTCATGCTGTTTCTGCCATTCCTCGTGATCGATCTCGTGGTTTCCTCGGTGCTGATGAGCCTTGGCATGATGATGATGTCGCCCACGGTCGTCTCCCTGCCGTTCAAGCTGCTGCTGTTCGTCCTCGTCGATGGCTGGGCCCTCCTCATGGGCAGCCTTGCGGCAAGCTTCGGATAGCCCGCCATGGACGACACCGCCGCCCTCCTTGCCCTCGCGGACCGCATGCTCTGGGTCACCGCGCTTGTCGCCGCGCCCGTGCTGCTCGCCAGCCTCGCCGTCGGTCTTGTCGTCGGCGTGGTTCAGGCCGCCACCTCGATCAACGAACAGACGCTCACTTTCGTCCCCAAGCTTGCCGCCATCGCGCTCGTGCTGGTGATCCTGGGCAGCGCGATGATGGGCCTGATCGGCGATTTCCTCGTCGAGATCTTCGCCCAGATCGCGCAGACGGGGAAGTGATGGGCCAGAAAGCGACGGCCGGGACATGATCGCCCTCCACTTCGGTTTCGGCAATCTGGAGGCCGAATTCTGGCGGCTGCTCTTCGTGATGACGCGCATCGGCGCCGCGCTGCTTGCCGCGCCGCTGTTCGGGGCGAACACGGTCCCGATGCAGCTGCGCGTCAGCCTTGCAGGTGCCATTGCCGTGATGATCTGCGCATGGACCCCGGTCGCCGCTCCGCCCGCGCTGTTCACGCTTTCGGGCCTGCTCATCACCGCGCAGGAAGTGCTCATCGGCCTCTCGCTCGGCTTCGTACTGCAATGGAGCTTCTCCGCCCCGCTGATCGCCGCCGAAGTCATCGGCGGCGCGATGGGCATGAGCATCGCCTCCACCGCCGATCCTGTCAGCGGCGCACATTCGCCGGTGCTCGGCCAGTATTTCTCGGTGCTGCTCACCGTACTCTTTCTCGGCCTTGGCGCACATCTCACGTGGTTCGCGCTGATCGTCGATAGCTACAGCGCCTTCCCCCCCGGTGCCGCTTGGTTCACGCCCGAACGCATGCTCCTCGTCAGCGGCTTCGGCGCGCAGATGCTCACTGCGGCGATCATGATCGCGCTTCCCGTCACGCTGCTGCTCCTCCTCGTGCAGGTCATGACCGGCGTCATCAGCCGCTCGGCCCCCAGCCTCAATCTGCTCTCGCTCGGCCTTCCCGCCGGTGTGCTCGCAGGCATCGCCGCGCTGATCCTCACGGCCCCGCTGCTCACGGACCGCCTCAGCGACCTCTCCCTCACCGCTGTCACGCAGGCTGCCCAGCTGATTGGCCCGGCGCATGGCTGAGGAGACTCCCGGCGAGAAAACCTTCGACCCTACCGAAAAGCGCCGCCGCGACGCCGCGCAAGGCGGGGATGTCCTCCGCCCGCGCGAGCTTGGCACCGCCATCGGCGTGCTTGGCGGTGCAGCATGGCTCCAGTTTGTCGGCCCCTGGCTGCTCGATCAGCTCCAGCGCACTGCGCGTTCCGGGCTCACGTGGGACCGCGCCAGTCTTGAAAGCTTCGATCCCGCTGCCCCCATCCGCGCCGCGCTCCTCTCGGCGCTGCCCCCCGTGCTCACCCTCGGCGGGCTCCTCATGGCCGCCGCGCTCGTCTCGCAGCTCGGCTTCGGCGAAGGCCGCTGGGTTGGCGAAAACCTCGCGCCGAAAGCCTCGCGCCTCAATCCCTTGAGCGGCCTCCAGCGCATGTTCGGCCCGCAAGGCTGGATCGAGCTCGCCAAGGGCCTCGCCAAGCTCGCGCTGCTGGGCACCATCGCCTGGTTCTGGGTCAAGGGCCGCCTGCCCGCGATCGCCGGCCTTGGCGGCGGCGAATTGCGGAGCCAGCTCGCCTACAGCTGGGACGCCCTGCTCGCGCTGCTCTATGCACTTGGCGGCGGGCTCGTGGTGATCGCGCTCGTCGATTACCCGGTTCAATGGCTGCGCCGGATGATGCGCCTCAAGATGTCGCTGCAAGACCTTAAGGACGAGAGCAAGGAAAGCGAAGGCTCACCCGAACGCAAGGCGGCGATCCGCCAGCGCCAGCGGCAGATTGCCATGGGCGGCCTTGGCAAGGCGATGCAGGAAGCACAGTTCGTCATCACCAATCCCACGCACTTCAGCGTGGCGCTCGCCTACGATCCGGAAAAGGCCTCCGCGCCCATCGTGCTTGCCAAGGGGCGCGGCGAAAAGGCGCTCGCCATGCGCGAGATGGCGGCGGCGATGTCGGTCCCCACGCTGTCTTCCCCCGCGCTTGCCCGCGCGGTCTATTTCACCACGCGCGAGAATCAGGTGATCCGCGAGGAGCTCTACGCCGCCGTCGCCGCGGTGCTCGCCTTCGTCCTCGCGCTCAAGCGCGGCGACGCGCCGCCGCAGCCGCAGGTGGACGTTCCGGTCGAGCTGCGGTTCGACCCCGAAGGTCGTCCGGAAGCGGCGGTCCCGGCCGCTTAACCTCGTCCAAGATCCACCGTTCTGGAAAGCATGGCCTCAACCTCCGCCACCTCGTCCGGCTCAGCCACCGCCAGTCTGGTGTCCTCCCTCGGAGGCGGCAGCGGCATCGACATGACCGGGCTGGCCGAACAGCTGGCCGCCGCACAATATGCTGCCCGGCTCGATCAGATCACCGCGAAGTCGGACAAGCTCGGCACCCAGATCTCGTCGGCCTCCACGCTCAAGAGCATGATCTCCAGCCTCGCGTCCTCGCTGGGCGACCGCGTGCGCACTGGCGACCTTGCCGCCACGCCGCAGATCGCGAACAGCACCATCGCGCAGGTCAGCAAGGGCGCCGCCACCGGGCGCGGCACCACTACGCTCGAAGTCACCTCGCTCGCCAAGGGTCAGACGCTTGTCACCCCCGCCCTCGCCAGCGATAGCACGCCTGTCGGCGCCGGTACGCTCACGCTGCGCTTCGGCACGATCTCCGGCACCAGCTTCGCGGCCGACACCGCGCGCGCCGCAGTCGATATCACGATCCCCACCGGCGCCACCCTCGCCGATGTTGCCAGCGCCATCAACGCCAAGGGCGCGGGCGTCACGGCCTATGTCGCCACCGGCACCACTGGCGCGCAGCTCGTTCTCAAGGGCGCGGACGGCGCAGCCAATGCCTTCACGCTGGAAGCCGCTGAAAGCCCCACCGAACCTGGCCTTGCCGCGCTCGCGTGGAACCCGTCGGGCGATCTCGCTCGGCTGACCGCCCCCGCCTCCGATGCGGCCTACAAGCTTGATGGCGTGCAGCGCACTTCGGCCAGCAACACGATTGCCGATGCCGCCCCCGGCCTCAGCCTCAAGCTCACCGGCACCAACCCCGGTGCGCCCACCACGATCAGTTACAGCGATCCCGCCAGCGCAATCACCGGCGCGATGCAGGATCTGACTTCGGCGCTCAACGAGATGATTGCCGAACTCAACAAGGATACCGATCCGACCAGCGGCGCGCTCAGCAACGATCCCGGCGCGCGCACCCTGCGCCGCCAACTGACCACGCTCGCCAGCACGCAGGTCATGCCCGCCAACGCGAGCGGTGCGCCCACCACGCTTGCAGAGCTCGGTCTCAAGACCAACCGCGATGGCACCTTCGCGCTCGATACCGCGCGTCTCGCCGACACGCTCAAGCGCGATCCGGCCGGCACGGGCGCGATGTTCACCAACGGCCTGTTCGGCATCTACGCCACCTTCGACAAGCTCGCGCGGACGGTCGGCTCCAGCAGCGATCCCGCCTCGCTCGGCGGCACGGTCGCGCGGCTCACCAAACTGCAGACCACGCTCGGCGCGCAGAAGAGCGATATCGCCACCAAGCAGGAAGATTTGCGCGTCAGGCTCGTCTCGCGCTTCGCCAAGCTCAACACTAACCTCACCGATTCCAAATCGACGCTGTCGTTCCTGCAGGCGCAGGTCGCCGCGTGGAACAGCAAGGGCAACTGATGCAACTGCGCCGCGATCCCGGGGAAACCTACCGCCGCGTCGATTTCGACGCCCGCGTCAAAGGCGCCAGCTCGCTCCAGCTTGTCGCGCTATGCCTCGAACAGGCCGCCGGCTCGATCGGCCGCGCGATCTATGCGCAAGACCATGCGGACAACGCTGCCAAAAGCGCCGCGCTCACTCGCGCCATCGCCGCGATCACCGCGCTCGAACTCGGCGTGGACAGCGCCCATCCTGCAGGCGCCCCGCTGCTCCAGCTCTATCAGGCTGCGCGCCGCACCATCCTTGATAGTGCGCTGCGCTTCGATGCGCCGCAGCTCGAAACGATCCGCACCGACCTGCTCGATATACGCGAAGCGATGCTGGCCACCGCTAACTGAGATACCAACTGGGCAGCCCTGATGGACCTTAGCCGGCCGGCCTTAGCCCAACAGCCTTAGCCCGACGGCCTCAGTTCGCCATCCGCAGCACCATTTCATCAAACAGCTTCTGCGCCATCAACACCGCCGTCGGCGCATTGGCTGCGGTGCCGTCCGCTCCGACTTCCTTCGCCAGCGCGGGATTGGCGGTGAACAGCGGCCCGCCGACCATCACCGCGATCATCTGGTTGCGCGATTCGCGGCGGATCAGCCGGATCGTCTCCTCCAGAGCGGGGAGCGAGCGCTCCGAACCGACCGTTAGGCCCACCACCGCATACCACTGCGCGCTCGCGGCATGGGCGATCTCGGCCGCGCTGCGGTCAAACGCCGGCTCCACGTCCCAGCCCGCGCCTTCCAGAAACCGTTGCACCATGCTGGCGCCGAAATAGTGCTGGTCCCCTGGCGTCATCGCCATGAGCACCTGGCGGCGGCTGTCGAGCCCAGGCAGCATGTGCGATCCGTTGAACGTCGCAAGCAGCTTTTGCAGCCGCGCCACGCCCAGCGTCACGTCGATGAAATCGCACTCGTCATTGTCCCACAAGTGCCCAAGATACCTTGCGGCAGGCTCCAGCAGTTCGAGGAACAGCGTCTCCATGGAAAGCCCCTGGTCGCGCAGCACCAGCACATAGCGCACCGCCGCTTCCAGATCATCGCCCAGCACGACATGCGCCAAGCCCGAGATATCCGAGCTGCTCGGTGCCAGCGCTTCCACCATCTCCTCGATCGGCGGCGCCTCGGGCAGGACCTCCGTGTGGAGCCGCACCAGTTGCGGAATGATCCGCTCGGCCACGACTTGCGCGAGCCGTACCTGCCGCACCGCAAGGTCCTCGCGGCGATAGACCTCGGCCGAGACGAAATGCGCCTCGAGCCGCTCAAGCCCCCGCCGGTCAACCTCAGGAATCGCTACTCTGGCCGTTCGTGCCATGGCGTTAAATGCCCCAATCCTCTCAACCGCTTACGAGTCGTTGGAACCAAAGACACCACAACGCATTGTCGCTGTCGAGTGTTGATGTCCCGCTTGCGCGCTGCCCTTAATGCCGTCCCACGCGACAGGCGCGGATTTCTGAGGGCTGAGGCGTGTGGTAGCGGCCAGAGCAATGAAAAATAACGGGGATAGGTTGGCCCGCACCCGCTCGGGGCATTTGCCGTATGGACTTATGCTGAATGCTCGCTACCGGCGCCGGGCTCTGACGAAGCAAGTGCTGCCGGGTCGATGAGATCTTCGAGGAACCTTGCGACCAGCGCGGAATGGCTGTGCAACCCTGCTTTAGCGTAGACCCGGGCAAGCTGCGCACGCACCGTGCCGACGGCAGCGCCCCTGAGGCCGGCGATCTCGGCGATATCGGCACCCTTGATTGCAAAGATGGCGACATCGGCCTCGGCCGGGGTCAAGCGCCATTCGGCAAAGCGCAGGCGGATCAGGTCCGTCACGGCACGCCGCGCCAGCGCGACCGCGAGATCGTCCTGCCTCGCCTGCTCGATCAAGCCCCGCACCTGCACCGCGCCGACAATCACGGCGACAACGAGCGCAACCGCAGCAACGCCCTCGGCAACAAGGTGGCCGTTCCACCCTTCAGCAGCAACATCGCCCATGAAATCAGCGAGGAACAGCGCTGCCGCAAGCGCCTGCAAGGCCACCACGATGGTCATCATGGCGGCCTTGCGATGCAAACGTAACTTGCGTTCCCGTACCATGCCCCGAGGCCTAACGACCTCCCGGCAGCATGGCCAGCGCAAGGTTGCGGCGCTGTCTGCGGCTTTCGAAGACGACCCCGCCAATGTGCGCCAGGATCAGAATATAGAGCAGATTGGCCGCAACTTCGTGGACTTCGCCCAAGGGGTCTTCTTTCCGTTCGCTATCCTCAGTGCCCTCGCTGCGTTGCTCGCCGCGCGCCTCGCCGGCTTCACGTTCGCCAGGCGCCGCAGATTGCGCACCCGCCACCTCACCCGAGGCCGCTGCCAGCCGCCCGCCGCCATTCGCGGAGGGCAAGCCCGCGATGCCGATGCCGGTGCCGATGATGACCAGCAAAGTGCCCCAGATGGCATAGACCATCAGCGCGCCTAGCGGGTTGTGCGAGCGATGCGCCGTTGTCTCCCTGACCGCGATCTGCCGCACATGTGCAACCGCGCGGGCGGGGCTGGGCGGGAATGCCGAGAAGCGCGCCTCGGCGGGACCAACGAGGCCCCACAGCAGCCGCAGCGTAAGGATCGCCGCCAGCGCATAGCCGACCCAGATGTGGTTGGCCGATCCTTCTTCTGTCAGCAGGGCATTGGCCAGGACGGCGACGACAACAGCCCAGTGCGTCAGCTTGACGACCGGGTCCCAGCGCCGCTGCGGGGCAGGAAGCAATGCCTTCTCGATCATGGCGATCTCCTTGCTTGGGGAAGACCACGGATTGATGCGCCACCGGTTCCAGCGCCATAGCCCAGGCGCTTATCCGGCGCCCCATAAGCAGGTGCTTACGGCAGCAAAAAGGCCCGCCCCACAAACCGCAGGACGGGCCAGAGCAGGCGTCCGGGGGAAGAACGCCTCAGGGGTAATTGGGGACCTTATTTCGAACTCAGCCGATCGCGCAGGCTTTCAGGACAGCGCCGCCCAGTTCACCCAGGCCGACCTCACTCGCGGCGGCGCCGGCTTCGATCGCAGCGCTCGGAGCTTCGGAAACCATCGCGGTCGCGCGGTCCTGCACCAAGGTGTTCTGCCCAGCGTCGCGCATCAGCCGCAGGCCGCGCGCGCCGTCGGTGCCCATGCCGGTGAGGACCACGCCCACCGCGGGCAACGCGCCGCGCGCAATCGAACCGAACATGAGGTTGGCCGAAGGCCGCGCGCCGTCAACCGGATCCCGCTGCATCAGGCGGATGCGGGCCGGCTGGCCGGGTTCCACCACCACGTGGCGGTCCGGGTCTGCCGCGATATGGATCGTGCCGGGCGTCAGATTTGCGCCATCCTTCGCCGCGCGCACGTTGCATTTGAGATCGGTGTCGAGCCGCTTGATGAACGTCTCCACCACCATCGGCTCGGCCTGCAGGCACACCACCGTCGGCGGGCAGTTGGCGGGAAAGCCGCCCAGGATCGTGGTCAGCGCGTCGATCCCGCCCATCGAGGCACTGAATGCCGCGATATGGCCGTTCCATTCGAACGGGGCATCGGCCGCGCTTTTGTGATCGGTGCGCGCCTTGCGGTCGTGGACGTTGCTGTTCGCAGCGGCGAGCACGATCTTGCCGAGCTTGCCCACCGTCTTGCTGAACTGTTCCGGTGTCGCCTTCAGCGGCTTGGGGAAGCATTCCACCGCGCCCAGCTCATAGGCCTTCAGCGATGTTTCCGTGCCCGCCTGCGTGAGGCTGGACAGCATCACCACCGGCAGCGGGTTGGTTTCCATGATCTCGGCGAGGAACTCGATCCCGCTCATGCCCGGCATTTCCACGTCGAGCGTGATGACATTGGGCTTCAGTTCGGCGATCTGGTCACGCGCGGCGCCAGCGTTGGCGGCAACGCCCACCACGCGGACGTTCTTCGCCTCGTCGAGAATGTCGGAAAACAGCGCGCGCATCGCGGCGGAGTCATCGACCACGAGAACCCGGGCTTCGTGCATGAGGAGGCTGACCTTCCTGATTTTCACGCCGGTGCATCGGCGCCTGTCACGCGGTGCTAGCCCGGTCACTCGCAGCAAATCATCCTCCGCCCCATACGTATCTCACCATAAGCCCCGGGCAAGCCGGCCTTTGCCGCTTCACGCCTATGTCGGATGAGACAGCGTGCCCCCGTCAAAGGGGCCAGCGAGGGAAACCGCCTCTATGCCGACGATCACTCTGCCCCCCCGGTGCGACCGCGCCGCAGCCGAGGCGCTTCTTCCTGAAATGGTCGCCGGCCTCGGATCGGGCGCGCTACATATCAATGCGCGCGATTGCACCCAGATCGGGCAGGCCATGCTCCAGCTTCTCGTCAGCGCCCGCCGCACCGGCGATGGCGCGGTGATCGAACCGTCACCAGCCCTGCGCGAGACGGCACGCCAGCTCGGCCTCGAAACCGAGCTGTTCGATTCGCAGTCGTATGGGGGGGCCGCGGCATGACCGCCGAGGAAATTCAGGCCATCTTCTTCGCCGAATGCGAGGAATCGCTGGCTGCCGCCGAATCCGGGCTCGCCGCCTGCAAGGCCGGCACGCAGGATGGCGACACCGTCAACGCGGTGTTCCGTGCGGTCCACTCGATCAAGGGCGGCGCGGGCGCATTCGGCTATGTTGCGCTCCAGGCGTTCACCCACATCTTCGAAACGCTGCTGTCCGATGTGCGCGAAGGCGCCGTCGTGCTTGGCGATCCGCTGATCGATCTGCTCCTGCGCGCGCTCGATACCCTGAGCGATCACGTCGGCGCGGCGCGCGGCCTCGGCGATGTTCCCGACGACGTGGCCCTGCTCGCCGAGCTGACCGCCGCTCAGGCCGCAAATGCGGGTGCCGCACCTGCTCCGGCACCTGTTCCGGCACCTGTTCCAGTCGCCACTGCCTCGGCCAATCTTCCTTCGGACGACGATGACGGCGGCGATCCCTTCGACCTTGACGCCATGCTCGACGACATCACCGGTGCGATGGAACCGTCCGCCGCGCCTGCCCAAGCGCCATCTTGGCTGCTCAAGGTCCGCCCTCACGCCGGTGCGATGCGCAATGGCGGCGAGCCGCTGCTGCTCCTGCGCGAACTCGCCGCGCTCGGCGCGGTTTGCAGCGAATGCGATTGCGGCAGCGTTCCCCCGCTCGATACGCTTGATCCCGGCACCGGCTATCTTGGCTGGACGTTCGCGCTCGATGCCGATGTCAGCGAAGCTGCCGCGCGCGATATCTTCGAATTCGTGGGCGATGATTGCGGCCTCGCCGTTGGCAGCGATGCGCCGATGCCGCCAGTGCGCCACGCTTCGCCTCCACCACCGGCCGCCAAGGCACCCGCAGCACCTGCCGCCAGCGCCGATACGCCCGCCGCCGCGCAATCCGGTGCTGCCCCAGCCTCTTCCGCCGCTCCTCCGGCACCGCCTGCGCTTGGCCAGTCGATCCGCATCGAACTCGGCAAGCTCG
>CANCET010000031.1 GCA_947375105.1 Sphingomonadaceae bacterium
ATGGCCGCCATCGCCGCCGCTACGGTGAACGCCGCCGACGCGCTCGGGCGCGAGAGCAGTGTGGGCCGCATCGCACCGGGCATGCCGGCCGACATCATCGCGGTCCACGGCGATCCGCTGACCGACGTGACCCGGCTCGAACACGTCGATTTCGTGATGAAGCACGGGACAGTGGTGAAGCAGGTTCCGTAAGCCGGTGCCGGCGGCGCTGACGATCCGCGATGCACGAGCGGTAGATGCCGAGGCCTGCGCCGCCATCTACCGCCCGCATGTCATCGCAAGCTGGGTGAGCTTCGAACTGGAAGCGCCGGATGCGGACGAAATGGCGCGCCGCATCGCGGATTATGGCGCGAGCCATGCGTGGCTCGTCGCCGAACGGGGAGGCGAGATCGCCGGCTATGCCTATGGCAGCCCGCACCGCACCCGCGCGGCTTATGCGTCCTCTTGCGATGTGGCGATCTACGTCAGCGCCGCCTTCCCGCGCGCAGGGATAGGCCGCGCGCTGTATGGAGAGCTGCTCGCGCGGCTCAAGGCCAAGGGGCTCCATGCGGCCTTTGCCGGCATTGCGCAGCCCAATCCCGCCAGCGTCGCGCTGCATGAGGCCTGCGGCTTCACCCCCGTCGGCATGTACCGCGAAGTCGGCTGGAAGCTGGGCGCGTGGCGCGATGTCGGCTGGTGGCAGCGCCTGCTCTAGGCTTCTGTTTTCCCGCGTTTTCCGAGTCAGCAGGCGATTCCGCCTGCTTCGAAAACGCTCTAGACACCCAGCAGCGCGAGGCTGACCGAAATGCCGTTGGCCGCCGCATGGATCAGCATCGAGCCGGCGATCCCGATCCGCATCCGTGTGTAGCTCAGCGTCATCCCCGCCCAGAGCTGGGGCAACACCATCGGCAGCAGCGCCAGCGTGATGCGCGGATAGTTGCTGAGGTGCGAAAGCCCGAACACCGCGATGGAAAGCCACACGAGCGCCGGAAATGCGGCCGCGAACCCTGGCATCACGCCGCGTCGGCGCAGCCACCACCAGCCCGCCGGCGCGACCAGCCCCATGCCGAGCACGGCGAAGCTGGCCGGGACTTCGGCCACGTGGAAGCTCACCATCGCAAGGAAACCGGCGGTCACGAATCCGCAGCCCACCAGCCACAGCGCGCGCACCCGCCCGGTCAGCCAGCCGCGAAACGCCAGCTCCTCGGCCATGGGCGCAAGCAGGACCACGAAGGGCACCAGCATCGCCTTGGAGACACTCTCGAACGCTTCGGGCGATGGCAGGCCCATGGCGTGCTGCCAGAACCCCAGCAGCGGAAGGAGCACGCCGAGCAGCACCGCAAGATGCAGCGCCAGCATGGCGCCCAGCGTGCGCCATGCCCCCGGCGCACGCAGCCCGGTGGGAGCCATAAGCCGGGGCCGGGCCAGCCAGCCGGCGAATTCGCGAAACAGCACAATCATCTCCGCCACCATATGCCGCGCCGGGTTAAAACCGCGTGTGCGCCAACAATTGCGCCCGCCGATTGCCCAGCGCCCGCGTCTCGGCTAGGGGAGCCGCAAAAGCTAACCCTGAAAGCGCACAGCAGCAGACCATGGCAGGCCATTCCAAATTCAAGAACATCATGCACCGCAAGGGCGCGCAGGACAAAAAGCGCTCGGCGATGTTTTCCAAACTCAGCCGCGAAATCACCGTCGCGGCCAAGATGGGCATGCCCGATCCGGACATGAACCCGCGCCTGCGCGCCGCGGTCAACGCGGCCAAGGCGCAGTCCATGCCCAAGGACAATATCCAGCGCGCGGTCGACAAGGCGAGCAAGGGTGACGGCGATAACTACGAGGAAGTGCGCTACGAGGGCTATGGCCCGGGCGGCGTGGCGATCATCGTCGAGGCGCTGACCGACAACCGCAACCGCACCGCCACCAACGTGCGCACCGCCTTTGCCAAGAACGGCGGCAACCTCGGCGCCTCGGGCGCGGTGAGCCACGGGTTCGAGCGGCTCGGCCTGATCGAATATCCCGGCAAGGCAGGGGACGAGGAAAAGGTCCTCGAAGCCGCGATCGAAGCGGGCGCGGAAGACGTCGAATCCGACATGGGCGACGGCGACGAGAACCCCGGCAGCCACCAGATCTGGGTTGCGATCGAGCAACTGCACCCCGTCGCGCGCGAGCTGGAAAAGACGTTGGGCGAGGCTGAGGGCGTGAAGCTTGGGTGGAAGCCCAACCTGACGACCACGGTCGATGCAGACACTGCCGCGACCTTGCTCAAGCTGATCGACGTGCTCGAGGAAGACGACGACGTCCAGACCGTCTGGGGCAACTACGAGATCCCCGACGAGGTGATGGAGAAGCTGGGCTGATGCGCCGAATCGCGGCAACCCTCGGCGTTGCCGCGCTGCTGGCCACCAGCGGATCGGCGGCGAGGCCTGCGCAGGCCTCGCGCATCGCGCCATCTGCACCCAGCCACTGTGCGGCGGGTGAGCGGGTGGTCTATTCGTGCCGCTTCGGTGCGAAGCTTGGCAGCGTCTGTCTTGGCCGCAGCAGCCTGCACTATCGCTTCGGCCCGGCCGGGCATCCCGCAATGGACCTCGCGAGCACGCCGGACTGGGGCAACATCCACCTCGGCGGCAATCGCAGCCAGGGCGGGCTCAACCAGGATACGATCCGCTTCACCCGTGGCACGACGCATTACGTGGTGCACCAGGACGAGACCGGCTCGCTGAACGAAAACCCGGGGCGCGCGTCCTCGGGCATCGAAGTGCTGCAAGGCGTATCCGGCGAACGACAGCTCGCCAGCCTTTCCTGCAAGGCGCGCAGCCGGTTCAACTGGCAGGCGTTTGGCGTGATCAGCGATGCCGCGCCGAAAGGCTGGGACGGCGCGGAAACGCCCGGCGGTCCCTTCGACATGATCTACTGACCATGATGCCGCTCGCCATCAAGGCCCTCCTGTCCGGCCTGCTGATCGCCCTGATTTCCGAGATCGGGCGCAAGCTCCCCACTGTCGGGGCGCTGGTCGCCTCGCTCCCGCTGGTCTCCGTGCTCGGCATGATCCTGCTGTGGCGCGCGCGGCCCGATGCGGAAAACATGGCGATCCATGCCGAGGCGACCTTCTGGTACGTGCTGCCCAGCCTGCCGATGTTCCTCGTGATTCCGGCGCTGCTGCGCCACGGCGTGTCGTTCTGGATCGCGCTCGCGGCAGGCTGCGCGCTCACCGTCGCGCTCTATCTCGGCATGATGCACATTGGCCCGCGCTTCGGGCTCAGGCTGTAGCATGATCATCATCGGGATCGACCCGGGCCTCACCTGCACCGGCTGGGGCGTGGTGGCCAAGGCGGGCAGCCGCCTCAGCCATGTGGCCAACGGCCAGATCCGTACCAACGCCAAGGCCTCGATGGCCGAGCGGCTGGTCGAACTCGACGCGGGCCTTGCCGCCGTGATTGCCGAACATCACCCCGATACGGGCGCGGTCGAGGAAGTCTTCGTCAACATCAACCCGCAGTCCACGCTCAAGCTCGGGCAGGCGCGCGGCGTGGCCATGCTGGCGGTGGCGAAGGCAGGCCTTTCAGTCGCCGAATACCCCACCAAGGTCATCAAGAAGGCGCTCGTCGGCACCGGCGGCGCAGAGAAGGCGCAAGTGCAGGCCATGCTCAGGGTGCTGCTCCCCGGCGTCACACTTTCGGGCGAGGACGCAGCGGACGCGCTGGCCGTGGCGATCACCCACGCCAACATGATCGGCAGCCACCGGTAAAGCTTACCGAACGGTCATTTGACTGGCCCGGCCCGGCGGCTTCTATGGTGCCATGGAAATCGAAGTCAGCGCCGAAGCCAAGGACAAGCGGCTCAACCGTCTTGTCGCCATCACCGTCGTGGTCCTCTCGGTCTTCACGGGGCTCTGCGGCATCAAGGACGGCAACATCGTGCAAGCGATGCAGGCGGCACAGGCTGCCTCGGTGGATGGCTGGAACGAATACCAGGCGACCAAAACGAAACTGCATCTCGCCGAAGCGAGCCGCCTTCAGATCCAGACACTGGCCGCACCGGGCAAGGGCGACGCAGCGATTGCCGCGCTCGACAAGGACATGGCCAAGTACAAGGCCGAAGCCCCCGCTCTCGCCGCCGCAGCCAAGGCGCAAGGCGATCTCTACGATGCGCTCAATGTCCACGACGATCAGTTCGACGCTGCCGATGCGGCGATTTCGACGGCAATCTCGCTCGCCGCCGTCGCCGCTCTCGTTGAAAGCGGGTTGCTGCTCTGGGCCGCCTGGGTGTTCGGCGCCTTCGGCCTGTTCATGGGGCTGAACGGCTTCCTTGGCGGCAGCTTTCACCCGGCGGTGCTGAGCACCTTTCTGGGGTAATCGCGCGCGCAGGGGGCTGGCGGTCCGGCGCCTTCCCTGCCATAGAACAAACCATGATCGCAAAGCTGACCGGCCTGCTCGACGATTTCGGACCCGACTGGGCGATTATCGACGTCAACGGCGTCGGCTATCTCGTCCATTGCTCGGCCAAGACGCTCACCCAGCTCGGCCTTCGCGGCGACCGGGTCGTGGTCCACACCGAACTGCAGGTTTCCGAAAACGACCAGCGCCTGATCGGCTTCACCAGCGCTGCCGAGCGCGGCTGGTTCCGCCTGCTGACGGCGGTGCAGGGCGTGGGCAGCAAGGTCGCGCTCGCGATCCTGTCAGTGCTCTCCGCCGATGAACTCCAGCGCGCCTGTGCCAGCGGGGATGCGGCGATGGTGGCGCGGGCACAAGGCGTCGGGCCAAAGCTCGCCAGCCGCATCGTCAACGAACTCAAGGACAAGGCCGGCGGCCTCGGCCCGATCTCCGCCGGTGCAGGCAGCCCGCCGATGGAAGGCCTCGCCGCCGCGCCTGCCGGCTCGGTCAGCGCCGATGCGATCTCGGCGCTGCAGAACCTCGGCTTCAAGCCCGCCACCGCCAGCATGGCCGTGGCCGCCGCGGTCAAGGAACTGGGCGATGATGCTTCGCTGAACGATCTGGTGCGTGTGGCGCTGAAGCGGGCGGCGGGGTGATGACCGACAACCCCATCCTCACCCCCCGCCGCCAGGTTGATGATGCCGATGCCGCATTGCGCCCCAAGTCGCTCGCCGAATTCGTGGGCCAAGAAGCCGCGCGCGAGAACCTCCATGTGTTCATCGAAAGCGCGAAGCAGCGCGCCGAGGCGATGGACCATGTGCTGTTCTATGGCCCGCCAGGCCTTGGCAAGACGACGCTGGCCGCGATCATCGCGCGCGAAATGGGGGTCAATTTCCGCGCCACTTCCGGCCCGGTCATTGCCAAGGCGGGTGATCTGGCAGCGCTGCTTACCAATCTGGAAGCAGGCGATGTCCTGTTCATCGACGAGATCCACCGCCTCAATCCCGTGGTCGAGGAAGTGCTCTATCCGGCGATGGAAGACCGCGCGCTCGATCTCATCATCGGCGAGGGGCCATCGGCGCGCTCGGTGCGGATCGACCTGCCGCCCTTCACCCTGATCGGCGCGACCACGCGCGCAGGCCTGCTGGCGACGCCGCTGCGCGACCGTTTCGGCATTCCGGTGCGGCTCCAGTTCTACACCGTGGCGGAGCTTGAGCGGGTGGTGACGCGCGGCGCGGGGCTGCTCGGCATCGGTATCGATCCGGGCGGTGCGGGCGAGATCGCCCGCCGTTCGCGTGGCACCCCGCGCGTGGCCGGGCGGCTGCTGCGGCGGGTACGCGATTTTGCGCAGGTGGCAGGCGCAGCGGTCATCACCCGCGACGTGGCCGATAGCGCGCTCACCCGGCTCGAAGTCGATTCGCTCGGGCTCGACTTGCAGGACCGCCGCTACCTCTCGATGATCGCCGATATCTACAAGGGCGGGCCGGTGGGCGTGGAAACGCTGGCCGCCGGGCTGTCCGAGCCGCGCGATACGATCGAGGACGTGATCGAGCCCTATCTCATCCAGCTTGGCTTCGTGGCGCGCACCGCGCGCGGCCGCTGCCTCAACGATCGCGGCTGGCGGCATCTGGGGCTCACCCCGCCCTCGGCGGACCTGCCCGGCCTGTTCGCCGGGGACGATGGCGACTGACGGTAAATGCTGACAGCGTAATTGCTGGCGCAATTCGGTTCCAGTTTGGCACAGAGTTGGCAGGAAGCCCCGAAATGACCCAAATCGGGGCCGCCTGGAGGCGCAAAAGGCGGTTAACAGCATTGCCGCAGCAAGTCTGATCTGCGTTGTTCAATCTGTCAGGAGAGGGTCTGTCCACCATTGCGGGGATAGAGCCGGCTCCCACGGAAACAGAGAGCAACGATCATGTCGGTTCGGATGGCATTGGCAAAACTGGCGGCCTGCGCAGCAGGTGGGGCAGTGCTGGGCGGCGGCGCGGTGCACGTTTCGGAAGCGCCGTCGGCGGCAGAACTTCATCACGTCAAGCCCATCAAGGTCAAGCAGGTCAAGGTCCGGCATATCGCACCTCGCCCGGTCCACCGCATGCGCCGCGTGGTCAAGACGACCATTACCAGGTCCTGCGCCGTGCCCCAGCAGCAGATGGCTTATGCGCCGGTGCCCTACATGGCACCGATGCCGCCGCAGCAGTCTGGTGGCGGCGGTGGCGGCGCGGTGCCGGTCGTGGTTGGCGGCGGCGGGATCGGCGGCTTCGGCGGCGGGTTCTTCGGCGGCTTCTTCGGCGGCAGCAGCGGCGGCGGCAGCGTGGTCGTTTCCTCGACCAGCACCGGCTCCACCTCGACCTCGGGCGGCTCCTCGTCGACCTCGGGTGGTTCGAGCTCCACGTCCGGCGGTTCGACGTCGACCTCGAGCGGCAATATCTCGACCTCGACATCGAGCGGCAATGTCTCGACCAGCTCGGGCGCAGTAACAAGCACAACCTCGACGTCGTCGGGCAACGTCAGCACGTCCTCGGGCAATGTCTCCACGTCGTCCGGCAACGTCTCGACCAGCTCGGGCAATGTCAGCACATCGTCGGGCAACGTCTCGACGAGTTCGTCCACTTCGACCAGCTCGGGCAACGTGTCGACCAGCTCGTCGACGTCTTCGTCCACGTCGTCGTCAACCTCGAGCAGCACCAGCAGCTCGACCTCCTCGTCCACCTCGTCCTCGAACGGCGGGACCACCAATGGCGGCACCACCAACGGGGGCACGACGAACGGGGGCACGACGAACGGCGGGACCACCAACGGCGGAACCGAAGTGCCGGAGCCTTCTATGCTGCTGCTGTTCGGCGCAGCTGCCGCAGGCCTGGTTGCGCGGCGCCGCCACGGTCTCAAGAACAAGGCTGTCATCGCGGCCTGATCGGCTGGAGCATGACCCGACCCGATTGCATCGGATCGAGTGCTCCGGGTTTGCTGTTTTGCCCGCGACGGCTGCGAGCACAGGGCGCGGACAAAAGGAAAGGGCGGCTCCGGGGGGAGCCGCCCTTTCTGATTCCGGTGAGCGGACTGCGCTTCAGCCGGCCGATCAGGCCGCCAGATTGCGCAGCACGTACTGCAGGATGCCGCCGTTGAGGTAGTATTCCAGCTCGTTGGCGGTATCGATGCGGCACAGCGCCGTGAAGGTGAACTGCGAGCCATCGGCGCGCGTCACTTCCACTTCGACGTCCTGGCGCGGCTTGAGCCCCGCCACACCGCGCACGGTGAAGGCCTCGTCGCCGGTCAGGCCCAGCGTCTGGCGCGATTCGCCTTCGCGGAACTGCAGCGGAAGCACGCCCATGCCGACGAGATTCGAGCGGTGAATGCGCTCGAAGCTTTCCACGATCACCACGCGCACGCCGAGCAGATTGGTGCCCTTGGCCGCCCAGTCGCGGCTGGAGCCCGTGCCGTATTCCTTGCCGGCGATAACCACGAGCGGCGTGCCATTGGCCTTGTGCTGCATGGCCACGTCATAGATCGCGCCGACTTCGCTGCCATAGCGGCTCATGCCGCCCTCGATGCCGGGGACCATCTCGTTCTTGATGCGGATGTTGGCGAAGGTGCCGCGCATCATCACTTCGTGGTGGCCGCGGCGCGCGCCATACGAATTGAAGTCCGCCTTGGCGACCTGATGCTCCATCAGCCACTTGCCCGCCGGGCTATCGGCCTTGATCGATCCGGCCGGCGAAATGTGATCGGTGGTGATCGAATCGCCGAGGATCGCCAGCGGCTTCGCCTCGATGATGTCGCTCACCGGCGCGGGGGTCATCGTCATGCCCTCGAAGTAGGGCGGATTGGCGACATACGTGCTGCCGGCGCGCCAGTTGTAGGTTTCCGAGCCGGTGACGTTGATCGCCTGCCAGTGCACATCGCCCTGGTAGACGTCGGCATAGCGGGCCTGGAACATCGCGCGGTCCATGCAGCCGGCCATGGTCTCGTAGACTTCATGGTTCGAGGGCCAGATGTCCTTGAGGTAGACGTCGACGCCGTCCTTGCTCTGGCCAATCGGCGTGCTCACGAAGTCTTCGATCACCGTGCCCTTGAGCGCGTAGGCGACGACCAGCGGTGGGCTGGCGAGGAAGTTTGCGCGCACATCCGGCGAGACGCGGCCTTCGAAGTTGCGGTTGCCCGAGATGACTGCGGCGGCGACGAGGCCGTTTTCATTGATCGCCTTGCTGATCGGCTCGGCCAGCGGGCCGGAGTTGCCGATGCAGGTGGTGCAGCCATAGCCGACAAGGTTGAAGCCAACCGCATCGAGGTGCTCCTGCAGCCCCGCGCGGACCAGATAATCAGTCACGACCTGCGAGCCCGGTGCGAGGCTGGTCTTGACCCAGGGCTTGGGCTTCAGCCCCAGCGCGTTGGCTTTCTTGGCGACGAGGCCCGCCGCCACCAGCACGCCCGGATTCGACGTGTTGGTGCAGCTGGTGATCGCCGCGATGGTCACGTCGCCGTCGCCGATGTCGAAGTCCATGCCCTCTACGGCCACGCGCTGCTGCGCCTTCTTGTAGACGTTCGCCATGTCGGCGTTGAACACATCGTCCACATCGGGCAGCGAAACGCGGTCCTGCGGGCGCTTGGGGCCGGCAAGGCTCGGCACGACGGTGGCAAGGTCCAGCTCAAGCGTCGAGGTGAACACCGGCTCGATCGAAGGGTCGATCCAGAAGCCCTGCGCCTTGGCATAAGCTTCGGTCAGCGCGATCTGGTCTTCCTCGCGGCCGGTCAGGCGCATGTAATCCAGCGTCTTGTCGTCGATGCCGAAGAAGCCGCAGGTCGCGCCATATTCGGGCGCCATGTTGGCCAGCGTCGCGCGGTCCGCCAGTGTGAGCGAAGCAAGGCCGGGGCCATAGTATTCGACGAAGCGGCCGACCACGCCGTGCTTGCGCAGCATGCTGGTGCAGGTCAGCACGAGGTCGGTCGCGGTCACGCCTTCCTGCAGCGTCCCGGTGAGCTTGAAGCCGACGACTTCGGGGATGAGCATCGAAACCGGCTGGCCGAGCATCGCTGCTTCCGCCTCGATCCCGCCAACGCCCCAGCCGAGCACGCCGAGGCCGTTGATCATCGTGGTGTGGCTGTCGGTGCCGACGCAAGTATCGGGATAGGCGACGGTCATGCCGTCAGGGCCTTCGCTCGTCCACACGGCCTGCGCAATGTGCTCGAGGTTGACTTGGTGGCAAATGCCCGTGCCCGGGGGCACCGCCTTGAAGTTGGCGAGGCTCTTCGAGCCCCACTTGAGGAAGTCATACCGCTCGCCATTGCGGTAGTACTCGATCTCGACGTTCTGCTCGAAGGCCTTGGGGTGGCCGAACTCGTCGACCATGACCGAGTGATCGATCACGAGGTGCACGGGCACCTGCGGATTGATCTTGCTGGTATCGCCGCCCAGCTTGGCGATCGCATCGCGCATCGCGGCAAGGTCGACCACGCAAGGCACGCCGGTGAAATCCTGCAGCAGCACGCGCGCCGGGCGGTACTGGATCTCGCGGCTGCTCGAGGGATCCTTCTGCCAATCGACCAGCGCCTTGATGTCGTCGGTGGAGACGGTGAACCCGCCATCCTCGAAACGCAGCAGGTTCTCGAGCAGGACCTTCATCGAAAAGGGCAGGCGGGAGACATCGCCATAGGCGGCTGCGGCCGTGCCGAGCGCATAATAAGCGTAGTCCTTGGCGCCGACGGTAAGCGTGCTGCGCGCGCCGAGCGTGTCCTGTCCGACCTGGGTCATGGCGATGCGTAATCCCTTCTAGATGATGCCGTTTGCCGCGCCGGAGCCGCCCCCGCGACGGCTAGCGCGATGCGCCGAGACGGCTCGCGCGTCAAGGCTTGCGCGGCGCATGAAATGCATAGTCGCACATCGGCCATCGGGCCGACCAGCCGGAAATATTGCAGTAATATGTCAATTGCATTTCATGTTTTGGCGATGCTGACACACATCCTACAACCTTGGCTCCTGTCGTTCCGCGCAAGAGAGGGAAAGCCATGTCGCATCGCCGCTCCGACCACCGACGCCACCCGGCCCATCCGCCGCGGTCGGTTCCTTCGGGTATCCATTCCTCGGAACTGGGCGCGCAGCTGATTATTGCCGCACTTTCGTTTGCGGTGATCGCCGCCGCGGCGTTCCACGCCTTCGGGAGTTCGCTGGCGAACTGACGGACGCGGAGCTTACGCGCGTTCGCCGGCTGCTTCTGCCGCCGGCGCACGCCGCAGCGCGATCAGGCAGCCCGCCACGATCAGCACCACGCCGGCCAAAGTGCGCAGCGTGAGCGGTTCGGAAAAGACGACCCAGCCGGTCAACGCCGCCCAGATGAACGCGGTGTATTCCAGCGGCACCAGCACCTGCGCTTCGGCCCGCGCATAGGCCCAGCCCAGCAGCATGAGCGAGCCTGTCGAAAGCACCGCCGAGGCCGACAGCACCAGCCAGATATGCGCTGGCGGCAGCGGTGCGAACCACCATGCGCCCAGACCCAGCAGACAGAAGATGAAGAAGGTCTGGAAGAACGAGATTTCCTCCGGTCCGGCCAGTTGCGACTGCCGCCGCTGCAGGACGAGGTTCCAGGCATAGAGCACGGCCGAGACGAGGATGGCGATCAGTCCGTGGACGCTTTCGGCATTGTACTGCCCGCCGAACTTGCCCGCCGCAA
This sequence comes from Sphingomonadaceae bacterium, assembly GCA_947375105.1. GTDB lineage: Bacteria > Pseudomonadota > Alphaproteobacteria > Sphingomonadales > Sphingomonadaceae > Novosphingobium. Next base: position 11,012 of record CANCET010000031.1, read on the forward strand.
TCACGCCCACACCCGATAGCGCCAGCACCGATCCCGCTACCGCGCGCCGTGAAAGCTCCTCGCCCAGCGTTACCGCCGCGAGATACAGCGCGAGCAGCGGCGCGACGAACGACAGCGCCATCGCCTCGGCCACCGGCGTGCGGGCAAGCCCATAGAAGAACAGCACCGCCATCACGCCCGAAACACCCGAGCGCATGAGATGGAGCCGCATCGCGGCACGCCCGGGCAGGCTGCGGCTGCCATCCTTGTTGCCGCGCACGAGCCACACCGGCAGCATGATCAGCGATCCGACCAGATTGCGCCAGAACAGCGCCGCATAGGCGCCCACCGCCAGCGACGCGATCTTCATGAACCCGTCCATCACCCCGAAGCAGGCCAGCCCGGTAAGAGCTGCAAAGATGGGGAACAGGGGGGCCGCGCGCTTCATCGCCCGCCCATAGCGACCCGCCTGCGCCAGCGCCACACCCTCGCCGCGCACAGCCGGGGACCAATTCAGCAACCAGACAGCAGGCTTGCTTGATTGCGCGGCTGGCTTCGGGCAGGAATCGCCTCATAGCCGGGTGGCCAACAGGGAAAGATCAAGGCAATGCGCATCAACCATCGGACCAGCCTTGTCGGCATGCTCTGCACGGCGTCCATGGGATGGGCCGTGCTCGGCACGCCTGCCGCTGCCCAACAGGGGCCCGTCGATCTCACCGCCGCCGCGCAGCCTGCCAAGCCGGCAGCGCCGAAGCCCGTTCCGACTGCGACTGCGACCGCTCCCGCCACCGGCCCGGCATCCCAGCCGACCTCAGGTTCGGCCGCGCCCTCGCCAGCGGCACCAGTGCCTGTGTTCCAGCCGGCCCCGCCGCCGCTGGCGCACTGGACTCTGGCTGATGCACAAGCGCTGCTTGCTGCGATCAAGGGAATCGGCACCGAAGGCCTTGCTCCGGCGGATTACGAGCCCGCCAAGCTCGCCGCGCAGATCGCCAAGGGCGAAGGCGATGATCTCGATGCCATGGCGAGCCGCCTGTTCGTGTGGCTGGCCGAGGACCTGCGCGATGGACGCACGCCGATGCCGGCGCGCGTGCAGTGGTTCGCGGTCGATCCAGATCAGGATCTCCATCCCAACTCGCAGCTCCTCGCGCAGGCGACCGAAACGCACGACATTCCCGGCGTCCTTGCCTCGCTCGACCCCACGCACCCGGATTATGCGCTGCTGCGCGACATGCTGGCCAAGGCGAAGGACCCGCGCCAGATCGCGATGATCAAGGCCAACATGGACCGCTGGCGCTGGCTCGCCCGCGATCTCGGGCTGCAATACCTCATCATCAACGTGCCCGAGCAGGAGCTGCGGCTCACGGTGAACAACAAGATCATCCGCTCCTACCGCGCGATCGTCGGCAAGCCGGGCAAGACCGCGACGCCGCAACTGGCCGAGCAGGTCAAGAACGTGGTGTTCAACCCGACGTGGACCGTGCCGCAATCGATCGTGGTGGGCGAAGGGCTGGGCAAGAAGCTGATCGCCAGCCCCGCACTGGCGAAGCGGCAGGGTTATGTCGCGACCAAAGCTGCCGACGGCACGATCACCGTGGTGCAGCAGCCGGGCGACACCAATTCATTGGGCCGCGTGAAGCTCGACATGCCCAACGAACACGCGATCTACATCCACGACACGCCCAACCGCAACTTGTTCGCCCTGCCCGCACGCGCGCTCAGCCACGGCTGCATCCGCGCCGAACGCGCCACCGAACTGGCGATGACCATGGCCATCCTCGGCGCGGACCTGCCGCCGGAAACCGCCGTCCAGTACAACCTCTCGGGCAAGTACACCAAGGTGCCGATGACCAAGCCCTGGGCGGTCTACATCACCTACTTCACCGTCGCGCGCGACGTGAACGGCCTGATGCGCAGCTTCGGCGATCTCTACGACCGCGACGCGCCGGTCATCGCCAGCTTCGCCAAACCGCGCGAGCTGCACACCAGCCAGCGCAAGAGCACCGAGGCGATCATCAAGCTGGACAATCCGCTGTAATAGCCCGCTGCTGACCCCACACCTTCCTCATCCCCGCGCAGGCGGGGATCCAGAGCGGCATAGCGCGACGTGCTCCTGGCTTTCCGCCTGCGCGGGAATGAGGATTACAATGAGCAAGGCTGCTCAATAAATCCCCAGCCTATCAGCATAGAGCAAGCGCCCGCCGGAAAGGTGCCACAGCGCCTCGTTGAAATCGGCTTCGGCCATGGCAAAGCAGCCGTCGCTGCGGCCAAGCTTGCCCCATTTCTCGAGCATGTCGGGGTTGGCGTACCACGCCGGATGCATCACGATCGCGCGGTCGAGCGTGTTGCTGTTCTCGGGGTCTACCCCACCCAGCCGGATCGAGGTGCCGTACTTGCCCTTGTACCACTCGTACGTGATGAACGCCCCGCGCGAGGTGGCGAGGCTGCCGACTTCGTTGGAAAACGTCTTCAGAAAGCCGTCATGCTCCGGGTCCGACCCCTTGCCGTGCGCGACGAGGAACGAGCGGACCTCGCCCTTTTCCAGATCGGCGAAGTGCAGGCGTGGCATGGCCGAAGGCAGTGCAAAATCGGCAATGCCGACGATATCGCTGCGCCACAGCACGGATCCGACGCGCGCCACTTGTTCCCGCGCGACGGCGAGGATGCGGCGGTTCTGCTCGGACACACTGTAGGGCTGGGCGAACACGCGCGCAGGCATGGCCGCGATTGCGGCCGTCGCCGCTGCGCCCGTGATAAGCCCGCGCCTGTTCACCAGTCCCGTCATGTAACGACGTGTACGGCGTTTTACGCGGATTTTCCAGCCTCTGCGCCAAGCTGTGCGAGTGACGCGCCGTCCACACGCATGACCGTCCATTCGTCCATCAACCGCGCGCCGAGTTTCTTGTAGAAGCCGATCGCGGGTTCGTTCCAATCGAGCACCGACCACTCCAGCCGCGCACAGTCGCGCTCCACCGCAAGCGCCGCGAGCTGCGCGAGCAGCGCCTTTCCCAGCCCGCTGCCCCGCGCCACGGGCCGCACGAACAGATCTTCGAGATAGACCCCGGGCTTGCCCTCGAAGGTCGAGAAATTGTGGAAGAACAAGGCAAAGCCCTGCGGCGCGCCATCGATCTCGCCAATGATCACTTCGGCATACGGCCGCGCGCCAAACAGCTTGGCCCCCAGCACCGCCTCATCGAAGCGCACCTCGTGCGCCAGCTTCTCGTATTCGGCGAGCGCGCGGATGAGGTCCGCAATCAGCGGCAGGTCGTCGGGTGTGGCGGGGCGGATGGAAATCGACATGGAGGGCTCTCGTTGATGCTGGAGCGCCGCCCTTACCCCGCAATGATCAGCCGGTCACCCTTCAGCGTCACGCTGCCCAGCCGCCGCAGCGCCGATTGGCCAAGCAGACTGACCGGCAGATCGGGCACGACCACCGCTTCCACGCCGACAAGCTCGTGCCCGCCGATCGTCATCCGGGCAATCTCCACCGGTGCGGCAAGGCCCGTGCCGGAGGCCGTCTGCAGCATCGGCCGATACGCGCCGGGATCGGGCTTGAGCCCCAACTGGTCTGCATCGTCCTCGGTCAGCGCGACGACATCCGCACCGGTATCGACGAGGAAGCGCACCGGTTCGCCGTCGATATCGACCTCAAGATGGAACTGCCCGCCTGCATCGCGCGCAATCTCGACCATTTCCGCAGGCCCGCCGCGCACCGGCGGCGCTGCATCCTTGCTCCACGGCGAGGCATGCGCGGCCTTTGCGGGTCGCTCCGTCACGGCGGGCTCGACCTTGAGCCGCGGCGCCAGCACGGCGCTGCCGATCAGCACGAGGCCGGCTATGACGAGGAAACGGTTCATGGCGGGCAGGATTGTGCCCGCAAAGGGGTTAGCAAATCGCCAAGAGCGGCGCGCCGATCAGGCGGGCACTTCGGCTTTCCCCGCGTCGGTCGTGGCCGCTTCCATCTCGGCCGCCTTGGCTTCCACCAGCGCGACGATGTGGTCGAGCATGTCTTCGCTCTGCACGGTGTGGTCCGTCACGCCCGAGAGGTAGACCATGTGCTTGCCGTTGCCGCCACCGGTCAGGCCGATATCGGTCTCGCGCGCTTCGCCCGGACCATTGACCACGCAGCCCAGCACCGACAGCGAAAGCGGCGTCTTGATGTGGCTGAGGCGGCTTTCCAGCGCTTCCACGGTGCGGATCACATCGAAGCCCTGCCGCGCGCAGGAAGGACACGAGACGACGCGCACGCCGCGCGTGCGCAGCCCGAGCGACTTCAGGATCTCGAAGCCGACGCGCACTTCCTCTTCGGGCTCGGCCGAAAGCGAGACACGCACCGTATCGCCGATGCCGGCCCAGAGCAGGCTGCCGATGCCGATCGACGACTTGACCGTGCCGCCGATGAGCCCGCCCGCTTCGGTGATGCCAAGGTGCAGCGGGCAATCGACCGCTTCGGCCAGACCCATGTAGGCCGCGACCGCAAGGAACACATCGGAGGCTTTGACCGCCACCTTGTATTCGTGGAAATCGTGGTCCTGCAGCAGCTTGATATGATCGAGCGCGCTTTCCACGAGCGCCTCGGGGCACGGCTCGCCGTACTTTTCGAGGAGGTCCTTTTCGAGGCTGCCCGCGTTCACGCCGATGCGGATGGCGCAGCCATTGGCCTTGGCTGCACGCACCACCTCGGCCACGCGTTCGCTTGAACCGATGTTGCCCGGGTTGATGCGCAGACAGGCCGCGCCCGCGTCCGCCGCCTCAAGCGCGCGTTTGTAGTGAAAGTGGATGTCGGCCACGATCGGGATGCGCGATGCGCGCACGATCTTGCCGAGCGCTGCCGTGCTTTCGACATCCGGGCACGAGACACGGATCAGGTCTGCCCCTGCATCTTCGCAGCGGCGGATCTGGTTGATCGTCGCGACGGGATCGCTGGTGAGCGTGTTGGTCATGGTCTGCACCGTGATCGGCGCATCGCCGCCAACGGGAACGGACCCGACCATGATCTGGCGGCTCTTGCGGCGCGTGATATCGCGCCAGGGGCGTACGGATGACATGGCGGCGCTTATACCTGTTCGGCTGCGGCAAGGCCATGGCCTTCACCGTGGTCTTTTGGCGCCATCGGCCGGGCGTAGAGAAACTCGGGATCGCAGTGGTTGCCAACCCAGAATTCGATGTCAGCGATCTTGGCAAACCCGTAGCGATGGTAAAAGCGCTGCGCCTCGACGTTCTCGCTGTAAACGGTGAGCTGGATCTCGTCGGCACCGTGCTGCGCGGCTTCAGCCAGCGCCCAGTCCATCAGTCGCTTGCCCAGCCCTCCGCCGATCCGCTCCGGGTCGGTGTAGAGCTGCTTGAGTTCCAGCGGTCTGAGCGCATCGCTGTATCCGGCAGACAGCGTGCTTTGCAGCACCAGCTTGCAAAAGGCGATCAGCGCGCCGTCTTCCTCGATCACCGCAACGCTCATGCCCGGATCGGCGATCTCCTTCGCCACTTTGGCATCGCTGTGGGCGGCCTCCATGAAAGTGGCGAAGTCTTCCGGCTTGTAGAGGTGCTGGAACTTCGCGCTGACCGCGCGGCGCGCGAGATCGGCAAGTGCGGCGGTGTCTTCAGGTGCGGCAAGGCGCAACTGCGGCTGGGGCGTGGCGGTCATGCCCCGCCCCATACCGCTGCAATCTGCCCCTATCAATCCGCAAGGGCGACCTTGGCTGGCTTGGTATAGGGGACAAACTTGTCGAGCCCGACGAACCCGCGCCAGAAGTAGCCGTTGCGGTCGCGCAGTTGCACCGTGTCGATGCTGCACAGCTGCGATGTGGTCAGCTGCGTCACGAGGATATCGTCGGAATCAAGCGTCTCCGCCCCGCTCCGCGGCCGCTGCACGTAGATCGTGCTGCCGCTGCCATAGACGATCGCGGTCTTGTCGATCACGCGTGAGGATTGGACATTGGGCATCGAGATGCAGTTCACCGGCTCACCCGCGACGCGGCCTTCCAGCAGCTTGGCGAGTTGTTCCTCCCCGGTCAGGCGGGGGCGGGCATCGGCAGCGCCGCCGACCGCCAGCATGAGCACGCCGGCTGCGGCTACCATTGCGAGCTTCGTGGCATTGCGGATCATGGTGTGGCCCTTTTTCAGTCGATGGCTAGCAGCTTGCATCCGGGCGGCTTAACCCTGGCTGACTGTAGTTTCCCTAGGGATGACATACATTATCCTTCAAGGGACAGGCCAGCCCCTCGCTCAGGCATCACCGTCGCTTTTCGAGACAAAGGAAGCGCCGCTCAGGCGGTTCCGCCCACTGTCAGTCCCTCGACCAGCAGCGTCGGCTGGCCCACGCCGGCCGGAACGCTCTGTCCGCCCTTGCCGCACACGCCGACACCCTCGTCGAGCGCCATGTCATGGCCAATACCGGTCACCCGCGTCAGCACGCTCGGCCCGTCGCCGATCAAGGTTGCGCCCTTGATCGGTGCGCCAAGCTTGCCGTTCTCGATACGGTAGGCTTCGGTGCACGAGAACACGAACTTGCCGCTGGTGATATCGACCTGCCCGCCGCCAAACGCCTTGGCGAAAATGCCGCTCTTCACCCGTGAAAGCAGTTCTGCCGGATCATCGTTGCCGCCACGCATGAACGTGTTGGTCATGCGCGGCATCGGCGCGTGGGCATACGATTCGCGCCGTCCGTTGCCGGTGGGGGCAAGCCCCATCAGCCGCGCGCTCATGCGGTCGTGGATATAGCCCTTGAGAATGCCGTCCTCGATCAGCACGGTCTCCTCGGTCGGCGTGCCCTCGTCGTCGATCGTCAGCGAGCCGCGCCGTCCGGGAATCGATCCATCGTCGACCACCGTAACGCCGGGCGCCGCCACGCGCTCGCCGATCCGGCCGGAAAAGGCACTGGTGCCCTTGCGGTTGAAATCGCCTTCGAGGCCGTGGCCCACTGCCTCGTGCAGCAGCACGCCGGGCCAGCCGGGGCCGAGCAGCACGGTCATCTCGCCCGCCGGAGCATCGACGGATTCGAGATTGACGAGCGCCTGCGCCAGCGCGCTGTCGATGGCGCGATTCCACGTCTCGGCTTCGAACAAGTCATCATAGAGCCGCCGCCCGCCGATGCCGAAGCTGCCCGTCTCGCGCCGCCCGTTCTGCTCCGCCACGATCGAGACGTTGAGCCGCACGAGCGGCCGCACGTCATGCCCGACAAAACCGTCCGCGCGCACGATTTCCACCACCGACCAGCTTGCCGCGAGGCTCGCGGAAACTTGCGCCACGCGCGGATCGCGCGCCCGCGCCGCCGCGTCGATCGTCTCGAGCAGCTTGACCTTGGCGGCGAACGGGATCGCATCGAGCGGGGAGGCATCGGTATAAAGATGGCGGTTGTTCTGGCGCGGCGGCAGCGCAGGCGCGGCCTTCGCCGGATCGAGCAGCTTGAGCGTTTCCCCGGCGCGCGCGATGGCGGCGGCGGAAATCTCGTTGGCATGAGCAAACCCGGTCATCTCGCCCGAAACGCCGCGCAGGCCGAACCCGGCATCGCGCGAATAGTCGGCCGTCTTCAGCCGCCCGTCGTCGAAGCCGAAGCTCTCGCTGGCGATGAACTGGAGATAGAGCTCGCCATCCTCGCATGCGCCAAGCGCGGTTGCGGTCAGCTGCCGCGCCTCATCAGGCGTCAGCAGGCCGGGGCGGTAGAGGAGCGAGCGGGGATCGGCGATGTTGGTCATGGCAGGGATATAGGCAGCCCTGCCCGGCGATGCCAACGGCATTAACGCACGTTGCGGTTCAGGCCCCTATTAGGCCCCTAATTTCAGGCCCCGGCTGCAGACTGGTCGGCCGGCCCGCCCTTCAGCACGAAGCGCCGGTCGCAATAGCCGCATTCGGCATATCCGCGCTCGTCGATTTCGATCCACACGCGCGGATGGCCAAGCGCGGCGCCGCCGCGGATGCCGTCCGCGCCGTCGCAGCGCACGCGCGAGCTGGTGACCAGAACAGTTTCGGGTGCCTTGATGGTGCTCATGGCCGCGGCGGGTAGCAAACCGGCGCCGCGCCGACAAGCAGGTGGTTGCACGCTGGCGCCCAACCTCCTGCGCCTCACCCCTTTACGCGAAACGCATCAAGGGGCAGGGAGAGAACCATGGAAACGCCCCCCGCCATCCGCATCCGCGATCTCGTGAAGCGCTACGCCCCTGCGGGCAATAAGTCAGGCGAGGGCAAGCTTGCCCTCGGCGGGGTGAGCTTCGACGTGCCGCAGGGCCAGATCTTCGGCCTGCTCGGCCCCAATGGCGCGGGCAAGTCGACTTTGATCAACACGCTTGCCGGCCTCGTCATGAAGTCGTCCGGATCGGTCGAGATCTGGGGGTTCGACATCGACCGCGAACCGCGCAACGCGAAAGCCTCGATCGGCATCGTGCCGCAGGAGATCGTGTTCGATCCGTTTTTCACGCCGCTCGAAGTGCTCGACATTCAGGCCGGGCTCTACGGCGTACCCGCCGCCGCTCGCCGCTCGCTCGAACTGCTGAAGTCGGTCCACCTGGCGGACAAGGCCAATGCCTATGCCCGCTCGCTTTCGGGAGGCATGAAGCGCCGCCTGCTGATCGCCAAGGCCATGGTCCACACCCCCCCGATCCTCGTGCTCGACGAGCCGACCGCCGGCGTCGACGTTGAACTCAGGCGCTTGCTGTGGGAACTGGTGGTCGATCTCAACAACCAGGGCGTGACCATCGTCCTCACCACGCACTACCTCGAGGAAGCCGAGCAGCTTTGCGACCGCATCGCGATCATCAACCATGGCCGGCTGATCACCGACAAGCCGACCCGCGAGCTTGTCGGCATGATGCGCGAGAAGATTGTGGTGCTGACCCTCGACCGGCCGATGGATGCTGCGCCGCAGCATGAAGCCTTCACCAAGAGCGTCATTTCCGGCGAACGCGAACTGCGCGTGACCTACAACATGGACCGCATCAACGCGGGCGATGTGCTCACGCTGGTGCAATCGCTGGGCTACGGCATCGTCGATGTCTCGACCGACGAGCCCGATCTCGAGGACGTGTTCGTCAAGCTGACAAGCGCGCCGGCAATGGCTGCTGAGTAGGCTTGGCGCTGCAGTTTAAATATCTGATTTCAGGCCTCGACCTGCTCGGACAGGCGCTTCCAGTAGCCCCGTCCGGACTTGCGCACCGGGGCCTTGCAATCGCGGCAGTGGCTAACGTGATTCACACCGTTCCACCGCACTGTCGACGGGTCGCCGCGATGCCGGTTGAACAGGCAGAAGGGTAGGCGCCAGAACATATCCGGGTCTCCTTGGAGAGGGATGGTCCACTGGCTATCTACCATTCCGCAAGTGCACAGACAAACGTTCAAATTGGTTAATGGATGATCCTTACCCTTTGGTCATGGCTGCATGACACTTCCCAAATGCGGCGCGGACGGGCAAGGAGTGCATGATGGATCGTTTTTCACGCGCGCCGCGGATCTCGGCATGAGCACCACTGCTGCATCCAGCCCAGATGTGCTGATCATCGGCTCCGGCGCCGCCGGGCTCACCGCCGCGTTGGTGCTGGCTGAACGCTGCCGCGTGCTGGTGCTGGCGAAGGGCGCACTCGATGGCGGATCGACCGCGTGGGCACAGGGCGGCATCGCCGCCGTGCTCGACGAAGGCGACACCTTCGATGACCATATCCGCGACACCATGGTCGCCGGCGCCGGGCTCAATCGGCGCGACACGGTCGAATTCGTGGTCGAGAACGCACCCGAAGCGATCCGCCGGCTCGAACAGCTGGGCGTGCCGTTCAATGCCGAATCCGGCGCGCTCCACCTCACGCGTGAAGGCGGCCATTCGCACCGCCGGATCGTGCACGTGGACGACGCCACCGGCTGGGCCGTGCAGCAGGCGCTGATTGCCGCCGCGAAGGCCCATCCCAATATCACCCTGCGCCCCGACATGGTGGCGATCGATCTTGTCACCGACCGTCACCGCGCCGACTCCAGCGGCGAGGCTCACGGAGCGCAGCGCGTCTGGGGCGCCTATGCGCTGGATGCCTCCACCGGCCGCGTCGAATGCTTCTCCGCGCGCGCCACGATCCTCGCCACCGGCGGCGCGGGCCGCACCTACCTGTTCAGCACCGCCCCGCGCGGCGCGACCGGAGACGGCATCGCCATGGCCTGGCGCGCGGGCTGCCGCGTCTCCAACATGGAATTCATGCAGTTCCACCCGACCTGCCTCTACAATCTGGAGGTCAAGAACTTCCTCATTACCGAGGCCGTGCGCGGCGAGGGCGGACACCTGAAGTTGCCGCCGGGCGTTCCGGGCGGCGGCGAGCGCTTCATGCCGCGCTTCGACCCGCGTGAGGAACTGGCCCCGCGCGATATCGTCGCCCGCGCCATCGACCACGAGATCAAGCGCCTCGGGCTCGATTACGTGCACCTCGATATCAGCCACAAGGACCCGGAATTCGTCCGCGGCCATTTCCCCAATATCTACGAGCGGCTGCTTGGCCTGGGCATCGACATGACGAAGGAGCCGATCCCGGTCGTCCCTGCCCAGCACTACACCTGCGGCGGCGTGCTGATCGATCTGGCCGGCCGCACTGATCTCGACGGGCTTTATGCCGTGGGCGAATGCTCTGAAAGCGGGCTGCACGGCGCGAACCGCCTTGCCTCCAACAGCCTGCTCGAATGCTTCGTGTTCGGCGATGCCGCTGCCAACGATATCCTGGCGCGGTGGGGCAGCTTTGCCGCCCCGCCGCCGCTCAGGCCCTGGGACGAAAGCCGCGTGTCGGACTCCGACGAGGAAGTCGTCATCAAGCAGAACTGGACCGAACTGCGCCGCTTCATGTGGAACTACGTCGGCATCGTGCGCACCAACAAGCGCCTCGAACGCGCGGCGCACCGCATCAAGCTGCTCAAGGGCGAGGTCAACGACTACTACGGCAACTTCCGCGTGACCTCCGATCTGATCGAACTGCGCAACTTGCTCCAGACCGCCGAACTCATCGTGAAAAGCGCGCGCGCCCGGCGTGAGAGCCGCGGCCTGCATTTCACCGAGGACTATCCGCAGACGCAGCCCGCAGCGCGCGACACGGTGCTGGTGCCGGGCTGAGGCCCGGTCCGGGCGGCAGACCCTACAGGTGCCGTCCGATGAAAATCACGACCATCGCGCCGATGATCGAGGCGATGCACCCCGCGCGGTTGATGCCGCCGTTGTCCTTGCTGCCCCAGCTCGCCGCGAGGCCTGCCACCAGCGATCCGGCAATGCCCAGCAGGATCGTGCGGCCCAGCCCCATCGGCACCGCGCCGGGATAGAGAGTGCGCGCTGCCAGCCCGACCAACAAGCCGCTGAAGACGATCGAGATTACCTTGAACACGCGTGTTGCTCCGCCTGGCTTCCGGGAGCTTGCATATCGCGCCGCATGCCCCACATGCCAGTGGATAATCAGGGGGCTAATTCTGCGCGGGGTCTGGACAGCGATCTTGTCCACAAGATCCACCGCGACGCCCAAAATTATTTCCCGAGACGCAGATTGGGACTTGAAACGCCGGTTTCGCGGCGCGTCGCTGCAGTGCAGCATATGTGTCATGGCGATGAAACGAATCGTACGTGCGACGAGCCGAATCGGTAATGAGGTGTTTACCCTCTTGTGTCTGATTCCGGTTGAGGCACTATAGGTAGTGGTCGGGTCCCGGGGGAACCTCTAAACCTAGTTTCGGTGGCGCAGCGGGCAGTCGGCTCGCGGCAACGGTGGCTGTATTGCCGCCGCCTCTGGCCTTGACCTTCAAGCGGGCGCCGACGCGGGCGCTGGGGTGAATGAAATATTCTCCTTTTGTTCCGCGAAGCGTATGATGAATTTGGTGGCCCGATTCGGATTGTTCCGATCGGCCGCAGCAAGATGAACAGGGGTTGTGGCGTGGATTTCAGGACTGGTGACGGCGTCGCGGAACAGGATGGCATCGGCCGTGAAGATTTCGGCCAAAGCGAGCTTGGCCTGGCCAGCCGTCCGGTACCGGCAAATGGGGCCCCGGCAAATGGAAAGGCGATTGGCATGAGTGCGGATGACAAGGGCAGCGAAGCGCTCGTCGCAGCGATGGCCGCAGGCGCAGCCGGTGCGCTTGCTGCAGCGGTGAAGCCTGCGCCTGATTCCAAGACGATCAACGCCCGCCGCTTCACGATCGTGACCGATCACGCGCGTGATGCCTTGCTGACCGATTTCGGCAAGGACACGCTGGACGACCGCTATCTCCTGCCCGGCGAACGCTATCAGGATCTCTTCGCGCGTGTGGCCGATGCCTATGCCGACGATCAGGATCACGCCCAGCGGCTCTATGACTACATCTCGAAGCTGTGGTTCATGCCGGCCACGCCGGTGCTCTCGAACGGCGGCACCGGGCGCGGCCTGCCGATCTCGTGCTACCTCAATTCGGTGTCGGACAGCCTCGAAGGCATCGTCGGCACGTGGAACGAGAACGTCTGGCTCGCCAGCCGCGGCGGCGGCATCGGCACGTATTGGGGCCAGGTGCGCGGCATCGGCGAATCTGTCGGCCTCAATGGCAAGACCAGCGGGATCATCCCCTTCGTCCGCGTGATGGACAGCCTGACGCTGGCGATCAGCCAGGGCTCGCTGCGCCGCGGTTCGGCAGCCTGCTATCTCGATGTGTCGCACCCGGAGATCGAAGAGTTCCTCGAAATCCGCAAGCCCTCGGGCGATTTCAACCGCAAGGCGCTCAATTTGCACCACGGCGTGCTGCTGACGGACGAGTTCATGGAAGCGGTGCGCGACGGCGCCGAGTTCCACTTGCGCAGCCCCAAGGACGGCTCGGTGCGCGGCACGGTCGATGCGCGCTCGCTGTTCCAGAAGCTGGTCGAAACCCGCCTTGCCACCGGCGAGCCCTACATCGTGTTCAACGACACGGTGAACCGCACGATGCCCAAGCATCACCGTGATCTCGGCCTCAAGGTCTCGACTTCGAACCTGTGCTCGGAAATCACCCTTCCCACGGGCCGCGATCACCTCGGCAACGACCGCACGGCCGTATGCTGCCTCTCCTCGCTCAACCTCGAGACGTGGGACGAGTGGCAGGGCGACCGCCAGTTCATCGAGGACGTACTGCGCTTCCTCGACAACGTGCTGCAGGACTACATCGACCGCGCGCCGGACGAGATGGCCCGCGCCAAGTACTCGGCCATGCGCGAACGCTCGGTCGGGATGGGCGTGATGGGCTTCCACTCGTTCCTGCAGCTCAAGGGCATCGGCTTTGAAACCGCGATGGCCAAGGCGTGGAACCTCAAGATGTTCCGCCACATCGCCGAACGCGCCGACGAAGCTTCACTGCTCCTCGCGCAGGAACGCGGGCCCTGCCCCGATGCTGCAGACATGGGCGTGATGCAGCGCTTCTCCTGCAAGATGGCGATCGCGCCTACCGCGTCGATCTCGATCATCTGCGGCGGCACCTCCGCCTGCATCGAACCGATCCCGGCCAACATCTACACCCACAAGACGCTCTCGGGCAGCTTCGTGGTGAAGAACCCGTACCTCGAAAAGCTGCTCCAGTCGAAGTCGAAGGATTCGACCAACGTGTGGAACTCGATCCTCGAGCGCGGCGGTTCGGTCCAGCACCTCGATTTCCTCAGCCCTGAGGAAAAGGCCGTCTACAAGACCAGCTTCGAGATCGACCAGCGCTGGCTGCTCGAATTCGCGGCAGACCGCACGCCCTATATCGACCAGGCCCAGTCGCTGAACCTCTACATCCCCGCCGATGTCGATAAGTGGGACCTCATGATGCTGCACTTCCAAGCGTGGGAGAAGGGCATCAAGTCGCTCTACTACCTGCGCTCGAAGTCGGTGCAGCGCGCTGGTTTCGCTGGCGGCGTGGAAGCGGACAATACCGCCGTCG
>CANCET010000032.1 GCA_947375105.1 Sphingomonadaceae bacterium
AACCGCGTGCGGGTCACCGCGACCGGGCAACTGTTCATGTGCCTTGGCGGCGAGGGCAAGGTCGACTTGCGCGCGGCGCTGCGCTCCGACGATCCGGAGACGGCGCTCACCGAAGCCTTCGCCCGCGCGATGGGCGAGAAGCCCGAGAAGCACGGCTTCGTGATCGACAAGCCCGGTGCTGCGCCTGCCTTGGCACGTCACATGTCGATGACAGGCGGCTGAGATGGCTGCGAAGCTGGTGTTTCTGGGCCGGCTGGAAGACATCGCCGGCACGAGCGAGCTTGCCGTTGTGCCCGGACCGCTCGAGCAGGTGCTCGCCGCGCTCGATCCGGCGCTCGCCGTGCAATTGCTGGGCGAACGTGTGCGCATGGCGCTGAATGGCGCGCTGCTGGGGGATGGCGGCGGCGTGGTGTTGGTGGAGGGCGACGAGCTGGCCTTTCTGCCGCCGGTCAGCGGGGGCTGAAATGGCCCCGGCCAAGACCGACGTGCGCCTGCTGGGGGAGGTGTTCTCCCCTTCCGACGAAATGGCAGCCTTCACGGCCGCGCATCCGGAAGCGGGCGGGATCGTCACCTTTCTGGGGCAGGTGCGCTGCGAGAGCGGGCCGGGGGCGGTCGAGGCGCTGGAACTCAAGCAATATGCGGCAATGACACTGCCGGGGATGGAGGCACTGGCCGCTGCGACTCGCGCGCGCTGGGTGCTTGACGGGCTGCTGATCATCCACCGCCACGGCGTGATGCACCCGGGCGATCCGATCGTGTTTGTTGCAGCGGCTGCGCGGCATCGGCGCGATGCCTTTGCAGCCGCTGATTTCGCGATGGATCATCTGAAGAGCCAGAGCTGGTTCTGGAAGCGCGAGAAGACGGCGACCGGCTGGCGCTGGATCGAACCACGCCCCGACGATCACCGCGATCTGTTGCGGTGGTGAGCGCTCGAAAGACGCTCTAACCGCCGAGCTGGTTGCCCAATGCCGCCAGCGTACGGTCTTCCTCGCCCAGCAGGTCGGCCACTGCCCGATGCGCCGGGCCGACGACTTTCAGATCGGCATCGGGGCCGGTCGCTGCCGCAACCGTTGCGGCGATGAGCAGGTGATCGAGGTCCGACAGCGCGACCATGCCCTCGCCGCGCGCCGAAGACAGGCCCGCGAGTGCGATGGCAGCGCGGCTCCACGCCTCGGTGCCGGGTGCGGCGGCCTTGGCGGCATTGATGAGCGTGGTGGCCTCGCCTTGCTGCGCGGTGAAGCGGACATGGGCGGCGAGGGCGGCATCGCGCAAGGCGGCCACGCGCGCGGGGAGATCGGCGGTTGCGTCGGGCGCTATGCTCGGCGGAGGAGCGGGCTGCTGCCCGGTGTTGTAGGCCCGCTCGGCCGGCCGAATCGCCAGCGAAGGGAAGCGGGCGCGATCCGCATTGCAGGCCGAGAGCGCGAGAAGTGCGGCGAGCGGCGCGGCCAGACGGATGGACAGGGCAGGCATGTGCGGTCCATAGAGTCTTTTCCACGGGCGGGGAAGCGGGCGCGGGCGCAAAAGGGCGGCGCTGCGGCGTTGACAGGACGCCCCCGTTCGATTAACCGCGCCACTCTTTCCGGGCCTCCGCAATCGTGCGGAGATTCGGCCATGCTGTGTGATGGAAGCGATTCGCGATTCCATTGGGCGGCTAGACACTTGAAACGGATAGCAGGAACCATGTTCGCAATCGTGCGCACGGGCGGCAAACAGTACCGGGTTGCCGCCGGAGACAAGATCGCGGTCGAGAAGCTGGCGGGTGAAGCCGGTGACACGATCACGTTGACCGACATCCTCCTTGCGGGGAGCGAAGGCGCGATTGCGGATGCCAAGGGCGTGACGGTTTCGGCCGAGATCATCGCCCAGGCGAAGTCCGAGAAGGTCGTCGTTTTCAAGAAGCGCCGCCGGCACAACTATCGCCGCAAGAACGGCCACCGCCAGCAGTTGACTCTGCTGCGCATCCTCAGCGTCGCCTGATCGCGCGCGACTGACAAGATTCCGGAGTAAGCTCAGATGGCACATAAGAAAGCAGGCGGCTCTTCGCGCAACGGTCGCGATTCGGCAGGCCGCCGCCTCGGCGTCAAGAAGTTCGGCGATCAGCTCGTGATCGGCGGCAATATCATCATTCGTCAGCGTGGCACCAAGGTGTACCCGGGCGCCAATGTCGGCATGGGCAAGGATCACACCCTGTTCGCGCTCGCCGAGGGCCGCGTACGCTTCCACTCGGGCAAGCTTGGCCGCAAGTACGTCTCGGTCGACATGATGGCCGAGGCTGCCGAATAACCGGATGGTCATGCATTGGGCCATCCTTTCATGGGATGGCCCCCGCCGGCTCTGATCAGCCGGCCTAGCGAGGGAGAGGGGCCAGCCCGTCTCCCTTTTTTTGTGTCTCCCTCACCCTTGCCACGGACTGGCGCATTATCAGCGCACAGCCTGGTGACACGCAATATGCCTGTCATTTCCTTTGGTTAGTAGCCGAGGGCAATTGGGGGCGGATGAGGAGACAAGGCATGTTCATTCGCAGTGCAAGACTGTTTCTGCGCCCTGCCTGGCCCGAGGATTGGGCCGAGCTGCACGCCGCGATCGACGATGCGGCGGTGGTGCACAATCTCGCTCGCGCGCCCTGGCCCTATCGGGCGGACGACGCGCGTGCGTTCGTGAGCCGCGAGCAGCATCCGCGCCATCCCGACTTTCTCGTGACGATGCCCGGAGCTGATGGCGCAAGGATCATCGGCTGCGCGGGGATCGTGCCGGGCGATGCAGGCGGGGCCGAACTGGGATACTGGATCGCGCGCGGCCAGTGGGGGCAGGGCTATGCCACCGAAGCGGCGCGCGCGGTGCTTTCGGTTGCCCGGGCGCTGGGGCATGATCGGATCGAGGCGAGCCATTTCCTCGACAATCCGGCATCCGGCCGTGTGCTGAGGAAGCTGGGTTTCACCCCCACCGGTGAACATCGTCCGCGCCGCAGCGAAGGGCGCGGCACGGTGGTGACCAGCGTGATTTACGAAACGCGGCTGCGCGCAGCAGGCAATGGCGACGGCGATGATGGCGGTTCCGGTGCCGGAGGCGGCGATCGCGAACCGATGCGACGCGCGGCCTGACAGGTCCCTCTTGCCCCGCAGCGCCCGGAGTTCTAGGCGTGGGGGCTCCGATGCGCGGGGGTAGTGGCGCGTCGCAAGGGGAAGTACGGCCCGCACAATGTCAGTTCGCAAGCGTCTCAGTCCCGAAGAAAGCCGTATTGCCGCCCTGGAAGCTGCGCGGGCGCTGCTGATCGAAGCAGGCCCGCAGGCGGTCACGCTCAAGGCCGTCGCTGGCCGCATCGGGCGGACCCATGCCAATCTGCTGCACCACTTCGGTTCCGCATCGGGCCTGCAAAAGGAACTCGCGCGGCATCTGGCGGAAACGATCTGCATCGGGATCCGCGAGGCGGTGATCGCCAGCCGGTCGGGTATCGGCAACCCGCGTGATGTGGTGGAACTGACGTTCGATGCGTTCGACCGTGAAGGCGCGGGCGCGCTGGCATCGTGGATGCTGCTCACCGGCAACGAGGATGCGCTCGATCCGATCGTCGATGTGATCCACGATCTGGTGATCGAAGTCGGCGATTTCCATTCCGACGAAATGCGCGGGACGACGCTGACGCTGGTGCTGATGGCGCTGGGCGATGCGCAGATGGGCGGGCCGCTGAGCCAGGCGCTGGAGCTGCCGCGCCATGCCGCGCGGGACTATGCGGCACGGATGCTCGATGCGGCAACCGCGCAGGCCAAGCTCACGCAGGCGGGCTGAGGTCCATCCACGTCGGCGCGAGGCCAGCGGGGATATCCTCCACGCGGCGGTGATCGACGGCAAGGCCGAGATCGGGATAGGCCGCGCGCTGCCGGGCTGCATCCGACGTCTCCAGCGGCACCACCACCAGACGCCGGTTGACCTTCTGCCGCCAGTTCATCCGGGCCGTATTCTCCTGCCCGACATAGCAGCCCTTGGTGAAGCTGACGCCGTTCAGTTCCACCGCATTGGTTTCCAGCCAGAGCGTCTGCTCGCTGCCGAGTTCGGCAAGACCCTCCGGCACGCCATGCGCAAGGCGGTGCGCCAGCCATCCGGCATCCGCCGCGGTATCACCGGTGCTGACCGGTGCGATCCACCGGTGGCCGAGCGCGGGCAGGCGCGGGTCGGTCGGCGTGCCATCCGCCTGCCAGTAGACGCCCCGCGTTGTATCCTCCGCAATCGCGATGCGGCGGCGCAGGCGGTAGAGCGAAAGGCGCTTGGCGAGTGCAGGCGCGGCGACCGACTCGCAATCGAGCAGCAGATCCTTGTCATCCTGCCAGACGATGAAATCGAACAACGCCTTGCCTTGCGGGCTGAGCAGAGCGGCCCACACGGGGAGCAGGCCCTGCACATCGTTGGTGACAAGGCCCTGCAGGAACGCGGCGACGTCCTCGCTCTCGTCCAGCGGGGCAAGGCGCACCAAAGTGCGATGGGTCAGACGGGGTGCGCTCATGCGTGACAGATAGGCATGCTCCGGCTTAAGGGGAAGGGCATGACTGACCCGCACTCGATCACGATCCGCCGCCCCGATGATTGGCACGTCCACTTGCGCGATGGCGCGCTGCTGGCGGGCGTTGCCCCGCACACCGCGCGCCAGTTCGCGCGGGCCATCGTGATGCCCAATCTCTCGCCGCCGATGACCGATGTGGCGGGGGTTTCGGCTTACCGCGAGCGGATCATCGCGGCGCTCCCGGAAGGCACGGACTTCACGCCGCTGATGACGCTGTACCTGACGGACCATACCGATCCGGACGAGGTGGAGCGGGGCCACGCGGCGGGCGTGTTCGTGGCGGCCAAGCTCTATCCCGCACACGCGACGACCGGTTCGGCGCATGGCGTGACCGATGTGGCCAACATCATGGCCGTGCTGGCGCGGATGGAGAAGATCGGCATGCCGCTGCTGATCCACGGCGAAGTGACCGACCACCATGTCGACATCTTCGACCGCGAGGCGGTGTTCATCGAGCGCACGCTGATCCCGCTGGTGAAGGCGCTACCGGGCCTTCGCGTGGTGTTCGAGCATGTGACGACGCGCGAGGCGGTGCAGTTCGTGGAAAGTGCAGGCGCGAACCTTGCCGCGACGATCACGCCGCAGCACCTCCACATCAACCGCAATGCCATGCTGGTCGGCGGCATCCGCCCCCACGCCTATTGCCTGCCAGTGGCCAAGCGCGAGCATCACCGGCTGGCGCTGCGGGGGGCGGCGACTTCGGGCAGCGCGCAGTTCTTCCTTGGCACCGACAGCGCGCCGCATGCCAAGCATCTGAAGGAAGCGGCCTGCGGCTGCGCGGGCATCTTCAACGCGCCGTTCGCGCTGGAGAGCTATATCAGGGTGTTCGATGAGGAAGGCGCGCTGGACAAGTTCGAGGGCTTTGCCAGCGAGCACGGCCCGCGCTTCTACCGCCTGCCGCTGAACGAGGGCACGGTGACGCTGGAGCGTGCGCCCGTGACGGTCCCGGACGAGATCGACGTGGGCGAGACCATGGTGGTGCCGTTCCACGCGGGGGAAACGCTGGGTTGGCGCATGCGGGCCTAGGTCGCGGCGGCCGCGGCCTTGGAGTGGGCGTTCATGCGCGCCTTGTGCAGCATGTCCCAGCAGAACAGGGCGAGCGCGATCCAGATCATCACGAAACAGGTGGTGCGCGCGCCGTCGAGCGGCTCGCCATAGAGGAAGTGGCCGAGCAGGAAGCCGAGCGTCGGCGAGATGAACTGCACGAAGCCCAGCGCGGACAGCGACATGCGGCGCGCGGCGAAGGCAAACAGCAGCAGCGGCACCGCGGTCACAAGGCCAGTGCTGGCCAGCAGCAGCGACAGGCGCCAGTCCAGCACCATCGACGATCCCGCCGGCTGGTGCCCGTACCATGCCGCGACGCAGATGGCAGGGACCAGCAGCCACGCTGTCTCGATGGTGAGGCCGGGAACCGCGCCAATCGGCGTCACTTTGCGGACATAGCCATAGAGCGCGAAGCTGACCGCGAGCGTGAGCGCGACCGTCAGCATGTCGAGTGCTTCCCATGCAAGCAGGGCAATACCCGCCGCCGCCACGCCGACCGCGAGCCATTGCAACCGGCCCAGCCGTTCGCGCAGGAAGACGGTGCCGATCAGCACATTGATCAGCGGGATGATGTAGTAGCCGAGGCTGGCGGCGAGCACGTGCCCGGCGTTGACCGCGGACACATAGATCACCCAGTTCGAACCGACGAGCAGCGCGCTGAGGCCCAGCCGCAGGACCATCGCGCGGTTGGCCAGCGCTGCAGCCAGATCATCGCCCTGCCGCAGCACGACGATCACGAGGAGGCAGATCGGCAGCGTGAAGATGATGCGCCAGCCGACGAGTTCGAGCGCGGGAATGGCGGTCAGCAGCTTGAAGTAGATCGGCAGCAGTCCCCACATCGTATAAGTGGCGATCGCGGCAGTGACGCCGCTGTTGCTGGATCTATCAGTGGTCATGGTGCTGCGCGCCATGGCAGGGCGGGCACGGCGATCCAAGTGCCAAAAACTTCTATGCCCCCAAGGCGTGGTGACGGCAGGTTAACCATGGCTGGCGCATGGGGAAGGCTGATGGTCCACCGCCACGCCTTTCGCGCGCTGCTGATGACGGCGCTTTTTGGCTCCCTTGCGGCATGCGGAGCGGACGCACCGCGCACGCGCGGAGCCGAGGAAGGCCCGGTGCACGATCCGGTGATGACTGCGGCGATCGAGGGGCAACTGATGGTCGATCCCGATCTTTCGCAGGCCAACAACCGCAATCTGGCCGTGATTCCGGCGGGCCCGGCCGATCCGGCGCTCCCGCTGCCGGATCCGAAGAACTAGGCCGGATCCGAAGAACCAGGCCGTATAAGAAAAACCGGGGCCTGACCCTAGGTATCGCGCAGGCCCACGCCGATGGTGGCGCGGGGTTGTTCCATTTCGGCTGACGCGACCGGGTAGGCGCACGAATCGGCAGCATAATAGCCGCCGGGGCGGTTGTTGCCCGATAGGCCGACGCCGCCGAACGGGGCGGCCGGGGTTTCGCCGATGGTCGGGCGGTTCCAGTTGACCACGCCGGCGCGCACATTGGCCCAGAAACGGTTGTACTCCTGCGGCGAGCCGCCGATCAGCGAAGCGGTGAGGCCGAAGCGGGTGTTGTTGGCCTCGGCAATCGCGGCGTCGAAATCATCGACTGCGATAACTTGCAGCAACGGGCCGAACAGCTCCACATCGGGCCGCTCCTCGATCTTCGTCACGTCGATGATCGCGGGGCTGACGAAGGGCAGGTCATCGCGCAGGCGGGCCATGTGCTTGATCGCGCGGCCGCCGTTGGAAAGGAGGTACACGAAGCTTTCGGTGAGCCCGTCAGCGGCGGCATTGTCGATCACCGGGCCCATGAACGGCGTGGGCGCATCGAACGGCGCACCGACGATCAACCGCTCGGTCAAGCGGCGGACTTCGGTGATGACGGCATCGTACATCGTAGATTTCACGATCAGCCGCCGTGCGGAGGAACAGCGCTGGCCGGCGCTGGTGAAGGCCGATTGGACGACGATTGCGGCGGCATCGATGATCTTGGGCGTGTCCCACACCACAACCGGGTTGTTGCCGCCCAGTTCGAGCACGACGAGCTTGCCCGGGTTGGAGGCGAGCTTGCGGTTGATCGAGACCCCGGCATGGGCGGAGCCGGTGAACAGCACGCCGTCGATCCCGTCGTGCAGGGCCAGCGTCTGGCCTTGCTCTGGCCCGCCGAACAGGACCTGCACCACGGCCGCCGAAATGCCGGCGCGGTGGAAACAGCGAGTGAGCAGGTCGCCGGTGGCGGGGGACTTTTCCGAGGGCTTGAAAACCACGACATTGCCGGCGATCAGCGCGGGCACGATCTGCGCCGCCGGCAGCAACGCGGGCATGTTGTAGGCACTGATGACCGCGAGCACGCCATGCGGCTTGTGGCGGACGGCGGAGGTGCCGTTGAGCGCGCTGTCGAGCTTGCGCTGCGCGGTGCGCTCGGCATAGGCGCGGACTGAAGCCTCGACCTTGTCGACCACGCAGTCGACTTCACCGCGCGCTTCCCACAGCGGTTTTCCGGTTTCGCGGGCGATCGTGTCGGCCAGCTTTTCGGCTTCCTTGCGCACTTCATTGGCGAAGCGGCGCAGGAGTTCGATGCGGGTGGAAAGCGGCTGCGCGGCCCAGACCGGCCAGGCACGGCGCGCGCGCGCGATCACGTCTTCGGCGTCGCCGATCCGGCCACGCCACATTTCCGAACCGGTCGCTGGCTCGAATGAGACGATTTCGCCGGTGGACACGGGTGCGGTGGGCCTTCCTCTGCCTTGGTTCAGGGCGGATGAGGTCCGCTCCGGAGTGCGGCCTATGGCACGCGAGTCGTAACCAAACAAGAAACCCCGTGGCGGGTTTGCGCGGCTTCAGGCGTGTCCGGCGGGACGTGGGGGCGTACCGTGCGCCTCCCCCATGCGGCGCAGTGCCGCGATCTTGGCATCGAGCAGGGACCAGTCGTCGGCTTCGGCGATCGGGGCCCAGATCGCCTCGACTTCGTCTATCAGCATGGACTGCGGTGCGGGGTCGGCCCAGTAGGGGTGCGGGTCCGCCACCGGTGCATAGGCAGCCAGCGCCTCGCCCAGCGCGCCGGGAGCCTCCCCGCGCCCGCCGCGATGGCGGAAGAAAAACGCATCCGGCCCTTCGCCGCTTTCGGCCATCGCCTGTTCGCACAGCCCGATCAGCGCGGTATCTTCGTCGATGCCGCGCGCTGCCACGCCAAGCCGCCAGCACCAGCGGCGGGCCATGGCAGCGCGGTAGTGGTCCTCGAACCGGTTGAGCGCGGCGATCAGCGGGGGCGCTTCCTCCAGCGTGCGCAGCGCGACCGCGAGTTGGCCGCAGTTCCAGTGAATCGCCTGAACCTGCCGGCCGAAGGCATAGAGCCCGCTGCTGTCGAAATACGCGGCGGTGAAGCCCGGGTCCCACAGCGGGAGCCAGCGCCACGGGCCGTAATCGAAGCTCTCACCGGTCACGTTCATGTTGTCGGTGTTGAGCACGCCGTGGACGAAGCCGGCGACGATGTAGCTGGCGGCCATGTCGGCCATGCGTTCAACCACCTGATCGAGCAGACGTGCGGCGGGGCTGGCGCCTTCTGGGCCGGCGGGGCCCGGAAAATTGCCGAGGCAATAGCCGACGAGCGCGGCCATGTTGTCGGCCTCTCCCAGCGCGGCGAGGCGCTGGAACGTGCCGATGCGGATGTGGCCGTGGCTCAGGCGGACCATGACCGCAGAGCGCGTGGGGGAGGGCTCATCGCCGCGCCACAGGGCTTCGCCGGTTTCGATCACCGAGAAGGTGCGGCTGGTGTTGACCCCCAGCGCGCCCAGCATTTCGGTGGCGAGAATCTCGCGCATGGCGCCCTTGAGCGTGAGGCGGCCGTCGCCCTGGCGGCTCCACGGGGTCTGGCCGGAACCCTTGGTGCCGAGGTCCATCAACCGGCCATCGCCATCGAGCATCTGCGCATACAGGAAGCCGCGCCCGTCGCCGAGATCGGGGTTGTAGGTTTGAAACTGGTGGCCGTGATAGCGCAGCGCCAGCGGCTGGGGGAGATTGCCGGGCAGGGGCTCGAAACGGCCCATGTGCGCCAGCCACTCCGCATCGGTCAGCTCGGCAAGGCCGACTTGCGCGGCGGCGCGCTGGTTGCGAAAGCGCAGCTTGGTCTCGGGGAAGTCTGCCGGCGCGACAGGATCGCCGATCCAGCCAGCAAGATCGAGGATGCGCGGTGCGGGGCGATAGGGGGCCACGTGTTCTTGGGCGGGGCGGTAGATCGCGTCTTGCGGGGTTGGCTGCATCGCGCGATAGTGGAGTCGAAGCGGGCGGCGTGCAAGCGCGCCCATTTTTTATGAGCGAAATGCAGGCAGAACACGGGATGGCAGAGGCGCTCAAGAGCGGCGACAAGCGCTGGGAGGATCGCAGCTGGACCAGCAGCGACGGCCTGAAGCTGCATTTCCGCGACTATGCGGGCAGCACCGCGCGGCCGCCGATCCTGTGCTTTCACGGGCTCACTCGCAATGCGCGTGACTTCGAGGCGCTCGCCGGGCGGCTGGCGGGGGAGTGGCGCGTGCTGTGCCCTGACATGCGCGGGCGCGGCGACAGCGATTATGCGCGCGATCCGATGACCTACACCCCGGCGCATTATGTCGCCGATGTCGAGGCGCTGCTCGCGGCGGAGGGGATCGAGCGCTTTGTCGCCATCGGGACCTCGCTGGGCGGGTTGATGACGATGATGCTTGCCGCTGCCAATCCGGCGCGGATTGCTGCTGCCGTGATCAACGACGTGGGGCCGGAAATCGAGCCGGCGGGCCTGGCGCGCATCCGCGAATATGTCGGGCAGGGGCGCAGCCACGAGACCTGGGTGCACGCCGCGCGGGCCTTGCAGGAGGCTTCTCGCGATATCTATCCGGCGTGGGACCTGACAGATTGGCTGCGGATGGCCAAGCGTTGCATGGTGATCGGCAGCGGCGGGCGCATCGTGTTCGACTATGACATGAACATCGCCGAACCGTTCGAGGCGGCGGATGGCCCGGCGCCGTCGCCTGATTTGATGTGGTCGCTGTATGACGCGCTGGCGAGCCGGCCGCTGCTGGTGCTGCGCGGGGCGCATTCGGACATTCTTTCGCCCGAAGTCGCCGCGCGCATGGCAGCGCGCGCGCCCGGTGCGGACCTGCTGACAGTGGCCGGCGTGGGCCACGCGCCGACGCTGGACGAACCCGAAGCCGTTGCCGCCATCGCGCGGCTGCTCGACCGCGCGGTGTGAACGCGCGCGGCATGCCCGGCACGGGGAGTGGTGAGCGGCCCCATTTGCTCCACCTGCATTCGACCTTCGATGCGGGCGGCAAGGAGCGGCGCAGCACCAGCCTGATCAACCGCTTCGGCAAGGCGCTGGAGCACAGCATCGTTTCCGCACAGCCGGGCGCGCTCGGTGCCCGCGCGCAGCTCGATCCGGGGCTGGCGGTGCATTTCCCGTCCGGCTTCCCGCCGCTCGCGGGCCGTTTCGGCGTGCGCCGGTTGCAGACGCTGGCGCGCGCGATGCAGGGCTTCGATCTGATCCTGACTTACAATTGGGGCGCGATGGACGCGGCAATGGCGCACGCGCTGTTTGCCCCCACGCTGGGCCTTGCCCCGCTGATCCACCACGAAGACGGCTTCAATGCGGATGAGGCGCAGCGGCTCAAGTCCACGCGCAACTGGTATCGCCGCGTCGCGCTGGCGCGGGCGAGCGCGCTGATCGTGCCTTCGCGCCAGCTGGAGCGGGTGGCGCTCGACGTGTGGCACCAGCCGGCGGCGCGCGTCCACCGCATCGGCAACGGCATTCCGGTGAAGGACTATGCGCCGGCCAGAAGCAAGCGGGTGCGCCCGGATGCGTTGCCGCGCGTGGTCAAGCGGCCGGGCGAGAAATGGCTGGGCACGCTGGCCGGCCTGCGCCCGGTCAAGGCGCTGCCCCGGCTGGTGCGCGCGTTTCAAGCCCTGCCGGAGGAATGGCAGCTGGTGATCGTGGGCGAAGGGCCGGAGCGCGAGGCCATTCTGGCCGAGGCAATGCGGCTGGAGATCGGGCACCGCGTCCACTTGCCCGGGCATGTCGCGAAGCCGGCCGAGGCAACCGCGCTGTTCGACATGTTTGCGCTCTCCTCCGACAGCGAACAGTTTCCGCTTTCGGTGGTGGAGGCAATGGCGTCGGGGCTGGCGGTGGCGAGCCCGGCGGTAGGCGATGTGGCAGACATCGTCTCGGCCGAGAACGCCCCGTTCATCGTGCCGCCGGGCGATGAGGCGGCGCTGGGCGCCGCGCTGCTGCGGCTGGCGCAGGACGAGACGCTGCGCCGCAGGGTGGGCGCCGCCAACCAGTTGCGCGCGCGCGAGCAGTTCGATGAGGCGGCGATGGCGGCGCAGCATGCTGCTCTCTATGCCGCCGTGCTGGGCAGGCCCGCGTTTCCGTAAACCTGCCATACAGCGCGTGCGTGTCAAACCGGTTGAATTGGCAGGCCCCCCTGCTAAACAGCCGCATTCGTTAACCTGACGACCCGAAAGCGTAGCCTTGGCCCTGACTCCTAAAAGCCCGCCGGGCACACTGCCTGCCAACAGCAAGGATGCCGCAGCGCAGGAAACTTTCCTGCGCGAGGTGGATGATGCGCTGCGCGAAGACCAGTTGCGCTCGCTGCTGACCACGCGCGGGTGGCCGATCATCGCGCTGGTGGTCGGTGGCCTCCTCGGCCTCGGCGGCTGGCTGTGGTATAGCGATCATGTCGCCAGCGTGCGCGATCAGCAGAGCGAAACGTTCGTCACCGCGCTCGATGCGCTGGAAAGCAACCGCACCCAGACCGCGAAGACCGCGATGGACCCGCTGATCAAGAACGGGAATCCGGGCTACCGTGCGGCGGTGCAGATCACCGAGGCCGGCATTGCCCAGCAGGCTGGCAAGGATGCCGATGCGGCGAAGATGTTTGCCGCGGTTGCCGCCGATCCCGCGCTCCCCGGCCCTTACCGCGATCTGGCCACGCTGCGCGAGATTTCGGCCAACTTTGACAAGCTGTCGCCGCAGACGGTGATCGACCGGCTGAAGCCGCTCGCCGTGCCGGGCAAACCGTGGTTCGGCAGCGCGAGTGAACTGACCGCGCTGGCGTATCTCAAGCAAGGCAAGACCGAGGCGGCCGGCGCGCTGCTGGCCGGCATCGCCAAGGACAAGACCGTGCCCGATACGCTGCGCCGCCGCACGCGCCAGCTGGCCGGGCAGTTCGGCGCGGATGCCGTGGACAATCCGGCCGCCGTCGCAGGCGGCAACGAAGGACAATGATGGGAACCGAGGACATGACCACCACGCCGCCAAAGCCGAATCTGGCGTTCCGGCGCATTGCTGTCTCCGCGCTGGTCGTGGTGGCGCTCGCACTCGGTGGCTGCGGGATCACCAAGAGCAAGACCAAGTCGACCCCCACCGTGGGCAACCGTATCCCGATCCTGTCGCGGATCGAGGCGGGCACCAAGGTCGACGAGGGCATGTCGGCGCTCGATGTGGTGCTGCCGGTGGCCGAGGCCAACGCCGATTGGGAGCAGGCTGGCGGCACAGCGTCCAAGGCTTATGGTCACCTCGCGCTAGCGCAGGATCCGCACAAGGTGTGGACGGCGCGGATCGCCGGCTCCAGCCCCAAGCAGCGGCTGGCTGCGGCGCCGGTCGTGGGCGGCGGCAAACTTTACGTGATGGACACCGAAGGCATGGTGCGCGCGCTTGATGCGGCCACCGGGCGCGAGGCGTGGAAGGCGGCGTTCCGACTGCCTGCGTCGACCGCATCGGTGTTCGGCGGCGGCGCTGCTTACAACGACGGCAAGGTGTTCATCACCACCGGGCTCGGCGAAGTCGCCGCGATCGATGCGCCGAGCGGCAAGGTGCTGTGGCGCGTCAAGCCTGCCGGCCCGCTGCGCGGCAGCCCGACGATCGCACTCGGCGGCGTCTATGTGATGACGCAGGACAACCAGATCGTGGCGCTGAATATCGCCGACGGCACGCAGCTGTGGAGCGAATCCGGCTCGGTCGCGCAGACCGGCGTGTTCGGCGTGGCGGCGGCCGCTGCCGGGCAGGGCACGATTGTCGCGGGCTACAGCTCGGGCGAACTGGTGGCCTATCGCTATGAAAACGGCCGTCAGCTGTGGTCCGACGCGCTGGCGCGCACCAGCATCGCAACCTCGGTCTCGACGCTGACCGACATCGACGCAGACCCGATCATCGAACGCGGCCGTGTCTATGCACTGGGCCAGGGCGGGCGCATGGCCGCCTACGAACTCGTGACCGGGCAGCGCGTGTGGGAACTCAACCTTGCGGGGATTTCGACCCCTGCGGTGGCGGGAGACTGGATCTTCACGCTGACCGACGAGGCCAAGCTGCTGTGCATCGCCAAGGTGACTGGCAAGGTCCGCTGGATCGCGCAGATGAAGGCCTATCGCAGCGTCAAGAAAAAGAAGGGCCCGATCTTCTGGACCGGCCCGGTTCTGGCAGGCGATCACTTGTGGATGGCGAACTCGGAAGGCGAACTGCTGGCAGCGACAGTCACTGACGGTGCGGTCAAGCGCCACGCCAAGCTCGGCGCGCCGGTCACGCTGGCGCCGGTCGTGGCGGGCGGGATGCTCTACGTGCTGGACGACAGCGGCCACATCACCGCGTTCCGCTAAAGTCGCGTTCCCCGGTTTTGCGCCCGGTTGTTCCCGGCGCATAAACGATTTTCTCATAGGTCCGCGGTATGGCTGCGGGCATGACCGCTCCTGCATCCAGGCCTTCCAGCGACGTTTCGGCCGGCGTCGGCCTTTCGGGCCTTGTCGGCCTTGCGCTGTGGGTGATCCTGTGCCGCAATTGGGGAGCCATCGCCGACGCGCTGGCGCTGCCCGGGCCGCATGTGCCGCTGGCGGGGCCCAATGCCGCGCTGGCAGCGATGGTCTTTTCCGGTATGCCGATGGTGGCGTGGTCGCTGATGGTCGACAAGGTGCACTTGCGCGCCTCGACCGGGATCGACTGGGCCAATCCGCGCCCATTGCGCGATGTGATCGACATCTCGATCACCAAGCTCGCCGGGCTGTGGGCGACATGGTCGCTGGTCGGCTTCGTCTATTGCCTTTGCCGCTGGTATTGGCGCGGGCAGTATCTGTTCGCGATGGACGTGATCGGCGGGCTGGCTCCGCTGCTGTTCATCGCCGCGATTCCCTATGTGCTCTGGCTTGACCGCGTGCTGGTCAATCCGCGCGATGCCTCGTGGCATTTCGGCGCGATGCTGGTGGGGCGTGAGACTTACGACCGCGCCGAAGTGGCGAACCACTTGCGCGCATGGGCGGTGAAGGGCTTCTTCTGCGCGTTCATGTTCTCGATCATTCCCGGCGGCTTCGGCAATATCGTCGGCATGAACTATTCGGCGGTGCTGGGCGATCCGCTCGCGCTCGGCAATGCGTTGATCGAGACGATGTTCCTGGTCGACGTGCAGATCGCCATGGTCGGCTATCTCCTCACGATGAAGCCGCTCGATGCGCAGATCCGCAGCGCCAATCCCTATCTCGGCGGCTGGGTGGCGGCGCTGATCTGCTATCCGCCGTTCATCCTGATGGGTGGGGGCGGTGTGCTGGATTACCGCACCAATGGCGCGGAATGGACATTCTGGCTTCAGGGCATGCCGGTGCTGGAGTGGATCTGGGTGGCGGCTATGGTCGTGCTGACGGGCATCTACGCCTGGGCGACGGTGGCCTTCGGGCTGCGCTTTT
The DNA here is from genome assembly GCA_947375105.1 of Sphingomonadaceae bacterium. Lineage (GTDB taxonomy): Bacteria > Pseudomonadota > Alphaproteobacteria > Sphingomonadales > Sphingomonadaceae > Novosphingobium. The sequence continues at coordinate 15,295 of CANCET010000032.1, forward strand.
CAAACCTCACCTATCGCGGCGTGCTGACCAACGGCCCCTATGCCTTCACGCGGCACCCAGCCTATCTTTCGAAGAACACCTTCTGGTGGCTTTCGACGCTGCCGTTTCTGACCACCACGCATTCGCTGGTCGATGCGGTGCGCAACACCGTGATCCTCGGCCTCGTCAGCGGGGTCTATTTTTGGCGTGCGAAGACCGAGGAAGCGCATCTGCTGGCGGAGGATGCCAAGTACCGCGAATACCACGCGTGGATGGCGGAGCACGGGCTGGTGACGGGCACGCTGACGAAGATCGGGCGGATGCTGGCGCGCGGCCGCCCGCGGGTTGAACCGACCGACAGCGGTGCAGCGCACCCGGCTGAGTAGGCGGGTACTTACTTCGTTAGGGCCACCAGCTCGCCGGAGAGCTCAGATCGGCGCGCCCTCGTCCGTTTCGTAAAGCCGGATCACCCGGTCGTGGAAGCCGAGCCCGGCACGGGCGGCGACCCATTCGGCCATGTGCGCCGACTTGGCATGCGCCCCCAGCGCGGCGCGGTCCGTCCAGCGCTCGGCCACATGAAACAGGGCGGGATCGTCGATGTCCTGCGCGTAGCTGTACTGGATGCAGCCCTGCTCGGCGCGTGTTGCCTCTGCCACCTTGCGGGCGAGCGGAAGCAGCGCCTCGATATGCTCCGGCGCGACCCGGAACGTGCCCATCACGACGAGCATGGCTTAGAGTGCCTCGCCTTCATCCGTATCGTAGATGCGGATATGGCGCTCCTTCATCGTCAGGGCCGACAGGATCTCGATCCATTCAGCGACATGCGGCGTCTTGAGATGCGCGCCCAGCGCCTCGCGGCTCGTCCAGCGCTCGGTGATGTGGAAGATCTCGGGATCGCTGATGTCACGCGAATAGTCGTACTGGATGCAGCCTTCTTCCGCTTGCGTCGCGGCGACGACCTTGCGCGCCGCCGGCAGCGCGGCCTCGATGGCATCGGCGTCGATCCGCAGCTTGCCCATCACGATGATCATATTTGCTCTCCCGTTAGAAGCTCTTCGCCTCGTAGATCGGATCGACCTTGCCGCCCCAGGCGCCGTGGTAGAGATCGAGCAGGCGCTCGGCAGGAACCTTGCCGGTGCTCACAATCTCGTCGAGCGGTTGCAGGTAGCCGGTTTCGTTGTCGCCAGCGCCATTGAGCCTCGCGCGTGCGGCGAGGCCATTGCGCGAGATCGCGAGGACTTCGGCGGCGATGTCGCGCAAGGTCCCGCCGCCCGGAAGAGGCGCGTCGAGCCCGAGCTTGGGCACGCTGGCGCGCAGCTTCTCGCGGCCGTCCATGTCCCAGTCCTTGACGAGATCCCAAGCCGCGTCGAGCGCGGTCTGATCGTAAAGCAGGCCGACCCACAGGGCGGGAAGCGCACAGATGCGGCTCCACGGGCCGCCATCGGCGCCGCGCATTTCGAGGAAGCTCTTGAGGCGCACTTCCGGGAAGGCGGTGGAGAGGTGGTCGATCCAGTCCGAACGCGTGGGCTTTTCGCCGGGGAGGGCGGGCAGCTTGCCTTCGAGGAAATCACGGAACGACTGGCCGGCGGCGTCGATATAGCGCCCGTCGCGGAACACGAAGTACATCGGCACGTCGAGCATGTAGTCGACATAGCGTTCGTAACCGAAGCCTTCGTCGAACACGAACGGCAGCATGCCGGTGCGCGCCGGATCGGTATCCGACCAGATGTGGCTGCGATAGGAGAGGTAGCCGTTGGGCTTGCCTTCAAGGAACGGCGAATTGGCGAACAGCGCCGTGGCGAGCGGCTGGAGCGCCAGCGAAACGCGGAACTTCTGCACCATGTCCGCCTCGCTCGAATAATCGAGGTTGGTCTGGATGGTGCAGGTGCGCAGCATCATGTCGAGACCCATCGTGCCGACGCGCGGCATGTGGCGCAGCATGATGTCATAGCGGCCCTTGGGCATGACCGGCAGTTCTTCGCGCGTCTTGTCCGGCCACAGCCCCATGCCGAGGTAGGCGAGGCCGAGCTTGTCGCCGATGGTCTTGACCTGCGCGAGGTGGCGGCCGGTTTCGGCGCAAGTCTGGTGCAGGTTTTCGAGCGGCGCGCCGGACAGTTCGAGCTGGCCTGCGGGCTCAAGGCTGACAGCGCCGTCCGGTCCGCCCATCGCGATCACGTTCGGGCCGGTATCGCTGTCTTCCTCGATCGGCGTCCAGCCATAGTCCTGAAGCGCCAGCAGCAGATCGCGGATGCCGCCGGGTTCGCTGTAGGAGGGAGCGGCATGGTCGCTGGTCCGATAGACGAACTTTTCGTGTTCGGTGCCGATCCGCCAGGCGTCACGCGGCTTCTCGCCCTTGGCCATCGGCTCAACGAGCTGGTCGCGGTTCTCGATGACGGGATCGTTGCGATTCGAAACTTGTCTCGTGCTCATGCCGGTTCGTTAGTGCCCCGCGCGGCGGTGCGCCAGCCGAAAACGGAAAGGGCCGTTTCACGCGCCGGAGGCGAGCGTGCCCCAATCCCCGCGCGTGCCCATCCACAGCGCGGTTCCGGCAAGGGCAGCGGTTTCTGCACGCAGGATGCGGGGGCCGAGCGTGATGGCAATCGCGGCCGGGTGAGCGCGGATCAGGGCGCGCTCGGTATCGTCGAAGCCGCCTTCCGGGCCGACGAGCAGCGCAGCAGGCCCGTCATGCGCGGTAAAGGCGGCTGCGGCCGGCACGCCGCCCTCCTCGTCGGCAAAGTACAGCCGCCGTCCCTCAGGCCAGCCCTTCAGCAGCGCCTCCAGCTTGACTGGTCCCTCCAGTGCCGGGAGCGCGGTGCGCGCGCACTGCTCCGCCGCCTCGGTCATGATCGTGCGGGCGCGTTCGGGGTTGAGCTTGTCCGCCACGCAGCGCCGGGTGAGCACGGGGTGGAGGGCGGCGACGCCCAGTTCGGTCGCCTTTTCCAGCACCAGATCGAACGCGGCTTTCTTGGTGAGCGCAGCGCAAAGCCAGAAATCGGGCACGGCCTCGCGCTCCCGCAGGCGGTGCACCACGGCAAGGGTGATATCGCGCTTGCCCACTGCGCTGACCTCGGCGAGCCATTCGCCCGTCAGGTCGTCGCACAGAACCACCGCATCGCCGGGCGAAACGCGCATGACCTTGCCAAGATAGTGCGTCTGCCCGCCTTCGAGCGGCACGGATGCGCCCTCGGCCAGCGGGCCGGGGACGAACAGGCGGGGAGCCGACTTGGGCGGCCATGCGGGCGTTGCAACCATGCCTCGGGCTCTAGCCGATTGCGGACGCCGGGGCTATGCAGCCGACATGAGCACCGCGCCGGACATTGTGCCTGACACCCAGTACCGCGGCATCCTGACCGTATTGCCGCCGACTTTGCGCGATCTGGCGCTGCTGGCGCGGTTTGATCGGCCGATCGGGTGGTGGCTGCTGTTCTGGCCCTGTGCCTGGGGATTGTTCCTTGCGGGCGGCACGGGGCGCTGGGGCATGGTCCTGTGGCTCCTGCTCGGTTCCATCGCCATGCGCGGGGCTGGCTGCGTCTACAACGATATCGTCGATGCCGATCTCGATGCCCGTGTGGCGCGGACGGCGGCGCGGCCGATTGCGAGCGGGGCGATCTCGAAGAAAGTGGCGTGGGCCTGGCTGCTGGCGCTGTGCGGGGTGGGGCTGGTGGTGCTCCTGCAATTGCGCTGGGAGGCGCAGTTGGTGGCGCTCGGCAGTCTGGGGCTGGTTGCAGCCTATCCCTTCATGAAGCGCATCACCGGCTGGCCGCAGGCGTGGCTTGGCCTCGTGTTCACATGGGGCGCGCCGGTGGGGTGGATCGAGGTGACGGGGTTCAGCCGGCTGGCGCCGCTTGGTCTTCTCTACGCCGGGTGCTGGGCCTGGTGCATGGCCTACGACACGATCTACGCGCTGCAGGACCGCGAGGACGATGCGATGGTCGGCATCGGTTCATCCGCGCTCTCGTTCGGCCAGCATGTGCGCGCCGGGGTGATCGGGCTTTATGCGATGGCGGCGGCATGCTGGGCGGGCGCGGTATGGCTGGTCCGGCCGGATCCGCTGGCGTTGCTGGCGCTAGTCCCGGTGGCGCTGCACTTTGCATGGCAGGCGCTCACGCTCGATACGGCGGACGGCCTCAGCGCCCTCGCGCGGTTCCGCAGCAACCGATTCGCGGGCCTGTTGATGGCCGCCGCCTGCTTCGTGGTGGGCGCTGCCACTCAAGCATAGCTCACGATTTCCCACTCGATCCCGTCCCAATCGAAGACATAGAACCGGCGGCCCGGCGCATAGTCGGCATGATTGAACGGTTCGAGCCCGGCTGCGATCACCACTTGTTCCGCCGCATCAAGATCATCGACGACAAGGCCGATATGCTGCAGCGGCTGGCCCTTGGCGAACTTGCCGCGGAGAGGATCATCCCCTTGATAAAGCGCGATATAATCATTCTCGCCGCCAAGGTGGATCGTCCATCCGCCCAGCTGCGAGGGGCCGCGCCAGCGTTCGTGCCAACCGCATAGCTGCGCCAGGAACGCCGCGGTGCGGTCAGGGTCGCTGACGCGGATGTTGACGTGTTCGAGGCGCGCGGCGACGGGGTTTGCAGACATCCGGAATGGTCCTTCATCTATCTGGAACAAATACGCGCGATCCCTTATGCAACCTCAAGCTAACTTCAGGTCAAGACAAAAATCCGGGGATTCGCGATGGTTGGCAAACAGATCAAAGGCCGCAACGATCTGGTGCCCATTGGCGTGGTGGCGCAGCGCACCGGGCTCGCCGTTTCAGCCATCCGCTATTATGAGGATCGCGGTCTCATTGCTTCGCTGCGCACGAGCGGCAACCAGCGCCGCTTCCTGCGTTCCGACATCCGCCGGTTGAGCTTCATTCTCATCGCGCAGCGGCTGGGCCTCGGCCTCGCCGAGATCGAGCGCGAACTCGCCACGTTGCCGCATGGCCGCACGCCGACAGTGCTCGATTGGCAGCGCATCAGCCGATCCTTGCGCGGCGAGATCGACGGCCGCATCCAGCTCCTCACGCGCACGCGCAACAAGCTCGATGAATGTATCGGCTGCGGCTGCCTCAGCCTCGACCGCTGCGCGCTTTACAACAAAGAGGACCGCGCCAGCGCAGCGGGGCCGGGGCCGAGGTTTGTGCTGGATTAGCGGGGCTTCGCACCGCAGGCTATTGTCGCACAGCCGAAGAACGCCTTGCGGAACTTCGCCTCGAGCCCGTGTTGGGCCAGCATGGCCGTGAAGTAGCGGGCGTCGCCAAACTTCGTGCTGTAAGTGCCGATCATCGCAAAATCCTGCGCGACGCGCAGAAAGAGGCGCTCCACCAGCGGCAGAACCACCTTGAGGTGCAGCAGATAGAGGCTGCGAAGCCACCAGCCGCGCGGGTCCGAGGCCTCGATGAAAGAAAATCGCCCACCCGGCTTGAGCACGCGCGCGGTCAAGGCGGCCAGCCGTTCCTGTTGCTCAGGGTTGAAAGTCTTGAGACCGAAAGTCGAAATCACAAAATCGGCGCTGCTCTCCGGCAGATTGCTTTGCAGAACATCATCTTCCACAAAAACGATGCGCTGGGCGCGCGTCGTATGGAGCCGGTCAATCGCCAGACGATGCATGCCGCTCGAAATATCGACCGCGGTAATCGACTCGATCGCCGGATTCGCAGCGAGCAAGTGCGGCCACACTTCTCCAGTCCCAGCCATGAGGTCGTACCCGGTTCGGGCGTCGGTTCCGAGTTCCAGCGCGGCAACGCATTGCTTCCGCCAGCGTTCGGTGAAGCCCATTGAGCAAATATAGCTGAAAGCAATGTATTTGCCCGAACACCGGTCGAACACGCCTTTGACAAATGACGGGTCGTAGATGTCGGTTTCGGCGGTCACGTTGGCGCACTCGCCAGCAAGCTCTCCGCCCCGCCCAGATCGACGCTGACCAGCCGCGAAATCCCGCGTTCGACCATGGTCACGCCGAACAGCCGGTGCATGCGGCTCATCGTCACGGCATTGTGCGTGACGATGAGGTAGCGGGTGGTGGTCTCGGCGGCCATTGCATCAAGCAGGTCGCAGAAGCGCTCGATATTGGCATCGTCGAGTGGGGCATCGACTTCGTCGAGCACGCAGATCGGCGCGGGGTTGGTGAGGAACAGCCCGAAAATCAGCGCGACGGCGGTGAGCGCTTGTTCGCCGCCTGAGAGAAGGGTCAGCGACTGAAGGCGCTTTCCGGGGGGCTGGGCGAAGATTTCGAGGCCGGCTTCCAGCGGATCGTCGCTATCGACCAGTGCGAGGTGCGCTTCACCGCCGCCAAACAGGCGCGCGAAGAGGCGGCGGAAGTGGGCGTCTACCGCTTCGAAAGCGGCGCGGAGGCGTTCGCGGCCTTCCCGGTTCAGCGCCCCGATCGAACCGCGCAGACGGTTGACTGCTTCTGTCAGTTCGGCCTGCTCAGTGACGACGGCGATGTGCTGCGCCTCGGCTTCGGTCAGCTCGGTTGCGGCGACGAGATTGACCGGCCCGAGCCGTTCGCGCTCGGCGATGAGGCGGTCATGCGCGGCGGATTCCTCGGGTGCGGCGGAAACGTCGCTGCCGGGAAAGCCGATGCGTTCCGGGAGGAGCGGGGGCGGGCACTGGAAGCGCTCGCCAGCGATCCCGGCCATTTCCTGGCGGCGCTGGTCTTCGTTCTCGGCTTTGGCGCTGAGCGCGGCGCGGGCTTCGCGCGCGGTGGCGAGCGCTTCGCTGGCGGCGGCGAGCGCAGATTCGGCGGCGCGTGCTTCGGCTTCGGTGCGCCCGAGCGTGGTTTCCGCTTCGGCGAGAGCGCCGGCGTAGCGCGCGCTCAGGGCTTCGGCTTCCGCAAGATCGCGGGCGAGCGCGGGTGGCTTGGCGGCAACGACTGCGCGTTCTTCGGCAAGGTCTTCGGCTTGCCCGGCCATCGCGGCAAGGCGGCGGGCGGCATCCCCGGCGCGGGCCTGCCAGCCGCGAATGTCGCCGCGGACCGCGACAAGCCGCTCCTTGCCGACGGCAAGCGCCTGCCCGTGCGCCGCAACTGCGGCCATCGCGCCCTGATAGGCCGCGCGCGCCTGAGTGTTGCGCTGGCGCTCGGCTTCGACCCCGGCGCGGCCCACGGCAGGATCCGGCAGCGCGGCGCGGCGGGTTTCGGCTTCGGAAAGCTCGGCTGCGGCGGACTGCCGCTGTGCGGCAAGATCAGCCGCCGTGCGGTCGATTTCGGCGCGGCGGGCGTTGAGGCGAGCGCGGGCGGCCTCGGCCTGATCGATCGCGCGCAAGGCGCTGCGTTCAGCGTCGGCAGCGGCGGCGAGCGCGCGTTCGCTGGCGGTTAGTTCGGTCTGGATGCGGGCGAGTTCGGCCTGCGCCAGCGCCAATTCGGCCTGCGCTGCGTTGTTGGCTGCCTCGGCTGCCTCGGCGGCGGCGCGGCGTTCTGGAAGCGCGGCCTCCAGTTCGGCAAGGCGGTTCTCTGCGGCGAGGATGGCCGCTTCTGCGCCGCCTTCGCCGCGCGCGATGAAGCCGTCCCAGCGCCGCAAATGGCCTTCGCGCGTTACCAGCCATTCGCCGGGGGCCAGCGGTTCACCGCCATCCGCATCGGCGACACGCACGAGTGCAAGGCGGGCGGCAAGTTCTGGCGGGCATTTGGTCACATGGTGGATCAGCGCGTCCGCGCGCGGAGCGGGGGCCTCGGCACCCGTCCAGAAGCGCCCGTCACCTGCCGGAGCTGCACCCAGCGGTGCGCCGGAGTCGCGGCCAAGCACGGCAGCGAGCGCGCGCTCATAGCCTGGGGCGGCACGGGCTGCACCAAGCGCGCTGGGGCCTTTGCCGGTGCGCGCTGCAGCGGCATTGCGGGCGGCCTTGTCCCGCGCGAGGGCCGTGGCTTCGCGCTCAAGTCCGACAAGATCGGCGCGCGCTGCGGCAAGTTCGGATGATGCAGCCTCGCGCGCAGTGGCCAGTTGTTCGCGATGGGCCGTCAAGCGCTCGCGCTCGGCGGTCAGGCGTTCCCGGGCCGTGCCGACTTCGGCCAGCGTGGCGGCTACAGCAGCGCGGCGGGCTTCGGCCTCGGCCATGGCGGCGGCGGGATCGGGTTCCGCTTCCAGCGTGCGGCGCGTGGCAGCAAGCCGTGCGTCCTCGCCATCAAGCCGGGCAAGACGCTGGCGGGCGGCGGTGACTGCGGCTTCGGCGACGCGCCATTCCGCCTCGATCCCGGCCTGCTCCGCGACCATGGCGGCCAGCGCGAGTTCTGCCGTGCGCGCGGCCTGTTCGGCAGCGGCTTCGGCGGATTTGAGTGCGGGGCCTTCCGCAGTCTGCGCGGCGATGACGGCTTCGGCGGCGGCGAGATCGGCTTCGAGACGAGTGAGCGCGGTGGCTGCATCGCTGGTCAGGCGGTCCGCCTCGCGGCGCTCGTCCTCGATGCGCCGGATCTGGCGGTCGATGTCCGAGAGGCGCTGGGTGGCAGCCTCGGCCTGCGCGGTGAGCGCGGCAATGCGCTGGCCTTGCGCGGCCGCATCCTGCCGCCGGTCGAACAGCGCATCGCGCGCGGCGCTTTGCGCGGCGGCGGCGGCGTGCTGGGCTTCCTGCGCGGCGCGCGCGGTGGTCTGGGCCTGCGCGACGGCTTCCTCAGCGCGGGCGGCGGAGGCGCGGGCAGCTTCGGCGGCGGCGGCGGCATCGCGCCAGCGTGCGAAGATGAGGCGGGCTTCGGCCACGCGGATGCGTTCGGAAACGGCCTTGTAGCGTTCTGCCGCGCGGGCCTGCCGCCTGAGTGTGCCGACTTGCGCTTCGAGCGTGACGATCAGGTCATCGAGCCGCGCAAGGTTGGTCTCCGTGGCGCGGAGCTTGGTTTCGGCGTCCTTGCGGCGGACGTGGAGCCCGGCGATCCCCGCAGCTTCCTCGAGCATCGCGCGGCGTTCCTGCGGCTTGGCGGCGATGATCGCGCCGATCCGCCCCTGGCTGACCAGCGCGGGCGAATGCGCGCCGGTCGCGGAATCGGCGAACAGCAGCGAAACGTCCTTGGCGCGCACGTCGCGCCCGTCGATCCGGTAGGCAGAGCCCGCCCCGCGCTCGATCCGGCGGACGACCTCGCTTTCCTCGCCCTCTGCCTCGATCAGCATCGACACTTCGGCAAAATCGCGCGCGGGCCGCGTGTTGGTGCCAGCGAAGATGACGTCGTCCAT